>NZ_JBKDTZ010000383.1:0-3034 GCF_046339755.1 Acidovorax sp. | reverse complement strand
GGTCTGGCGGTGGGGGTGGGCGTGCGTTGCCGGGTTGACGTTACTCTACGATAGAGTATCCTGATGTGGAGTTATTTTTTTACTCCGCCCTGTTGGATCAAAAACCCAGCGCCGCACTAAGGAATTGCCCATGGCACGCATCCCCGAGACCGAGATCGAGCGGCTGAAAACCGAGGTCAGCGTCGAGCGCCTGGTCGAGGCGGCGGGCATCGAGTGTCCGCGCCGATCCAAATTTGAGCCACCGTGCCGACCGAATATTGAGCCAGGGGTGGAAGCCGACTTTTCGAGGGCCGGCTGTGGATAAGTGTAGGTCTTCGCCTTGTTTGTCGACCTCCTTGGTGCCGTGTTGATCGCGCGGGGGAAGACGCGAAGGGCGTAGCCCGTAGAGGCTTCCCCCGCGCGCGGCGCTCCTTCAGAAGGCGTCGCCCTCAACCTCTGTCTTGGCCCCCTTGTGGGCCTGTTCCCGGGCCTTGATGCGCTTCTTCGCGGCCGCCGTGCTGCGGCTGAAGCGCACCGACTCGTTGCCCGTCTCCACGATGTGGCAATGGTGCGTTAGCCGGTCCAGCAGCGCAGTGGTCATCTTGGCGTCGCCGAACACTTTGGTCCATTCCGCGAAGTCCAGGTTGGTCGTGATCATCACGCTGGTGTGCTCGTACAGGCGGCTGAGCAGGTGGAACAGCAACGCCCCACCCGCCTGGCTGAAGGGCAGGTACCCCAGCTCATCGAGGATGACCAGGTCCAGGCGCAACAAGCTCGTGGCGATGCGCCCAGCCTTGCCTTGCGCCTTCTCCTGCTCCAGCGCGTTGACCAGATCGACCGTGGAGCAAAAGCGTACCCGCTTGCCATGGCGCGTGACCCCGGCCACACCGATGGCTGTGGCCAGGTGCGTCTTGCCGGTGCCGGGCCCACCAACCAGAACCACGTTGTGCGCTTCGTCTGTGAACGCTGTGGTTGCCAGCGTGCTGACCAGCTTGCGGTCCACCGGCGAGACCTCGAAGTCAAACCCGGCCAGATCCCGATGCACGGGGAACTTCGCGGCCTTCATCTGGTGGCTGACCGACCGCATCTGCCGGTCCGTTCCTTCAGCCTGCAACAGATGCTCGATCAACCAGCGAGACGACTCGAGGCCGCCGCCACCGCTGCCTTGCTCCGTCAGATCAGCCCACGCGCTGGCCATGCCGTGCAGACGCAGCGCCTTCAACTCCACCAGGACATCAGGCTTCATGGCTGGCCCCTTCAGCGTGTTCGGCCGTGTCGGCGCCGTCACCGCGCAGACGGTCATAGCGCGCTGTGTCTGCCAGAGGCGGTGTCACCACCTTCAGGTGCGTGGCGGCCGTCGGCGGCGCAGGCTGTGCGTTCAGCCTGCCCATGACATTGATCACGTGCTCCACACTGACCTTGCCTGGCGGGCCCGTCTCCAGTGCCAACTCCACCGCCACAAGAACCGCATCCAGCCCAGCCGTCAGCACGATGGCCAGCACCTGCGCCATCACCCGATCCCCGCCCGGGTTACGCAGCAGCCCTCGGCGCAGCCGCTGCAATGGTTCGGGCATGTCGGCGAACGGAGCCCCGTTCCTCAGCGCCCCCGGCTTCCTCTGCAGCAGCGGGATGTAGTGCTGCCAGTCGTACCGCGTCTCGCCGGCATTGCTCAGCCGGTCGTGACGCGCCACGATCTTGTCGTCAGCCACCACCGCCACGCTGCCCGGGTACAGACGCGTGCTGACCACCTGCCCCACCAGCTCACACGGCACCGAGGAGCGGTTGCGCGCCACCGACACCAAGCAAGTGCTGGACACCCGCGCCGGCTTCTCAACGTAGCCATCAAACGGGATCGGCATGGGCATCAGATGCGCACGCTCGTGCTCCAGCATCTCGGCCACGGTGAACTGGGCGTGCTCTGGGTGGCGCACCTCCTGCCACAGGGCCCGGCACCGGTCAGCCAACCAGGCGTTGAGCTCCACGAAGCTGCCGAACTTGATCTTGGCCGCGTCGATCCAGATGCGCCGACGGCTGTCCTGCACGTTCTTCTCGACCACCCCCTTTTGGCTGCGGCCGCTTCGCTTAACTTGCTTCGCAAGTTAGCCTTCGCCGCAGCCGCACTTCGTTTGGCTGTCCCAGCCTGAGGCCACATTGCAGAAGTCGGGATCGACCAGGTAGTGCGCGCACATCGTGGCGAAGCGCTCGTTGACGACACGGCCCTTGCCCTTCTTGACCTTATCGACAGCCGTCTTCATGTTGTCGTAAATGCCGCGGCGCGCCACACCGCCCAGCGCTGCAAACGACCGGGTGTGCGCATCGAACAGCATCTCGTGACCCTGGCTGGGATACGCCACCAGCCAGAACGCCCGCGAAGCGCACAGCTTCATGTGCGCTACCTGCACCCGGTAGTAGATGCCGCCCACCAGCATCCCTTCCTCGCTCCAGTCGAACTGGTAGGCCTCGCCCAACTCGAAGGCCAGGGGAACAAAGGCGTTGGCTACCGCTGCCTGGCCTTCCTGCTGGAGCCACTGACGAACGAAGTCCGTCACACGGCTGTAGCCGCCGTCGTAGCCGGACAGCTTGATCTGGGCGTACAGGGCCCTGGACGTGCGCCGCTCGTGGCGGGGCCGTCGCGCATCAGCCGTCAAGGCCTGGCGCAGTTCATCGCCAAACGGCGTGAGCTTGTTGTCTTGCTCAGCGCGCCGGTACTTCGGCTCGCCTTCCACATCGCCGTGCAGCCACTTGGAAATCGTGTTGCGCGACAAGCCCGTGATGCGCGAGATCTCGCGCACCGACTTCTGCTTGCGGCTGTGCAGCCGCCGGATCCTGCCAATCATGTCCATGGTGATCACTCCTGATCCTCTGCTGCACAAAAAAGCAGCAGAGTAGGTCGTTCACCTGGCTCAGTTTTCGGTCGGGTGCGCCGGGAGACCGGCAAG
The DNA here is from genome assembly GCF_046339755.1 of Acidovorax sp. Classification (GTDB taxonomy): domain Bacteria; phylum Pseudomonadota; class Gammaproteobacteria; order Burkholderiales; family Burkholderiaceae_C; genus Acidovorax. Next base: position 116 of record NZ_JBKDTZ010000383.1, on the reverse strand, counting down.
GAGCAAAGGGTGCAAGTCCCTCACAGCAAAGGTTTAGCGAACCATGTTGTCCCCGAGTCATGCGCTGGGCACCGCGAGGTGCATGGCGAAGCGTTGACAGGGGTACGTGCAGGCCA
>NZ_JBKDTZ010000382.1:0-9550 GCF_046339755.1 Acidovorax sp. | reverse complement strand
CGTCTGTACGGTGGCCATGCGCCTGGCCGAGCGCTCCGACGCCGGTCGGGCGGTGGCGAACACGCGCCGCAGCTCGGGGCGCTCTGCGAGAAAGGCCTCGGGGAAGAACCAGGTGGCCAGCTCCTCGGCGGTGGCAGGCAGGCCGCGCCGCAGTGCGTCCAGGCGTTCGGCGTCCGGGCACAGTTCCGCGTAAGGCCGGGGCAGCGGCCAGGTGCTGCCCAGCACCAGGTGATCGACCGAGCGCGGGTGCAGCAGCGCCAGCGCCTGCGCCACCCGGCCCCCGAAGGAGGAGCCGAACACATGGGCGCGCTTGAAGCCCAGTGCCTGGATGAGCTGCTGCGCGTCGCCTGCCAGATCGGCGAGCGTCGATGGGCCCTCGGGCCCTTGGGTTTCGCCGCAGTCGCGCTGGTCGTAGGCGATCACGGTGAAGTGCCGGGCCAGCAGTGGCACCAGTGCGGTGAACATCTGGCGCGAGGCTTCGGCGCCGTGCATCAAAACCAGCGGCGGGCCTTCGCCCTGCAGGTCGAACGCCGTGCGCACACTCCCCCCCTCCACGAACCGGGTGCTCATGCCGCGCCCCCTGTTTCCCGGTCCATCCAGAACGTCATCTCGATCTTCAGGCCGCGCGGGTCCTTGAAGAACAGCTGGTGGATGGCCCAGCCGGGGATGGGCGCTTCCTCAAACGCAATGCCGTGGCTGCGCAGGTGCTCCCGCACTTCGGCCAGGCCATGCGAGCGGAACGAGATGTGGTCCACATGGCCCGTGGCGGGCTGCGCGGGCGCATCGGGCGTTGCCAGGTGGGCATAGAGGTGCACGATGGGCTGGCCATCGGCATACAGCCAGGCGCCGGGCGCAGGGATCTCCGGCCGCTCCCCGACGGTCAGGCGCATCACGCGCACGTAGAAGTCGACCAGCTGCGGCAGCTCCTCGGGCGCACAGCGGATCGTGAAGTGGTGCAAGGCGGTCACTGGCATGGCATCTCCTGTTCCTTCGGGGTGTCCGTGGGGGCGGCGGCGCCCGTGAAGCGGTAGGCGAGCCCAGGCACCGCGGGCACCCAGCGCGCGGCGGCCAGCGCCAGCAGGCGCAGGCCCAGCACTTCCTCGGGCCGCCAGTGGTCGCGGGTGCCGAAGACATTGACGGTGGCGTAGCACAAGCGGCCCTGCATCAGCGGAACGTTGACCACGCTGCAAAGGCCGTAGGGGCGCATCTGCGCGAAATCGTCGAAGTGCTGCGCGAGCACCGCTTCGCCCTCGCCAATGAAGACCCGGCCCTGCAGAAACAGGCAGTCCGTCCAGGGCGTCAGCGTCTTGCGCTTGGCGCCGTTGATGGGAAAGGTGGCGCCCTCGGAGGAATAGAAACGGCGCAGCAGGATCTGGTCGCTGCCGTCGCGCGCGGTGGTCACGTTCTGCTGGATGCTGAAGATGCTGCCCGGAGCGATCTGCAGGCGGCAGCGGTTGATTTGGCGCAGCGCGTCGTCGGTGCTGGTCGCATCGGCCAGCGCGTCCAGGAACCCGGCGGTGAGGGGGTTGGTCATCGGCGTGTCGTCATTCGAGTGCATGGAAAAAATTCTAGGACTGCCGATTCACCAAAGTGAAATAATTGCTGATAGTCCAATAACCATGGAGTTATGACCTTGCCCACCGCCCGCGACCCCGCCGCCGAGCTGCAGCACGCGCTGCTGTCTCGCCTCAAACTCCGGCAGCTGTCGCTGCTGCAGGCCATCGACCGGCACCGCACGCTGGGCCGGGTGGCGGCCGAGATGCAGCTGAGCCAGCCGGCGATCACCAAGGCGCTGCACGAGGTCGAGGACATCTTCGGGGCCCGGCTGTTCGACCGCTCCAGCCGGGGACTGGTGCCAACGGCCGCGGGCGCGGCGGTACTGCTCTATGCCAAGCGCTGGCTGGCGGAGCTCGACGCGACCGCGCGCGTACTCACCTCACTCGGGGCGGGCCGCAGTGGCCGGCTGCGCCTGGGCCTCACGCTGCTGGTGCCGCAGCAGCTCATGTCGGCCGCGCTCACGCACCTGCTGGACCGCTCGCCGCGCATCTCGGTGATGGCGCGCGAGGGCACGACGGACGAGTTGGTGGCCGGCCTGCTGGCGCGCGAGCTCGACTGCGCCATCGGCCGCTCGTACGACGGCGATGCGGGCGGCCTGGTGCAGCAGGCCATCTACGAGCAGGAGCCCTGCCTGGTGGTGGGGGCGAAGAACGTGCAGCGGCTGTCGCGCGGCCCGCTGGACTGGGCGCGGCTGGCGCAGCTCGACTGGATCCTGCCGCCGCCCAACACGCCCATGCGCCGCACCTACAACGCCATCTTCGTCGGCGCGGGCGTGCAGCCGCCGCTGCCCATGCTGGAGACCACGGCCATCCGCAGCATGGAGATGGTGCTGCGCCAGGAGCCCAATGCCATCACCATCTTCGCGCGCGATGTGGTGGCCGAGATGGAGCGCGCCGGCCACTGGGCCGCACTGCCCTACCGGCTCAGCTGGAACCTGCCCCCCGTGAGCTTCTTCACCACCAAGGAGCTGGAGGATCACCCCACGGTGCAGTCGCTGCGCAGCGTGGTGGTGGAAACCGCCCGGCGCATGAAGCAACCTGCGGCCTGAGACGGCGCCAGGAAAAAGGCCCGCGCCCCTGGGGAGCGCGGGCCTGCGGTGCCCGGAATGTCTGGCCTGGGGTCAGAACGGGATGTCGTCGTCCATGTCGTCGAAGCCCGAGGCCGCGCGTGGCGCCGGGGCGGGCGCCTGGCGGGGAGCGGGGGCCGGCGCGGGACGTTGCTGCTGCGGCGGTGCCGCACGGCGCTGGGGCGGCGCATCGTAGCCGCCACCGCCCTGGTCGCCATAACCGTCGTCGTAGCCGCCCTGCTGGCCACCGCCACCACCCTGGCCGCCGCCCATGCCCTGGCGGCTGCCCAGCATCTGCATCTGGTCGGCCCGGATTTCGGTGCTGTACTTTTCCACACCGCTCTGGTCGGTCCACTTGCGCGTGCGCAGGCTGCCTTCCACGTAGACCTGCGAGCCCTTGCGCAGGTACTGGCCGGCGATTTCGGCCAGGCGGCCGTTGAAGACCACACGGTGCCACTCGGTGGCTTCCTTCATTTCGCCGGTCTGCTTGTCCTTCCACTTGTCGGTGGTGGCCACCGTGACGTTGGCCACCTGGTCGCCACTGGGGAAGGTGCGCATTTCCGGGTCGCGGCCGAGGTTGCCGACGATGATGACTTTGTTCACGGATGCCATGTGCTGCTCTACCTACTGCTGGATGTTGGGGGGCGACGGTGCACTCCCCAGCCGGTGGAGAGTCTGCGCGCCAAACGTACCATTGTGCCGCAAGCCGGCCGGTCAGTGTCCCTGGCCTCGTCCTGTTGGGCGCAGGGGCCAGGTCAGTACCAGCCACAGGGCGGTCAGTACCGCCGTGGTGGCGAACAGCCCGGGCGCCCCCGCCCACTTGACCAGGGCACCGCCCAGGGCGCCGCCGGCAAACAGCCCCAGCGATTGCAGGGTGTTGTAGCTGCCCAGGGCCGCGCCACGCAGGGCCGCAGGCGCCATGCGCGAGACCAGGCTGGGCTGGGTGGCTTCGAGCGTGTTGAAGCCGCAGAAGAACAGGAACAGCAGCGGCCCCAGCACCCACAGCGTGGGCGTGGCGCCGCCGGCCGCGATGGTGCCCAGGCCCAGTTGCACCACCAGCACCAGGCCGATGGACCCGAGCAGGGCCGCGCGCAGGCGGCCGGCACGTTCCAGCGCGAACAGCCCGCCCATGGCGGCAAAGGACAGTACCACCGCCGGCAGGTAGGCCTGCCAGTGGTGGTCCTTGGGCAGGCCTGCCTGTACGAGCATGGCCGGCACGGCCACCCACATGGACAGCTGCACCGTGTGCAGCACGAACACGCCCAGGTTCAGGCGCAGCAGGTCGGGGTGGGCCCAGACATCGGCCAGCCGGCCGCGCGGCGTGTCCTTGTGCGCCGCGGGCTCGGGCGGCACGGCCCAGAGCACCACGGCCACGCCGGCCAGCGCCAGCGCGCAGGTCAGCCCGAACAGGCCGGACAGGCCGATGTGGGCCGTGAGCACGGGCGCGGCCACCAGGGCCACGGCGAACATCAGGCCGATGCTGCCGCCCACCAGGGCCATGGCTTTGGTGCGCACCGCATCGCGCGTCTGGTCGGCCAGCAGGGCCGTGACGGCGGCGGACACGGCGCCCGCGCCCTGCAGCGCCCGGCCCAGCAGCAGCCCGGTGAGCGAATCGGCCAGCGCGGCCAGCAGGCTGCCGCCGGCAAAGACCAGCAGGCCCAGCACGATCACGCGCTTGCGCCCGAAGCGGTCCGACGCCATGCCCAGCGGCAGCTGCAGCACGGCCTGGGTCAGGCCGTAGATGCCCATGGCCAGGCCCACCAGCGCCGGGTCGTCACCGCCCGGGTACCTGCGCGCCTCCAGCGCGAACACCGGCAGCACCAGGAACAGCCCGAGCATGCGCAGCGCGAAGATCAGCGCCAGGCTGATGCTGGAGCGCCGCTCCTGCGGCGTCATGGCATGCGCGGCCGGTGGCTGTACGGGGGCAGAGGAAGGGGGGGCGGCACTCGGTGCCGGGGAAGGCATTAGCAAGGAAGGAGGCTCGATGGACGGCTGGCGCAAACCCCGATTCTCGCGCATTGGCCCGTCCATTGACTTTGATCAAGAACAAACCGGCCTTCCGGTCCGGCTCAATAGACGTCCCTTCGGTAGCGTCCGTCCGCGATCAGTGCGTCGAGCGCATCGGCGCCCAGCACCTCGGCCAGCACGGCGTCCACCCCTGAGCCCATGCCCTGGGCACTGCCACAGACATAGAGGATGGCGCCATCGGCCACCCAGGCGCGCAAATCGCCCGCCGCGGCGCGCAGGCGGTCCTGCACATAGCGGTGCTCGCCGCCATCGCGCGAGAACACGCGGTCGAGCCGGGCCAGGAAGCCACCGGCCTGCCAGCCGTCGATCTCGGCGGCGCACAGGGTGTCGTGGGAGCTTTGGCGCTCGCCGAACAGCAGCCAGTTGCGCCGCTGGCCTGTGCGCACGCGCTCGCGCAGGTGCGCACGCAGGCCTGCCAGCCCCGAGCCATTGCCGATGAACAGGCAGGGCACATCGCTCCCGGCAGCGTCGAAGCGCGGGTTGGCCACTAGGCGCAGGGGCACCAGCGTGTCCAGGGGGGCGTGGACCGTGAGCCAGCCCGAGGCCAGGCCCAGGCCGCCCGCATGCCGTTCCTGGCGCACCAGCAGCTGCAGCGCGCCGTCCTGCGGCAGCGAGGCCACCGAATAGGTGCGCGGCGCCAGGGGCACCAGGGCGTCGGCGCAGGCCTGGGCAGCGGCAAAATGCAGCGGCGGCACCGGCAGCACGCACTGCGCCAGGGCCTCGGCCAGGGTGCAGGGCTGGCCACCCAGGCGCACAGTGTCGGTGCCTGCCAGTCCGGCAACCGCCAGCCAGGCATCCACCGCCTCGGCGGCGTGGCGGGCCTGTAGCTCCACCAGGGCACCGGGGTGCCAGGTGGCGGGAGTGGCGGCGGTCAGCGAGAGCTCGAACAGCGGACCGCCCTCGCTGCCGGGGTTCAGCTGCTCACGGCTGGCTAGGCGCCAGGGGGTGTAGGGCAACTCGGGGCCGGCGTCGGCCAGGGCGCCGTCCAGCGCCAGGTGCTCGGCGCCCTCCAGCGTGGCCAGGGTCTGCATCCATCGGGCCAGGGCGGCGGCATCGCCGCTGTCCACTTCGATCAGCGGGAACAGGGGCTCGGCGCTGCCTTGGCGCAGGGCTTCGTCGAGCGCATGGCCATAGCCGCAAAAGCGTGCGTAGTTGCGGTCGCCCAGGGCCAGCAGGCCGTAGCGCATGCCCGCCAGGGCGCCCGTGCCCTGCTGCGCGAGCAGGCGCGTGAAGCGCCGGGCGCTGTCGGGCGGTTCGCCCTCGCCGAAGCTGCTGGCCACCAGCAGCACGCGGCGGTGCGTACGCAGCGCCTCGGGCGTGAGTTGCGCCACCGACTGCACGGCCACGCGCAGCCCGGCGCGCTGCAGGCCGGTGGCGCTTTGCAGCGCGATGCGCTCGGCCTGACCGGCCTGGCTGGCATAGGCCACCAGCAGGGTGTCGGCGGCCAGGGTGCCGGCCACGGCGGTGGGCACGCCCTGGCCGTGGGCAGCACGCGCGGCCGCGGTGGCGCGGCGCTGGCGGCGGCGGTCCAGGTACAGCATCCAGCCGGTGATGGCGAACAGTGGCAGGGCCAGGCTGGCCAGCAGCATGGCCACGCGCCCCGGCAGGCCGAAGTAGGTGCCCATGTGTACGGGGTAGATGGTGCTCAGCGCGCGGGCACCCATGCTGCGGTCGGCATACCGGTCCTCGCCGCTGACCTTGCCGCTCAGGGGCTCGATGGACATGCGGCTGCGCGCCCGTTCGTGCGGCGCCTTGGCATCGAGCCAGGTGACCTGCACCGGCTGCCCGGCCTTGGCGGGCATGCGCAGGCTGGCCTCGGCCCAGTCGCCGGCCTGTTGCTGGAACACGGCCCAGGTGCGGGCCAGGTCCGGCGGTGCGGGTTCGGGCGCTTTGGGTTCGGCCTTGGCAGGGGCAGGTGGCCGGGCCGGGGCCGCCGCGCGCGGGGGCCGCTTCTGGCCGGCCCATCCGTCCACCGTGTCGCGCACCGCGTCGAAGCACCAGTAGATGCCCGTGGCCGTGAGCGCCACGTAGAGCACCAGCGCCCAGGTGCCGATGACCGAGTGCAGGCCCCACAGGAACGAGCGGCCCTTCAATGCCGGGTCGAAGGTCAGCCAGGTGCGCCAGCGCAGCGGGTGGCGCGGCCAGCGCAGGTACAGGCCCGAGAGCGACAGGCCCAGCAGGCAGATGGCCAGCACGCCGGCCACCACGCGGCCAGGCTCGCGCGGCAGCAGCAGCCAGCGGTGCAGCGATTCGATCCATTCGAAAAAGCCATGGCCCTGCAGCTCGCCCAGCACGCTGCCGGTGTAGGGGTGCACATAGACCACGTCGCCGCGCCGCTCACCCGGGCGCGGCACGAAGGCCACACGTGCCGAACTGCCCGGCTCGGCCTCCAGGGCCACGCTGCTGATGCGCTCGGTGCGTCCGGCGCGCAGCACGGCATCCACCGTTTGCTGCGGCGTGAGCATGGGCCCTGCCGACGGCGCCACGTGGCGCACGCCGGGGTTCATCAGGTCCAGGATCTCTTCGTGGAAGGCCAGCAGCGCCCCCGTGAGGCCGATCACCACCAGCACCGTGCCGGCCGTGATGCCGATGAACCAGTGCACCTGGAACCAGGCCTGCCGCAGCGTGGGCAGGGCGGGCAGGTGCCAGCGGCGGCCGCCAGTGGGTGCGGCGGGATCGGCAACGGGGACGGCGGCGTCGGTGGGGGATGCCGCGGATAGAGTGCGTTCGCTGGCCATGCTGCGTAGCGGAAGGGTGGCAAGCCGTCGCCCGGGCGTGGAGCATGCCAGGCAATGGGCGATTAAATGAGAATGATTGTCATTTTATGGGAGTCGGCAAACCCGGGGTGCCGGGTCGGCCTCTGCCGTGACTGGCGGTGACACCGGCCACCGCCTGTGCCTTGGCAGCAGCGTGGCAGGTGCGGGAGATTCCGGTGGCCTATCATGGTGGGTTGTCCCGCATAGAGCCCGCCCCGTGAATTACGACCCCGCTGCCGACGACGGCCGATCCTCCGACGGTACCTACCTGGCCCGCGCGCTGCGGGAGCAGCGCATCAGCATCCGTGGGGCGCGCACGCACAACCTCAAGAACATCGACCTCGACATCCCGCGCAACCAGCTGGTGGTGATCACCGGGCTCTCGGGCTCGGGCAAATCCAGCCTGGCCTTCGACACGCTGTATGCCGAAGGCCAGCGGCGCTACGTGGAAAGCCTGTCGGCCTATGCGCGCCAGTTCCTCGGGCGGCTGGACAAGCCCGACGTGGACCTGATCGAGGGCCTGTCGCCCGCCATCAGCATCGAGCAGAAGGCCACCAGCCACAACCCACGCTCCACCGTGGGCACGGTGACCGAGATCCACGACTACCTGCGCCTGTTGTACGCGCGCGCCGGCACGCCCTTCTGCCCCGACCACGGCCTGCCGCTGGCCGCGCAGACCGTGAGCCAGATGGTGGACGCCGTGCTGGCCTTGCCCGAAGACACCCGCCTGATGCTGCTGGCCCCCGTGGCGCGCGAGAAGAAGGGCGAGTTCACTGAAGTCTTTGCGCAGATGCAGGCGCTGGGCTACATCCGCTTTCGCGTGGACGGCACCATCTACGAGTACGAGAGCCTGCCCGCCCTCAAGAAGACCGAGAAGCACAGCATCGACGTGGTGATCGACCGCCTCAAGGTGCGCCCCGAGATGCAGCAGCGCCTGGCCGAAAGCATCGAGGCCGTGCTGCGCGTGGGCGGCAACGAGGGCAACGGCCGCGTGCTGGCGCTGGAGATGGATTCGGGCCAGGAGCACCTGTTTTCCTCCAAGTTCTCGTGCCCGGTGTGCAGCTACTCGCTGGCCGAGCTGGAGCCGCGCCTGTTTTCTTTCAACTCGCCCATGGGCGCCTGCCCGGCCTGTGACGGCATCGGCCAGCGCGAGGTGTTCGACCAGCTGCGCGTGGTGGCCTTTCCCACGCTGAGCCTGGCCAGCGGTGCCATCAAGGGCTGGGACCGGCGCAACGGCTATTACTTCGCCATGCTCGAAAGCCTGGGCCGGCATTACGGTTTCGACGTCGAGGCACCCTTCGAATCGCTGCCCGCCAAGGTGCAGGAGGCCGTGCTGCACGGCTCGGGCGAGGAAGAGATCGCCTTCACCTACATCATGGACAGCGGCCCCTCCAAGGGCAAGGTGATGACCCGCAAGCACGCCTTCGAAGGCATCCTGCCGAACATGGCGCGGCGCTACCGCGAGACCGATTCGGTGGTGGTGCGCGAGGACCTTGCGCGCTACCGCAGCACCCAGCCCTGCCCCGAATGCCACGGCACGCGCCTGCGCCGCGAGGCGCGCCACGTGAAGGTGGGCGAGGGCGAACAGGCCCGCGCCATCTTCGAGGTGAGCCATGCCACGTTGAACCACGCCCATGCCTGGTTCCAGGGGCTCACGCTCACTGGCGCCAAGGCCGAGGTCGCCGACAAGGTGGTGCGCGAGATCACCACGCGGCTGCAATTCCTCAACGACGTGGGCCTGAACTACCTGAGCCTGGACCGCAGCGCCGAGACGCTGTCGGGCGGCGAGGCGCAGCGCATCCGCCTGGCCAGCCAGATCGGCTCGGGCCTCACGGGCGTGATGTACGTGCTCGACGAGCCCAGCATCGGCCTGCACCAGCGCGACAACGACCGGCTCATCGCCACCTTGCAGCACCTGCGCGACATCGGCAACAGCGTCATCGTGGTCGAGCACGACGAGGACATGATGCGCGCCGCCGACCACGTGGTGGACATGGGCCCGGGCGCCGGCGTGCATGGCGGGCGCGTCATGGCGCAGGGCACGCCGGACGAGGTGGCCGCCGATGAGGCCTCGCTCACCGGCGCCTACCTGGGGCATCGGCTGCGCATCGAGGTGCCCGCAGCGCGGCGCACGCCCCGTGCA
>NZ_JBKDTZ010000381.1:0-11235 GCF_046339755.1 Acidovorax sp. | reverse complement strand
GCGCTGCACCCCGCAGCGCTAAAAACTGAGGTGCACATGAGTCTGACAATGAGCAAGCAGGGCGTCTATCACTGGCGCAAGACCATCGACGGTCATCCCTTCTTCAAATCCACCAAGACCGACGATCTCAAGCTTGCCCAGCAAATGGCCGCGTTGTGGGAGGCCGATGCCATCCGCGAAGTTGTCGTGGTCGGCAACAAGCCCATGGGGCTCCACGCGGTCATCAAGGCGTTTCTGGATGAGCGCAAAGGCAAGCCAGGGTGGCAAAGCGCGAAAGGCCACCTCGGCCACTTTTTATCGTTGCCAAACGACAAGTTCGCTGACGTGCAGGAGCACGCGGTTCTGGAGGTGATCGAGCAGAGGCGCCAGGCAGGTGTAGCCCACAACACCCTGGCGGTCATGTCCTCGTACTGGCTTGCGCTGGTGCGCTTCGCTGAGGGCAAGAAGTGGTCAACGGGACCCAAGATCGAGCGGATCAAGCCTGAGAAGACCCGCCTCCGCTATCTCACAGAAGAGGAAGAGACGAAGTTGTTTGCGGCGATTGATCCCAATGCCAAGTACCCAGGGAAGTGCTACCGCACTGACCGTGCACGCCAGACCAATTGCGACCTTGTCGCGATGTTGCTGGACACCGGGGCTCGCTACCGAGAAATCGCGCGGATGAAATGGTCGCAAGTCTCGTTCGCCCAGAGCACAGTGCTCATCTACCGGCAGAAAGGCGGGACTGACACCACGATCGTGATGACGGATCGCATGAAAGCTACCCTGGAACGCCGCAAGCTGGAAGCCTCGGATGAGTGGGTGTTTCCCACGAAGCGCAAGCACAACAATGCCTACAAGTGGATGAAGGCCGCGTGCGCGAGAGCAGGGATCGACGTGAACCTGGGCAAGGTCACGCTCCACACATGCCGCCATACCAACGCCACCCGGTTGCTGCAGGGGGGACTGAACATCGTTGAAGTACAGGCCCAGCTAGGCCATGCATCGCTGCAATCCACCATGGTCTACCTGCATGTCACACCCATGGCCGCAGCGGAGAAGGCAGCGGGTATCTTGAACAAGTCACCGGCCCAGGAACTGCCCCCCTGCCAGTAAGATCAACCGCAATCAACAAGAGGTTTCGCTCCTGTTGGGGGCGTCTCAGCAAAACTACACTACTATCATGAGCCACCTTCTCGAACTATTTGAAGAATCCGACGCCCCACGGCCTGAGATCAGAGACGCCTCTCACAATCTGGCTGACATCGTCGTGGGAGACGTGCGGACGGTGCTGCAAAGCTTCCCAGATGAAACTTTCCGGACGTGTGTCACGTCGCCTCCCTACTGGGGATTACGTGACTACGGGACTGAGGGGCAGATTGGTGCCGAGAAAGACATTCGCGACTACATCAAGGACCTTGTCGCGGTATTCCGCGAAGTGAGGCGCGTTCTCACGCATGACGGGACGTTTTGGCTGAATGTCGGGGATAGCTACACAAGCGGCGGCCGTACATGGCGCGATGTAGACGCAAAAAACAAAGGCCGGGGGATGTCTTATCGCGCGGACACACCGGAAGGCCTGAAACCTAAGGACTTGATTGGGGTACCTTGGCGGCTCGCGCTGGCTTTGCAAGAGGATGGTTGGTATCTACGTACCGACATCATTTGGAATAAGCCAAATTGTCAGCCTGAATCGGTAAAAGACCGACCCACTCGATCTCACGAGTACGTGTTCCTGCTGACAAAAAGCGAAAAATACTTTTACGACCACAGTGCCATTCTTGAGCCAGCGATTGACCCGAAGCAGAAGGCGAAAAATCGGCGGACTGTGTGGAACATCAACACTGAGCCGTATCCAGGCTCCCACTTTGCCGTGTACCCACGGCAGCTCGTGCGCTTATGCGTTCAAGCTGGTTCACAGCCAGGTGACCGGGTGCTTGACCCGTTTTTCGGTTCGGGAACAACTGGTGTCGTGTGCAATGAACTCGCACGTAGATGCACTGGCGTAGAGCTTAATGCAGACTACGCAGAACTCGCGCGTGAGAGGTTACTCAAGAGGCGCTGAACCAAATTTCCAAGTGCCATGCAGAACGCAATACCGTCTGTCAATCCGCTTGATCGAAAGTTTGCGTTCCGTCCCGCCGTCGAAATAGAGCTGGAACATCAATGCACCCGAAGTTGGATCAAATACGTTCCCGTAGCCTGGTTTGGGGTTCTGGCGTGAATCTTCTGAGATCGTAAGTTGTGCATCCTTCCCCTGCATAAGGATGAGCTTAGGAATTTCCACGAGCTCATACGAGTGAAAGCCTGCCGGCGATGGAAGGCACCTGAACTGCAGGACGCGGTCATAGCCCAGCATGTGCTCGAGAAATAGGTCGCGGAGAAGTGGCAATTCCCACGCTCCACGACCAAGCTCCATGAACTTGGAAATGTTGAGATGCGACTCGCGGGTGTTCGCAGCAGCTTCTGTCTTCAGACTGATCCTGTATCCATTCACGGTTATGTCGTGACCCCGGTTGGTCCTACTTGTAGCCAAGGCCGCGTCGACACCGTTTAACACCATCACTTTTTCTAATGCGTGCTCGAAGCGGTCCTTGCTCAGGGCTTGGCGACTGAAGGCGTGGTGAATTCGAAGCGCATCACCGAGCGAATGCAAGATCGGCTCTGTGATCAGATCAGACTGCGGGTTGCGTTCGAATGTCGCCGACAATTGGAACTGTCGTGTTACCCCGCCCACCCATGCCCGTTGAGATGGCGTCAAGTTGGAGAGCGATTGGGCCAAAGCCAAGACTTCATGTGAGTACATTCCAGAATCTTACATCTAGCTACATACCATTCCAAGGAGACTTTCGCAGTGACATTCACGAAGCAGGAGCTTGAAGAGCTCTATTCGAAGCAGGGGTGGAACGAGCCGCGACTCCGTCGATCCTTTGCGAACAAGCAGGAGTTGGTGCTTCTAAGTGGCTTTGCGAACGTAGAGCGAGACGGGCTGATCTTTGAGGTTTCGTTCGAGCAGATTCATGAAGAAGCGTACGGCTTCGCGGTGCATGTGTGCATCGAACTCCACCAGTCCAAGGAAAATTTTATAGGCTACCTTTTCATCGAGGGCAATCGACGCCCGCTCCACAAGCCTGTGATGATCCCCGTGAAGTACGGTTTTACCGCCCAAGCGAACCAGTTGTTGACGGCAGTCATTGGCCTTCAGTACGTGTACAACGTTGCGGGCGTGGAAGATCTGGACTACTACCCCGACGGCATGGCCGTGTGGTAGGGCTTTAACTCGCCCCTCACGGACTTGTGAGGTATTTCAACAGCAACTCGGCCTGCTCATCGTCGCTCAGCGCGCCTTTCAAAAAGGTCTCCTGGGCAATGTGCTTGGCAAGGTCTGCCTCCGCATCTGCAAGGCCCCAGGCAGCCGCATCAAGATCACGTTTTGCCAAGTCCCTGGACAGTTCCGCTTGGCGGCGCTCCTGATGGGCTCTAAGCGCCAATGCTACGCCGGGGCTCATTCCGCTTCTCCCTGTACTGCGAGACCGAACAGGATTTCGCGAATGCGAGCTTTGTCTGCGCTGCTCAGTGCCAAGCTCTCTTCAAAGTAGGGCTCCAAATAGTCGAGCGCAGCGTCAATCAGCTGGCTGTTTTGTTCTGGGTGGTGGCGTGCAAGCTTGAGGTAGTTCAGGGCTTGCAGGGGTGATGTTGCTTCAAAAGTCAGGTCTTCCATGTCAGTTCTCCAGGGCTTCATCGCCCACCCTCTATTGATCACAACGGGTGGAAAACCGCCGAATAGCAGTAAAAAATCGATGATTCAGGGCTGCCAGCTGTGTCGTTGCATTCTAGAAAGTGAACACGGTTTTTGGGTCTAGGACCTCGCCCTTCCGGCGTGGAGGCGCGTACCAGTTGGGAATTGACTCCAGCCTTGCACGAATCTCGTCGTAGCTGTACACAGGACACTCCACAGGTGCATGGCTTGGAAAACGTCCCCTCGCGGCGTTTTCTGCATACCGGATGGTGGTGCGTAGACTTTGGCTGAGCATCTGTCGCAAGTTCCTGCGCGCGTCTTCGCGTATGTATGGGTCTGAGGAGTTCATCTCTCGAGCGTCGTCAGATGCTGGTTGAAACGTCGCCTCGATTTCCCAGTTGTGTTGGTCCCAAAACACTTTGGTCAGCATTCGATCAAGGTGAACTCCCAGTGGCTCGACCTTGATCGTTCCAGCTTTGGTGCGGAGAGGCTGGATTCTCTGCGCAGGAATGTTTGGCTTTACCTCTGCGGCGTCGCGCATGAGCTTGATTGCTTTACTGACCTCTTCTTCTATGCCTTCGACATTAATTGGTATAGCCATGATCAGGGAGGGCGGCAGTCCGTCGAGTTTGCGACCCTGCTCCAAATAGGTCTTGGTGAGTCGCGACAGCGTGTCCAATTCGTCCGGAGTTCCCTCGCAACCACCAGAAACGAATCCGAGACTGTGTATCCGTGACTGATGCTGTGGACCGAAAGCACCGATCCCATGGTCTAACCACCATCGTTCAAACGTTTTGGTAGGGTCGCCCAGCAGTCCTCGTGTCGCTAGGACTTGCTCGAAGTCACTTGGCAGGTGATCCGCGGCACTCATGAGGCCCAACTCATGCCTGCGCGCTAACTCGTAAGTCGGACTGAGCCTGAGCAACACCAATAGTAACCAGTATGGGTACCGCTCGCCTGCCAGTGATCGAAACGGGGTCGCCAGCTGGCGTCGGCGCTTTTGTTGAATACCCATGTGATTTGTACGTAGATAAAAAAGTTAAGTTTTTTTATAGGCTGGGCATCATTTTATCTACATGAGACAGTGGACCCATCGACGACACGCAGCCAGCACTTCCGCTGAACGTAGCGGCGAAAAAATCGAAGGGTTAACTCATGCAAGCACAAGGATTCAATCTCACTAACGCACCTAAGCCCGGTCCCTCAGAAAGCGGACCAGAACGGAGGGCAGCAGAGTTCGGAGAGCGTCTATCTCGTGACCGAGCAAAAGTGCAAGGCGCCATTCAAACAGTAGGCAGGAGCCAGTTCGCCCTCTATCAGGCGCTTGCATTCGGCCCGTACCAGATGTATCGCGACTATGAAATGGAGGACAAACAAACGCAGGCGTTGATCGAGAAGACTGTTGAAGAAGAGCTTCAAAAAACCGGCGCAATCACCCAAGCGAAGACGACATTTCTGGCCAGGCTGGTAAAGGTGTCTGTTTTGAGCGGGGGAAGCTACAAGGAGGCGTCCGAGGACGAGCAGGGAGAGTTGCGCAGGAAATCCTCGGTCTACTCCTCGGTACTCTCCGCCGCCGACAGAGAAAAGGTGGACCCGAGCGAATTGGCGCGGTGGATTCATGACAACGGTGGCGTGGAACGCGTCAAGTCTTACCACGCCAAAGCATCGGCTAGAAAGTCGGTATCCAAATCCAACGACAAGGTAGAAAAGTTGTTCCGGGAGACGCTAACGATTGACAAGGTCAGGTTGCCCGCAGAGCACGTCCGATTCAACAGCTATGACTCTGGGAAGTCCTTCGTACTGATTGGGACCTACCTGGATACGGGCGAGCTTGAGATCAAAGCAGTAGTCCGCAGTGAAAAGGCGGTGACAGCCGCAAAGGTGGCTTTCCACGCCGAGACGAGCGAGTCAGCCAAGGGCACCAATCACTGACCTATGGGGAGGGGGCAACCCCTCCCAACCAACAACTGCGGACCGCAACAATGACATTCAAACCAACTTCACTAGACGACTTCGTTTTCTCAGACCCATCAGCGCGGCAAGCTCTGGACGACATTGTGGAAGGGCATACCCCTTTTCCCGAGCAAAAGCGGGCGCTGCTGCTTTCCGGAATGCCGGGAACCGGGAAAAGTGCGCTTGCCCAATTTTTGCCACAACTACTTGAGACTAGTCCAAGGTATCGAGCAGGGATCTCTGGTGGCCTGCTGAAGTCAGGCTATACGGAGACGACCACGTGCACGCAAGGTATGCGGGGAAGTCAAGTTTCTCAACCTATCCTCCAACGCGCTCGGGGAGGCTTGTACTCGGACCAAAAGCGGCTGCGCTACGAAATCATTGACGAGGTCGATGAGCTGACCGAGCAATCAATAGGCACCCTGAAGGGACTTATGACGCAGCGGGAGACTGAAGATGTTGTGTTCATCCTTACAGCCAATGACTCTGCGAAATTTAGCAAAGCTCTTATGAGCCGATGTATCGCGATACCGATGAATCGGGCGAGCCCCGACGACCTGGTACAGGTTGGCCGCGCTACCCTGCGACGCGGAGGATTGCAGGGCAACGAACTCACCGACGAAGAGCTTCGGGAACTGGCAGGGCGCTCGCAATGTGACCTTCGTGGGTACCTCACATCAGTGCTTACGGCGGCGAGACGAAGCCACGCAGCTTTGACGGCTGTATAGGACTTTTCGAGGCCATCGGCGCATACTGGTGGCCTTCCTGATCTGGCCGCCCCCGTGCGGCGACCACCGGGCTCTTGCCCAATCAGCTTCTGGCACACATGGGGAATGTGATGACGAGCGCTTCAGACGCCTTTCATCCCTGGCTCGCGAGCGAAGAAGATGTTCGCGATGCCAACGCACTGTTGATGTACTACGTCCGCGCAGACGACCATGAGGCTCAGCCTGGGCAGCTTGCTGTGGTCCACCTGCTGCGCGCCGAAGCATCCAAACTGCTGCTTCAATACCTGGCGGTGATGAAGGATGAGACTGCAAGGCTGGATCACCGAGAACCTGAGGACGCGGGCATTCATTGACCGGCCTATCGCCCGTACTTGCCCCGGTAGCGGGCTTGTAGCCATCCGGCCATGTTCTCCAGGGCTAGCTCGCCGAGGTCCATGGACGGCGCGATGAGCCACGTCTGTGGCCATCGGTCCAGATACCCGTCATCCCACTCTCTGCCATCCACAAGCACCATGCCATCGTCGCCGCGCTTGCGTAGCTGTGCGTCCGTAGCACGGGCAGTAGGGGGCTCGGATGGCCCGTGATGGCCGTGAAGGTCATGTGCCACTGGTTGGAGTCCATCTCCTGGCTGACCACCAAGCCCTGGGGTACGGGCCTTCGCTTGATGAGCGGCACCGGCAGGTAGATGCCGTGGTAGCGGAGGCGGAACACCACACCAGGGTAGCCAGCACGCGCCCGCAGCGCGCAGTCCGCGTCGCTGCCTGGGGAGGCTCGGCCGGGGGTATAGGTGCCTGGCAGTGTCACGTAGGTGCTGTTTAAAAACACAGTGTACTGTTGGCTATGCCAAGAGTCAAAAACTTTACTTTTATGGCACCATTGCCTTGAGGAGTTTAGTTATGGACATTAAGTTTAGAAAAGTAGAAGGCGAAAATGTTGATGGCCCGCCTGGTTTTGAGGCCAAGTTTGGCTTCCAGGACCTTGACGATGCTGATGGCAAGCAAGTGGCTGAGTTAGCTAGCTTTCTCAAAAAGAATTTCAAGGATTTTGTAATAGCGATCTATGAGCAGCTGAACTATGAGATTGACGTTGATGCCGAGGGGAATTTCTCGCGAAGCAGGCAGTGGAAATCCTTTGACCGCTACACAGCGCACTTTTCTGTCTTTGAGCTTGCAGATGTCGCGATGCTCAAGCTACGTTTTCCAGATTATTTTAGTGAAGACGAGTATGTCAACTGATTGAGGTTTCTTGACGTTGAGGAGGGATCATGGGTCCAGTAACGCTATTCGACAAGTCGTTCTTGCAGTCCTTGTCTCTTGACGAGTCGGTCTGGTTCGACCATTTCTTCCTCTCGGTGATTTGTCCGATTTTTTACGTTGAGACCTTAG
This sequence comes from Acidovorax sp., assembly GCF_046339755.1. GTDB lineage: Bacteria > Pseudomonadota > Gammaproteobacteria > Burkholderiales > Burkholderiaceae_C > Acidovorax. Next base: position 3,451 of record NZ_JBKDTZ010000381.1, on the reverse strand, counting down.
CCGATCTAGCGAAAAAGAGAAAAGACGAAGACCGTAGCCCAGAAGATGAAGTTCGCATTATCGCGAACAAAACCCCTGTTATGTCTGGTGCACCTTGCATCCATCATGGGCAGCTTTGCATTTCAAATCTACTAGGATTTGAGGCCCCTCGCGTTGGACAAATTCCGGTCGCTGGCGGGCGGCCCGTCCGTGGAGCGGGCGGGAAGCCGGGAGTGGTTTTTGAAAACTCGCCAGAAGCTGAGTCTTTCAATCGCTGGCAGAAGATGAAATTCCACCAGATCGAGCACGATGCAGCTTCCGAATGGCGGTCAATGCTTGCCCAGTTGAATCTTCCGGAAGTCGCCGGGCGGATGCGAGCGCTTGGAATCACCCCTCAAACCTGCAAGACTGTCAAGGATGCGGCTGGAATTGCGAAAGGTCTTGTTCACTCCCGCTTCGAGCCCGAGCAACAGATAGCGTTACTTTTTTCGTTTGTGAATGTTCCGCATGGTCTGCAAGGGGAGATTATTCATCGGTGGTCTCAAGCCGGTTTTCCATCCCTTGCGATGTATGCTCCCTATGCAGCACATGTGCTGATGGTGGAAATTTTCTTCCAGATAGCGTTGGCTGCGAATCTTATTTCTTCGGCTCGCCCCTCAAACAGAGCAGACATTGCATACCTTTTCTATCTGCCTTTTTGTCACGTGTTCGTGTCAGGAGACAAACTTCACAAGCTCTGCGCGCCGGAATTTTTGACGGCCCAACAGAGTTTCGTTTGGGCTCCAGATCTAAAAAGTGATCTAGCAAGAATAAACCGTGAGCTTATGGCAGTTCCCGAAAAAGACCGTGAAGTTGGGCTGCACAAATTTGCCCCTCGTCCACTAGGCGATGCCTCGGAATTGTGTGTCGCACTATGGAATAAGCACGCACCAGCGCCTTCCAAAGAAGCAACGATGAAGCTATCGCCCGAGGCCGAGCGGAAGCTCGTTGAGCATCTAAAATCTTTTAATCAAGCGCCTACCGACCCTGATGTCGCGAGCGTTCCCGCGGATGAGCTGAACAGTATCTCTATCGAACGCCTCGTCCCAGCGAAGAAGGGCAGCTGGTGGCTTATTCCCAAAGAAATTGCAGACGCAGAGAGGGGCGACAGAGAATAGTTAACTCCGGTCGGTGGAATAGATTGCCCTGAATCTTGGTGCAATAGATGGTGACTAACCAGGGTCGTTGGCGGGTCTCATGAACCCTGGCAAAAGGTCAAGCACTTTGTGATGCAACCTCACAGCTGCCTGGTTCCCTCTATCGTCCCCATCGAACCAGCTGGTGCACCTTGAACCATCCACAGGCACCAAGCTTCATCTGGTGTCTTGCTGAGCATTGCCCCGCACCTATTCACTGCGGTGTTCCTTCATCCAGATGGTTCACAGGTTGTTCGTTTGCAAACCATTGCTTGACTTCCAGTGCGCCTGACCTCCTGGGGCCCAGTGCAGCATGGAGTACCCTGTCTACTACCTACGTCTGGTGAAACCGCTCTGGTGAAGGGTTGCGCCAGTGTTGCAGTCCTGATTGCAAGAATCCTACATGTAATCGGATCAGAGGTCGTTCCATAGACTCCACCTATTGTTTGAGGATCAGGATGTCTTGTGGCTAAGAAGTCAAGTCAAGGTATTTTGTAAAGTTTGCTGGATGTGAATAATCCACGCGCTGCAAGACTTGGTTGAACAACTCTGCTTCCATCCCCATGGCGTCAGTAGATGACGCACCATGCGTTCATTTGGTAGACGGGTACCAGCTGGTTGCAAGGGTGAGATACTGCGTATCAAACAATCAACTGGGGAAATGACGACTGGAATTGACGTGTTTTGTGCTGGATTCCTTCATGGTTTGCAAGGAATCGTCATGAAATCGTGCTATGGCGCATGATTATTGACGTGTTTTTAACGTCACTTTTTTGCCTGTGTAATCGTGCGTTGTTTCTCGAAATCTACGATTAATCAAGTATTTTTTAAAGAAAGCGCTATTGGCAGGTTGGGTAGGTTGGTTGGTTAGTTCGGTTGACTATTTGCTTGCTATCGATACCCATTCAGGCTGTTCATCATCCTCTAGATGATTATGTAGCCAGACCTAGCCTTGTCCACAAGTGCGACTCTGAAGTTGTACGCAGCCTCGTACCGCTCGAAGCCGTTCTTCTTCAACCAGTTGTGTGCCCTGGTCCTGAGTATCTTGCTAGTGTCTTCTATGCCTAGCAATCTTAGAACGCCGGTGGCATTGAGGGGTAGGGCTTCGTCTCGGTACAGGGGATGTCTGAGTTTCATTGCCAAATAATCCTCCAGGTTCACGAACTGCTTACCGGTTCGCTTCTGAGCATCCTCCACCAGGGTGCTGATCTTTAGGCTTTCCCATTTCTCGTATCCGTCCGGCTCATGACCTCTTTTGTCTGACTTCCTGTTCATTCCTATTCCCTAGAGTAGTTTCGGATTTATCGGAAGCAAGATTAACTTGAATTTTCGGTGTTTGTGTGGTATAATTACATTATGGTTCGCAAGGGAGTTCTTTGAATTCATTTGTGGCCATGTCTGCTCTCATCGCCCATCAGCCCATGCGCTGACTGAAGTTCGGGCTCAATCCAATTCTTTAGAAATCATTCACCGCATTGCTGATGCGCGTGTGCTTTCGCTCGGCCTCTCACCAGGCTTTGCAGCAGATCTTTCGGGTATTCAATGCCCAACGACTCACGCTATCTTGCCATCTAAACCCGGCGTTGCGGCGTGGCTTTCTAACTTTTCAAAAAAAGGAAAAATAAATGACGACTAATGAAGAAAATAGCCTAGATCTACCCACCTCCGATAAGCCCGTGCCAGTGTGTCCGCATCATCGTTCCCGCAACGGGAAGTGGTTTCCAGTGAGATTCCACTATCGAGCTGCTTGGGGTACTAGAAGGAAGTAAACGAAACCCGCTTCGGCGGGTTTTTTTGCGCCCGTCAAAAAGGAAGCCCCCAGAGCTGCGAACTCCGGGGGCCCATGAGCGAATGCCGACTAAGCTACGCTTGCGAGGTATTTAGCGATTTAGTGCGCGAGTTCCGCTGGACGGTGTCAGCGAAGCCGATGAAGAACACGAACTGAGCGAACTCTGCACCTGCTCAATGCGGAAGGAGTCGTCGAACTTGTGCACGAAGTGCTGGGAGAACGTCTTCGCGCTCGTTGGCGAAGATCTGGGCGTCGCCGCGTGCCTTGCTGGCGTCGTCCTAGAGCTCGAACGGGATGAGGTGGCCGTGTAGCCTTCCGTGACCAAGGCGCGGGCCGAAAAGATGGCCGGGGTAGGCGTGCCGGTGGTGGTCCTTGGGCAGGCCGGGGTCAATTTGTTGTGCGGCATTGCCGGTCTTGCCGCAGCGAGAAGGCCCCGGTGCCGCAGCCAGGGGGGGGGAGTCGTCGCAGAGGGGGACGGCGGGGTAGTCGGCCAATCTCTCCTCAGGGA
>NZ_JBKDTZ010000380.1:0-2850 GCF_046339755.1 Acidovorax sp. | reverse complement strand
GTGCAGCCGGATCGCCGCCGCCACCTGCTGGTGAAAGTACCGGTGCCGCGCCGCCAGCATGCCAAAAGCCTGGCGGTTGCCATGGAGTGCTTGCCCAGGGCCCGCCAGCAGCGCCGGGCTGCCCACCGCGATCAAGGTGGTCACGAGCAGCCGCTGCACGTTCAGCCCAGGCCCGAAGGGCGGCTGGCCATAGCGGATCGACAGGTCCACACCCTCGGCATGAAAGCGCGACACGCGCTCCGTCGCGAGCACGCGCAGCTCGATGCCGGGGTGCCGCTCGGCAAAGCGCGGCAGGCGCGGCAGCAGCCATTTGGCGGCCAGGGTCGGTGCCACGCTGATGGTGACCTGCCGCTCGCCGGGGCGCAGCTGGCGCGTGGCGTCGGCAATCTCCTCCAGCGCGCGACGCACGCGCAGCGCATAGGCGCTGCCGGCCTCGGTGGGCGCCAGCCCGCGCGCATGCCGCTCGAACAGCCGGATGCCAAGCTCTGCCTCCAGCGCACGCACCTGCTGCGCCACGGCGCCCTGCGTCACATCCAGTTCCTCGGCCGCGAGCCGGAAGTTCAGGTGCCGCGCGGCGGACTCGAAGACGCGCAGCGCCTTGAGGGACGGCAGGTCATGCAGGGGCGTGTGGTGGCTGGCGTTCATGTGATGGCAGTATTTTTTCTACTGAGTGAATGCAGCACAGCAGGCTCGCTGAGCCGGGATGCCGATGCTAACCTGACTGCCAGGATCTGCCATGTATGTGATGCTGCCATGCGGCACGCAGAGAAGCCCGGAAGCCAATGGCAGTAGAAAAAATAGCTGTTTCTGGTCCGCAGCTTCTGGCTGGTCCTGCAGGGTGCCTTCATCGGGCAACAAGTGAATCAATCCATCCAAGAAGGTGTCCAGTCCATGCACGCACTCGTCTTCCACCAGTTCGGCGATGCCGATGTTCTTTACCATGAAGCCGTCCCCGACCCTGCCCCCGGCCCAGAGCAGGCGCTGGTGCGCATGCAGGCGGTGGGGTTGAACTTTGCGGACATCTACCGCCGCAAGGGCAACTACCACCTGGCCGGCTCGCCACCCTGGATCCTGGGCTACGAGGGTGCCGGTGAGGTGGTCAGCGCCCCATCGGGCAGCGGCCTGCAGCCGGGCCAGCGCGTGGGCTTTGCCGACAGCCCGTTTGCCAACGCCGAGCTGTGCGCGGTGGACGTGGATCGGCTGATCCCATTGCCCGACGCCATCTCTTTCGAAACGGCCGCGGCCAGCCTGCTGCAAGGCCTCACGGCGCAGTACCTGTGCCGCGACAGCTATGCGGTGCGCGCGGGGGGCTGGGCCGTGGTGCATGCCGCAGCGGGCGGCGTGGGGCTGCTGCTCACGCAGATGCTGCGCCGCCTGGGCGCGCGGGTCATCGCCATCGCATCGACCGAGGCCAAACGCCAGGCGGTGCGCGAAGTGCTGGGTACAGATCCCAGCGTGGTGGCGGTGATCCCTACCGAGGGCTGGCTTCAGGCCGTGCAGGCGCTCACCGGCGGGCGCGGGGCCGATGTGGTCTACGACTCGATAGGCACCACCCTGACCGACAGCATGGCGGCCACGCGCACCGGCGGCACCGTGGTCTTCTACGGCATGGCAGCGGGCGACCCGGCGCCGGTGGACCCGCGCCGTCTCATGGACCGCTCACTGGCGCTGGTGGGCGGTGACCTGTGGAACGTACTCACCAGCGCGCAGGAGCGCCGGGCGCGTGCGGCGCAGCTGTTCGAATGGATTCTGGCGGGCGACGTGCAGTTGCGCATAGCGCACACTTTCGACTTGCGCGACGGTGCACAGGCGCACCGCGCGCTGGAGGGCCGCCAGGCCATCGGCAAGGTGCTGATGCGGGTGGAGTGACCTGGCGCCAAAGCCGCCGCAGCCGTCAGGCGACCACCGCCTCCTGCGCCGCCGCCTTGCCCTGCACCTGCCTTTTCGCCGTCATCGCCGTCCCCATCGATGCCGACATGATCAGGCCGATGGCCAGCCACTGGTTGAAGCTCAGCACCTCGCCCAGCAGCACCAGGGCCAGCAGTGCGGCCACGGCGGGCTCCATGCTGATCATGATGCCGAAGGCCTCCTTGGGCAGGCGCTTCAAGGCCATCATCTCCAGCGAGATGGGGATGGCGCTGGACACGGCCGCCACGCCCACGCCCACCAGTAGCACATAAGGCGACAGCAGCGCGGTGCCGGCATGCACCACGCCCACGGGCACCACCACCACGGCGGCGGCCACCAGACCCAGCGAGACGGAATGGCCCGCATGCAGATGCCCCACGCGCTTGCCGAACACGATGTACAACGCCCAGAAGGTGGCGGCCGCCAGCGCGTAGGCCACGCCGGTGGGGTCCAGCGTGCTGCCGTTCATGCCGCCCAGGGGCAGCAGCACGCCCAGGCCCACCACGGCCAGCGCCACCCAGACGAAATCGATGGCGCGGCGCGAGGACAGCACGGCCATGAGCAGCGGGCCCGAGAACTCGATGGCCACCGCCAGCCCGAAGGGCAGCGTGCGCAGCGACATGTAGAACGTGAGGTTGGTGGCGCCCAGCATGGCGCCGTAGAGCATCACGGCGCGCAGGTCGGTGCGCGACAGCTGCCAGCGCCATGGCCGCCACAGCAGCAACAGCAGCAGCGCCGAGAAGCCCACACGCACGGCCGTGGTGCCCTGCGCGCCCACCAGCGGAAACAGATAGTGCTTGGCCCAGGAGGTGCCGATGCCCAGCGCCGTGACGGCGCCGAGCACGGCCAGGTAGGTAACAAAACGCTGATAAAGGTGCAACATGGAAGACATGGTTGAAAATATAGTGCGATAGCGCCTGGACTTTCGCTCGAATTTTGGGC
>NZ_JBKDTZ010000379.1:0-3186 GCF_046339755.1 Acidovorax sp. | reverse complement strand
GGACCCGGCGGCGCGCATCGGGGGCGACGAGTTCGTGCTGGTGCTCAGCCCGGTGGCGGGCGACGAATGGCGGGCCGTGCTCGATCGCTTGATGCAGGCCGCCTGCCAGCCCGTGCACCTGCCGGCCGGCGGCGCGCCCGTGCAGGTGGGCATGAGCATCGGGGTGGCGCTGTCGCAGGGCCGGCTCGATGCGCAGGAGCTGCTGGCCGAGGCGGACGAGGCCATGCTGCAGGCCAAGCGGTCCGGCAAGCACCGCGTGCAGTTGGCGCAGGCGGTGCAGCCGCTGTCTTGACGCCGCGGGAGGGCTACGCTGGCAGGTACTGGCGCAAGAAGAGTTCGAGCTCGTCGGCCGGCAGCGGCCGGCTGAACAGGTAGCCCTGGGCCTCGTCGCAGCCCTGCTCGCGCAGGAAGGCCAGTTGCTCCGGCGTTTCCACGCCCTCGGCCGTGGTGCGCATGCCCAGGGCCTGGGCCATGCGGATGATGGCGCTCACGATGGCGCGGTCGTTGCCATCATCGCCCAGGTCGCGCACGAAGGACTGGTCGATCTTGAGCTTGAAGATCTGAAAGCGCTTGAGCTGGCTCAGCGATGAGTAGCCGGTGCCGAAGTCGTCCATGGACATGCGCACGCCGCGCGCGTGCAGGCTGTCCATGGTCTCCACGGCCGAGTGCGGGTCGTCGACCGCAACGCCCTCGGTCAGCTCCAGCTCCAGGCAATCGGGCGGCAGCTCGAAGATGGTCAGGATGCGGCTCACCAGCTCGGGCAGCTGCGGCTGGCGGAACTGGATCGCCGACAGGTTGACCGCCATGGTCAGCCCCGGAAAGCCGTTGGCGTGCCAGTCCTTGAGCTGGGTCAGGGCGGTGCGCAGCACCCATTCTCCGATCTGCAGGATCTGGCCGCTGTCCTCGGCGATGGGGATGAACTCGGTCGGCGAGATGCTGCCCATCTGCGGATGCTCCCAGCGCAGCAGGGCCTCCACGCTGTGCACCTGGCCGGTGGCCAGGTGGATCTGGGGCTGGTAGTGCAGGTGCAGCTGGCCGCGCTCCAGCGCCCGGCGCAGCGCGTTCTCCACCTGCAGCGCACGCACCGACTGGGCCTGCATCTCGGGCGTGAAGAAACGGAAGGTATTGCGCCCGTCGAGCTTGGCGCGGTACATGGCCACGTCGGCCGACTGGGTCAGCGTGTCGAAGTCGCTGCCATCCTGCGGGAACAGCGCGATGCCCATGGAGGGCGCCATGGTCAGCTCATGGTGGTCGATCTGGTAGGGCTGGCGCGAGGCCTCCTGCAGCTTGCCGGCCACGCGCGCGGCGCCGTGGGCGTTGGCGCCCGGCAGCAGCAGGATGAACTCGTCGCCGCCCAGGCGCGAGACGGTGTCCTTGTCGCGCACCACGGCGCGCAGGCGCTTGGCGATCTCGACCAGCAGGGCGTCGCCCACGCGGTGGCCCAGCGAGTCGTTGACGTGCTTGAAGTGATCCAGGTCCAGGAAGATCAGCGCCAGCGGCGTGTTGCCTTCCTGTGCCACGCGGATGGCCTCCTGCGCGCGCTCGGACAGCAGGGCACGGTTGGGCAGGCCGGTGAGCGGGTCGTAGTGGGCCAGCCAGTAGATGCGGTCCTGGTCGGCCTTGCGGTCGCTGATCTCGCGGTGCAGGTCGTCCACCGTGTCGCTCAGCTGGCGCGTGCGCTCCTGCACCTGGAATTCCAGTTCCTCGTGCACGCGCGCCAGTGCTGCCTGGGCCTCCTTGCGCTCGGAGATGTCCATGGTGATCCAGATCGATCCCTGGGCCGGGTCGTCGGGATCGATGAGCTTGGCGCGCACCTCGCACGCCAGCGGCGTGCCATCCTTGCGGCACAGCGTCACCTCGCCCGCGTAGGACTGGCCGGCCGAAATCACGGGGTAGCAGCGCTGGCCCACCTCGGCCCAGTCCTGGTCGCTGGCATACCAGCGCCGTGACGGGCTGCCTGCCAGCTCGCCCTGGCCATAGCCCAGCATGTGTTCGAAATGGCGGTTGCAACGCGTCATGTGCCGGTCGCGCAGGAAGACGATGCCCACCATGGCCTGGTCGAACAGCACCTGCTTTTCGCGCACGGCGGCGCTCAGCAGGGCCTGGGCCTGCTTTTGCTCGTCGATGTCGTCCAGGATCCAGATGGAACCCTCGCTCGTGTCGGCCGGGTTGATCAGCCGGCCCGTGAGGCTGCCCCAGAACAGCCGCCCGTTGCGCCGGCGCATCTGGCGCTCCACCCGGAAGGCCTGGCCCTGGGCCAGCACGGGATAGGCTTCACGCCCCAGGGCACGGAAGGCCTCGCGGTCAGGGTAGAAGGCCTCGCTGCTCAGGCCCGCCAGGCGCTGCGCCGACTCATAGCCGAAGATCTCCGCATAGCGCTGGTTGCAGCGCACCACCACGCGCTGGCGGATGAACACGATGCCCACGCCCGCGCTCTCCAGCAGCGTCTGCTGCTCGCGCAGCGTGCGCTCCAAAGACGCGTCGGAAGATTCCCCAGACGGCAGGCGTTCTGGGGCAATGGACAGCAAGGACATGGCGGCCGGACCCGGAGGGAGAGGCGCGATGCCCCACAAATATGTACCAAAGTGTAGCAGCCCAGGCTTACAGCGGTAACCGCTTGGTAACCGGGGCCCTGCCTGAGTCTGGGGAAGGGCCTGCAGGCCCGGTGGGGAGCGTCTCCTGCACCTTTGTCACGGTGCTGACACCGCATGGACATGCAGGCGTCACCTGGGGCTTCCAAACTCCCCCGTATTGAAGCACACCACCCGGTGATCCGGGGCACCAGCGGCCATGGGGCCGCCCAGTACGAAGGAGTTGATCCATGAGCGATTTGCCCAACACCACCCTGCCGCTGGCCCCTGCCGCCTCGTCCAGGGGCGCGATCCAGCGCCCTGAATCCGTGGTCGGCGCAGTCGCCGCGGTGGCTGGCATCGCGGTGCGTGGCGGTGTGGAGGTGGAGTGGGCACGGCACCTCGACGAGGTCCGCCAGGCGCAGAAGCTGCGCTTTGACGTGTTTGCCGGGGAAATGGGCGCTCGATTGACGACCCCCGTTCCCGGCCACGACGTGGATCTGTTCGACGACTACTGCGAGCACCTCCTGGTGCGCGATGCGGCCAGCCGGCAGGTGATTGGCACCTACCGGGTGCTGACCCCCGCCCAGGCCAGGCGCGTGGGCAGCACCTACAG
>NZ_JBKDTZ010000378.1:0-4997 GCF_046339755.1 Acidovorax sp. | reverse complement strand
TCGCAACACCGACCCGGCCGTGGTGATCGGCAACTTCCCCTGGTACGAGATGGCCTGGCGGTCGCTGCGCGGCGATTTCAAGCCACGCAGCGAGCCCACGGGCGGCTACGCGCGCTTCATCAGTGACTGGACCCAGCCCGTGGACCACGCGCTGCTGGCGCAAACGCACGAAGCACCCGTCGTGACCTGGCTGGGCCATGTCTCGATACTGCTGCAGGTGGCGGGCCTGAACGTGCTGATCGACCCCACGCTGGCCGGCCATGCCGGCCCACTGGGCCGCTTTGGTGCCGCGCGGCGCGTGCCGCCGCCGCTCACACCGGAACAGTTGCCACGCATCGACGCGGTACTGGTCTCGCACAACCACTACGACCACCTGTGCAGCGCCACCTTGAAGCGCCTGCGCGCGGCCGGGCAGGCGCCGCGGTTCATCGTGCCCCTGGGGCTCAAGGATTGGTTCATGCGGCGCGGGATGGAGCACACCACCGAGCTCGGCTGGTGGGATGCTGTCGAACTGGCCCCTGGCGTGCGCGTGCATTTCACCCCGGCCCAGCACTGGAGCCGCCGCAGCCTGAATGACACCAATGCCTCGCTCTGGGGCGGCTACCTGCTCGAATGGGACCGGCCCGGCGCATCCACGCCCTGGCGCTTCCTGTTCCCGGGCGACACCGGTTACAGCGGCGACTTCAAGGCCATCCGCCAGCGCTTGGGCGCCGTGGATTTCCTGGCCCTGCCCATCGGCGCCTACCTGCCGCGCGATTTCATGAAGCCCATGCACGTGAACCCGGCCGACGCCGTGCAGCTGATGCTGGACGTGGAGGCCCGCCAGGCCATGGGCGTGCACTGGGGCACCTTCATGCTCACCCAGGAAGCCTTCGACCACCCGCCACGCGACCTGGCCGCCGCGCTGGCCGAGCGCGGCTTGCCGGCCGAGCGCGTCTGGCTGCTGCGGCACGGCGAGACGCGGGCGATCCCCATGTAGTGTGCAGCGGCCCGGCTTTTAGGCGACTGAGCGCACCGACATCAGCGCCATGAAGAGGTAGCCATTGTCCGTAGGCGCGCGGTACACCCCGCGCGCACCCAGCACCTGGGCCGCCACGCCCGACAGCTCCCAGCCATCCGTCACGTCGGCATTCCACAAGGGGACGGTCAGGGGCAGAAATCCCTGCACCTCGCCCCATTCGCGCAAGGCGGGGATGCGGGTCGACACCTTGGCGGGGTTGCTGAAATTCGCCCAGGCCCAGAGCCAGGTGCCGCTGGCCTTGGAGACCGAGCCGATGAACTCGATGTCCGCCACGACCTTGGGGGCGCCCTCGTGCGAGAAGGTCAGCGTGCCCTGGGTTTGGTCATAGTCCCAGCGCTCGAAGCGCGAGATGCCGTGGTCCGATTCCAGCGCCTTCTGCTTGTGTACCAGTGCATGGTGGGCATCCACCACGGCATCTTCCCAGGCGTGCTGCTGCGGCTCGGCCATGGCGCCGACACTCTGGGCCATGGCGTTCTGGTAGCAGTGGTGGCACAGGATCTGCAGGTCCAGGCAGCCTTCGTTGCGCTCGTTCCACTCGCCGCCTTCCTTGGCCAGCTCGTCATTGCAGCTCGCGCACCAGGCGTCCGGGTAGGGGTAGTCGGCCTCGGGCGCGTCGCAGAACCAGCGCTGCGCGGGCTGGCGGTGCAGGTGGCCGCAAACGTAGGTGGGCGTGGCTTCACCATGCTCGCCGCACTGGATGGAAGAGGCTTCTTCGGTCATGGGATCGGGAATCAGCAATAAAGACAATGGGGTGGACCGCTGCGGCGCAGGGCCCGGGGTTCGGTCAGCTGCAGGCACGCAGCGGCTTGCCGGCCAGGGGCCCGCGCAGTGTTTCCAGTTGCGGGCGCATGGCATCGGTCACCGCCGGCAGGCGCAGGGTGAAGCCCGGGGTTTCGGCACGCTCCTGGATCACGCGGGCCGTGCGCACGCCCTTTTCGCCCAGGTTCGCCAGCTCGCGCTTGGCCGCCTCTTCCGTTGCAAAGCGTCCGAGCGACAGGCCCAGCTCCCACGTGCCGCCGGGGCGGTCGAAATCCACCTTGCGCGCGCGCAACTCGGTGCGCTTCTTGTCCAGGGTCTCCTGGTCTTCGAAGCGGCCCATGTAGACCATCCAGCGGGCCGACACGGGTGTGGATTCCATGGTCCAGCTGCCCTGGGGCAGGCCGGCCGCCGCCGTGCGCACGGTCTCGGCCTGGCGCTCGTCGAGCACGCCGGCCTGCAGGCATTCGGTGGCAGTTGCCGCCGCAACCACCGGCGGCGTGGCTTCGGCCACCGGAGGCTGGGGCGTGGGGTTGGTCGGCCTGGCGCGCAGGATCTGCAGGGTTTCGGGGCGCAGTTGCTGGTTCATGCGCTGGGGCTCACCCTCCTGCGCAGGTGCGAAACCCCAATCGCGCAGGTGCCCGTGCGACCACGCGTAGTAGCCGCCATTGGCCAGCAGCAGGATCAGGATGAGCAGGCGCAGCATGCAGCAGGCTCCGTCATCATATGGATGACTGCGCGGGCACGGGCCGCACGCTGATTTCCGAACTCGTGACGGCCTGCATGCCGCTGGCGGTTTGCACCAGCAGCGCGCCATCCTCGCCCACGCCGTGGGCGGTGCCGGCCTGCCCGTCGCTCAGGGTCACGGCGCGGCCCTGCAGGATGTCGCGCTGCGCAAAGCGCGCCTGCATGGGCGAAAAACCGTAGCCTTCGAAGGACTGCAGCATGGCCACCAGGGGCGGCACGATGCGCAGCAGCGCCGCCGGGGCATCGAGGCCCGGTTCCACGTCCTGCAGGCTGGCGGGTGGCATGCTCATGCCCTCGCCGCTGCGCGGCAGCACATTGATGCCGATGCCCACGACCACATAGCGGGCCGCAGAGGCCCGCTCCGCCAAGGCGCCCTGCGGCGCCACGAAGCTCGCGGTTTCGACCAGAATGCCGCCGAGCTTGCGGTCGCCCGTGGTCCACAGGTCATTGGGCCACTTGAGTCCGACACGGGGCAACTGCCCGGCGGCAGGGAGCACTGGCTGCAGGCTCTCGGCCACGCTGACCCCCACGGCCAGGGACAGGCCCGACCAGTCGGCCGGCGCCAGGGGCAGGCCCAGGCTCATCATGAGCGATGCGCCCACGTCGCTCTGCCAGGCCCGGCCCAGGCGTCCGCGCCCGGCCGTCTGCTGTTCGGCCACAAGCAGGGTGGGGTCGCACAACCCCGCCCGCGCACGGCGCATGAGCTCGGTGTTGGTGGAGTCGATGCTGGGCAGCACCTCCACGGAAAAGCCCGGCAACCGGGGCACCACAGCCTCCCACAGGGCTTCGGCGGGCCAGCGCAGGGAGAGCGCCGTCATGGCTTGGTGCCCTGCGCCGGCGCGGCAGGTCGCGCAGCCTTTGCACTGCCCTCGCTCTTTTTGTTACCCTTTGTACGCACCGGTGCAGCCGGCTCGGGCGGCAGGGGGGGGCGCCAGCCGCGCTTGGGCGCGAGCAAGGTGCCCCGGCAGTTGTCGCTGCCGCACCAGCAGGGGTATTCGGCCTTGAGCTTTTTCGTGTAGGGTTCGTCGATGATCAGGCCGTAGTCGTAGTTGAGTTCTTCGCCGGCAGCGATATTGCGCAGGGCCGTGATGAAGATGCGGCCATCGCGCTCATCGGCGTAGCAGTTGGGATTGCAGCTGTGGTTGATCCAGCGTGAGGAGTTGCCGCCGAACTTTGCATCGATCACGCGGTCTTCATCCACATGGAAGTAGAAGGTATGGTTGGGCTGCAGGGGATCGTGGGGGTGGCGGTCCTGCGCCTCCTCCCAGCCGATGACCTCGCCCGTGTACTCCACAAGGACTTCGCCTTCTGCAATATCCTGCACGGCAAACACGCCGTTGCCATGCACGCCCGAGCGCCGGGTCTGGATGCGGCGGCCCGATGGATTGGAAGGGGCGGCGGTCGATGCGGTGCGGGGCATGGCAAAAACTCTGTTAACTTGAATATGCACACATGCGCGTGCGCGTGTACGCGTGAGGCAACGAATTGTAGAAGCGACCGGCCGGATGCCGGACAGCCAGACTGGCGAGAAACCAAAAAATGACCAAGACCCTGGTAATTGCAGAAAAACCCTCGGTGGCGCAGGACATCGTGCGCGCGCTGACCCCCGTGGCGGGCAAGTTCGACAAGCACGAAGACCACTTCGAGAACGACCGCTATGTGGTCACCAGCGCCGTAGGCCACCTGGTGGAGATCCAGGCGCCCGAGGAATTCGACGTGAAGCGCGGCAAGTGGAGCTTTGCCCACCTGCCGGTGATCCCGCCGTATTTCGACCTCAAGCCCGTGGACAAGACCAAGACGCGCCTGAACGCGGTGGTCAAGCAGGCCAAGCGCAAGGACGTGACGCAGCTCATCAACGCCTGTGACGCGGGCCGCGAAGGGGAGCTGATCTTTCGCCTGATCGAGCAGTACGCCGGCGGTGCCAAGCCCCTGGGCAAACCCGTCAAGCGCCTGTGGCTGCAGTCCATGACGCCCCAGGCCATCCGCGAGGGCTTCGACGCCCTGCGCAGCGAGCAGCAGATGGCCGGCCTGGCCCATGCGGCGCGCAGCCGCAGCGAGGCCGACTGGCTGGTCGGCATCAACGGCACGCGCGCCATGACGGCTTTCAACTCGCGCGACGGCGGTTTCTTCCTGACCACCGTGGGCCGGGTGCAGACGCCCACCTTGTCGCTGGTGGTGGAGCGCGAGGAGAAGATCCGCAAGTTCGTGAGCCGCGACTACTGGGAAATCCACGCCAACTTCGCTGCCGAGGCGGGCGAGTATCCGGCCAAGTGGTTCGACCCGAAGTGGAAGAAGGGCGAGGACGTGGAGATGCGCGCCGACCGCGTCTGGTCGCAGCGCGAGGCCCAGGCGATCGCCGACGCCGTGCGCGGCAAGCCGGCCACGGTGACGGAAGAGAGCAAGCCCACGACCCAGGCTTCGCCCCTGCTGTTCGACCTGACCAGCCTGCAGCGCGAGGCCAACGGCCGCTTCG
>NZ_JBKDTZ010000377.1:0-32540 GCF_046339755.1 Acidovorax sp. | reverse complement strand
GGGCACGCCGGCGCTGCGCGAAACCCTGGCCGGCATTTTGCGCAGCCTGAGCGAGATGCACAGCGGCCGCCTGCACCTGCTGCTGTGCGGCGGTGAAGCGCTGGCCGACCTCAAGTACCGCAGCGGCGACATGTCGCTGCTCAACATCGCCCAGGTCAACCACTGGCCCGAGCCCACGCTGGAGGATTTCGCCATCCTCGCGCGCCAGCGCTGGCCCGGCCACGACTGGCCGACGGCCGTGCTCTCGCACCTGCTGGACGCCAGCGGCGGCCACCCCGCGCTGTTCGAGGAAGGACTGCAGTGGCTGGTGGAGCAGGGCATCAACACCACCCAGGCCGCATCGGCCGCGCTGCGCACGCACCTGGCCGGCAGCCCGCGCCTGTGGCAGACCTTTTTGCCGCTGGCGCAGCCGGGTGCGGCCAGCGACCGCCTGCGCAGCCTGCTGCAGGCCGATGACCTGGGCCGCGCGCGCCCCTACCTGCAGGACGACGACCTGCGCCGCCTGTTCTGGGGCAACCTGGTGCACGTGCGCGGCAGCGGCGATGCGGCCCGCCTGCACTGGCGCTGCGACACCGTGCGCCAGGCGGGCCTGATGGTGCTGGACGCGCCCGCCCCATGATCGAGCTGATCAAATCCTGGATGACCTGGCCGGTGGCGCGCGCGCTGCTCATCGCCACGGCCACGCTGTTCATCGCCAGCGCGCTGCTCACGCCACATCTGAACCCGGCCACCCGCGGATCGGTGCGTACCTACGAGGCCATCGGCCCCGTGTGGGGCGAGCTGGTGCAGTGGCGCGTGGCCATGGTGCAGGCCAGCCAGGAGCTGGGCCACTGGCCGCCGGACATCCAGAAGTACGCGCCTCAGATACCCTTTCCCAAGCTGCGCGTCACCTCGCCGGGGCCGCTGCGCCTGCAGGCCGATGTCATCAACGACCCGGCGCTCGGCCACCTGGCCGGCACCCAGGTGCTGCTGCACATGACGCCCGACATGTACCACTGGACCTGCCGTCCCGGCAAGCCGCCCATGCCTGCGGGCGCACTGCCCATCAGCTGCGCCGCCGGCCCCGAGAGCCAGGACGGCAAGGGCGACGACATGGACCCCGAAGCCGTGCGCCAGAGCCGCATCGCCGCGGTGGAAGCGGCCGACCCCTTCGGCTGGCTGCGCAGCCTCATCAAGTGGTGCGCTCTGATCTTCATCGTGGGCGCCGTGGTCTGGGTGCTGCGCCACCCCTTGATCGGCCCGGCGCAGCTGCGCCCCGAGAAACTGCTGCGCACCCCCGTCTCGCGCCTGCCGCGCATCGACCAACTGCTGCGCACCGTGGGCCGGCTGCGCGCCACGCTGGAAGCCGCCGAGATCCGCACGCGCGACTGGCAAAGCGCCGTGCAGTTCGCGCACGACGATGCGGCCGACCAGTCCATGGTGCTGGCCGAGCGCGTGTCCGCCCGCAGCCAGCCCGCGCGCGACTGGGCGCTGCCCGGCGCGGTGTTCGAATGGCAGTTCCCGCCCGACCTGCCGGTCTCGCTCGACCGCTGCCTGCTCTATGTGCCGCAGCCCGGGCTCGACGAAGCCACCGTGCTGCGCCAGTTGCGCGCCGCGCAGACCGGCACCGACGTGCTGCTCATCCTGTGCGACCACGATGCCGAAAACCCCTGGCCCCTGCTGCGCGCCCACACCGACGACGGCGCCAACCTGCACGTGATGGTGGACAGCGCCAGCCAGACCGAGTGGCTGCTGGCGCGCGAACCGCTGCAGGTGCTGCTGCGCCTGCTGGCGGCCCAGTTGCGCGTGACGCGCATCTCGCCCTACCAGACCCGGGGCGGCGTGACGCGCGAAGGCTCCTTCTTCGGGCGCGAACAGCTGCTGGCCCGCGTGGTCAACCGCGAGCCCGCCAACTACCTGGGGGTGGGCGGGCGCCCGCTGGGCACGAGCAGCCTGCTCAAGGCCGTGCAGCGCCGCCTGCAGGGCCACCCGCAGATCGTCTGCCACTACGTCTCGCTGCGCGACCACCGGCTGTCGCCGCGCATGGCGCTGCAGTTCGGCCTGCCGGCCGACACCCCGCTCGAAGCCATCGTGGACCACCTGCAGGCCCAGTACACCGGCAAGCGCCTGTACCTGCTGATCGACGAGGCCGACCTGTTCTTCCGCGACGAGTCCAACAACGGCTACCACCAGCTGTCCACCCTGCGCTCGCTCAGCGAAGAGGGGCGCTGCTGGTTCATGCTGGCCGGCTTCTGGGATTTGTATGCCACGGCGGTGCTCGACTACCAGAGCCCGCTGCGCAACTTCGGCGAGGTGCTGGCCATTGGCGGGCTGGAGCGGCCGGCCTGCAAGGCCCTGGCCACCGAGCCGCTGCGCCGCCTGCGCCAGGGCTTGGGCGGCGATGCGCTGGTCGAGCGCCTGGTGGACGCCAGCGGCCTGCGCGCCAACCTGGTCGCCATCCTCTGCCAGGAATGCCTGGAAGCGCTGCAGCCCGGCGAGCGCGTGATCGAAAAGCGCCACCTCGACCAGGCCCTGGCCTCCCAGCCCGTGCAGGACGCCCTGGCCGGCTGGGGCCGCCTCTCGCCCGATGATGCCGCCTGCCGCCTCGACCGCGTGGTGGTCTACCACGTCGCCCAGCAGGGCGAGACCAGCCTGGTGGCCCTGGCCGGCCTGCTGCAAGGCCATGGCGTGCAGGCCGACGCCCAGGCCCTGCGCCAGTCGCTCGCGCGCCTGCAACTGGCCTGGGTGCTGCGCCGCGACGGGGGCACCTACAGCTTTGCCATCCCGCTCATGACGGCGCAGTTCGAGCCCAGCGAGGTGGAGCTGCTGCTGCACCAGGAACTGGCGGTGATGGCCAGATCCTGACCAAGCCTTCTCTTTTTTTCTGACCTTTCTTTTCCATGGCCACTTCTCTTTCCGCCGCTCTGGACGACGATCTCGGTATCGATGCATGCATTGATGAAATGGAACGCCTGGTCCGCTCTGGCGTGCACCCGGACCGCATCAGCCTGTACCACGATGCGTATGCAGTGCAATGGGCATGCCAGGCCCAATGGGTCTACTACGATGGCCCCGACGCGGCATCCGCCGCCCGGCGCGTCGACGCGCAGTTCGCGTTGCTGCGACTGATGCTGGAGCACGGCGCAAACCCCAACAAGCGCAAGAACCGCAACTCCACCCCTTTGGCCGTGTGTTGCCGGCAGTTCATCTCGTACTTCCAGGAGCGTGCGGTGGAGCGGCTGGCCCTGGTACTGGCGGCGGGCGGCGACCCGCGCCAGACCAAGGACCCCGCCATCTGCATGGCCCTGGGCCTGGGCGAGATGCGGGGGGAGATTTTCGACATGGCGTTCCGTGCCGATGCGCCAGCAGGGCACGCCGACGCCGTTTTCCAGGCCATAGACCTGCTGCTCAAGGCGGGTGCCGACATCGAGGCCATGGACCACCGCCAGATGTACACCCCGCTGCTCATGGCCGCCTTCATGGGCAGCGTGCCCCTGATGCAGTTCCTGAAGGAGCGTGGAGCCAACGTGCACGGCACCAACCCCGATGGCTCTAATGCCTTGATGTACACCGCAGGCGACGTGGATGGCCTTGCCAACAGCCGCGCCGGCTTCTCCACCACCTGGCACCGCAGGGGCGACCCCGTGGCCACCACGCGCCAATTGCTAGCCTGGGGCCTGGACCCCGCCGCCGCCAACGCCCGCGGCCGCACCCCACTGCGCCTGGCCGTGAACGCTGGCAACCTCGACGTGGCAGCCGTCCTGGCCGAGGCGTTGGCCGCCCAGGGCAAGCTGGGGGCGGCCGAGGTGCGCCTGTTCAAGGGCACCGAGTACCAAGCCCGCGTGGCTGCGCTCACCACCAGCGTGCAGCCCAAGAAGCCGGCCAAGCCCAAGAAGCCAATCAAGCCCAAGGCGTCCGAGGATTTAGTCCAGCGCGCCACCTGGGATCGCGCCCTTGCACTGATCGACGGCCCCACCGACTGGCAGCCCAGCCAATACCCCGAATGGCTGCGCACCTGCCTGAAAGAGGTGATAGCGCGCCTGGCATCGGGTGCGGACCCCCGGGTCCCGCCCGATGTGCTGTACCTTGAATACCATGGCCACTTTCGCAGCCTGCGCTGGTCCCGCACCAAGTCCTATGTCAGCCGCAGCGGCGCAGTGGAACTGGAGGCCCAGGTGTTCGATTGGGCAAAGATGTCCGTCAGCTTCTCGCAGGTGGACAACGACAACTGGGTGCTGCGCGAAGCCATCGAGCTGCCCATGGAGCCCCCGGGCACACCGCCCAGCACCGAAGCCCTGTGCGACGCCGTCGGGCAGCTGTGCGCCAGGTACCTCAAGACCGTGGGGTGATGCCAGCCGCCCGGTGACGGGCCTGACAACGCCGCTGTGCATGCGGGCATACTTCGCCTGCCATGTCCTTCCTGACCACCGCCAAAGGCTGGGCGCGCCACACCAAGCGCGACGTCGTTGCCGTCTACTTCGCCGCGCGCGATGCGCGCACCCCCTGGCCGGTGCGCTGCCTGGCCGTTGCCGTCGCGGCCTATGCGCTCAGCCCCATCGACCTGATCCCCGACTTCATCCCCGTGCTCGGCTACCTCGATGACCTGCTCATCGTGCCGCTGGGCCTGCTGCTGGTGGTGCGCCTGCTGCCCGGCCCGGTGCTGCAGGATGCGCGCGACAAGGCCGCTGGCGGGCTGGTGCGCCCCCCCAGCCGCATCGCGGCACTGGTCTTCGTTCTGGTATGGCTCGCCTGCGCGGGGGCGGCTGTCTACTGGTGGGTGCACAGGCCCGTGTGATGGCAGTGGTCGCCGGGGCTGGCAATCCCGTACCATCGCCCGCATGCCGATCCAACTGGAATCCCCCCGCCAAGCCGACGTGGTGCAACTCATCGACGACCTCGACGCTTTTCAAAAGCCCCTGTACCCGCCCGAAAGCCACCATGGCATCGACCTGAACGCGCTCTCGCAACCCAACGTGCTGTTCGCCGTGGCCCGCTCGGAGCAGGGCGTGGCCCTGGGCTGCGGCGCCATGGTGCTGGGCGCCGACTTCGGCGAGGTCAAGCGCATGTACGTGCGCCCCGAGGTCCGCGGCCAGGGCCTGGCGCGTGCGCTGCTGGCCTTTGTCGAAGCCGAGGCCATCGCGCGCGGCTGCACCCGCTTTGCGCTGGAGACCGGTCCCTTGCAACCCGAGGCGCTGGCCCTTTATGCGCGCATGGGCTATGAGGAATGCGGGCCGTTCGGCGACTACGCGCCGGATGTGCACAGCGTGTTCATGCGCAAGCTGGCCGTGGCAACTGCCTGACCGAGTTGGCGGCACCCGGCACCCGAATCGAAGGAGTCCGCATGCTGCCAAGCGCCCAGACGGTCACCACTACACGGCACCACACCTTCTTCTGGCGCCGCCTCTACAGCCCCGGCAGCGATGTCTGCCGCGTCTACCGGCGCGCCGATGGCGGCTGGGACCTGCGCGGCACGGCCGTGTTCCATGACGAAGGGCTGGCCTGCGACCTGGGCTATGAAGTCACCGTCGATGCGCGCTGGGTGACCCAGGCCGCCCATGTGCGAGGCCATTGCGGCGAACGCGCAGTGGACCTGCATTTTCGCGCCGGTACCGACGGGCGCTGGCGGGTGGGGCAGGGCGGTGAAGTCGGGGCCGATAGCGGTGTCTTGGCTGCAAGCTGCCCGGACTTCGACCTGAACTTCAGCCCCGCCACCAACATGATCGCCATCCGCCGCATGGCGCTGCAGGTGGGGCAGCAGGCGCAGGCCCCTGCTGCCTGGCTGTCCTTCCCGGACTTGCGGCTGCAGGAGCTGCCGCAGGTCTACCGGCGGCTCGATGCTGTGCGCTATCAGTACGACGCGCCTACCGTGGGGTACAGCGGGGTGCTCGAAGTGTGCGAGCACGGCGCCGTGGTGCACTACCCGGAATTGTTTGCGCGCTCTGCCTCCTGAGCGCCCGTCGGCCCGCCGGGCCCGCTTGTTTCCTCGACGCAACAGGGCCCCGACTGTGTCACGCACGTGACGCACTCGCCCCCCAAGCTCCCGTGCTTTCCCAACCTCCCGCAGAAAGAAAGACACACAGCATGGGCTTCGCACTCAACACCTCCGCCTGGCGCCGCACGGCCACCGCTTTCGCCCTGGCCGCACTGACGGCCGCCACCCTGGCCGCCTGCGGCGGCAGCGATGACGACAGCACCGGCGAATCCCGCATCGCATCCCTCAAGCTGATCGGCACTGCATCCTTGCCCACCGGCACGATGTTCGAGGGCGTGGAGTTCGGCGGCATCTCGGGGCTGGACCAAGCCACCGACGGCAGCTACTGGGCCATCGCCGACGACCGGGGCGGTGAGCGCGGCACGCCGCGCTTCTACAACCTGAGCATCGATTACGGCGCCACCGGCCCGGTGACGGTCAAGGTCAACCGCCAGACCTATATGCAGCGCGAAGACGGCACCACCTTCCCCGCCAATGCCCGCACGGTGGACCCCGAGGCGATCCGCCTGGCACCCAATGGCAACCTGTACTGGTCGTCCGAAGGCAACTGGGGCACCACGTCAGCCACGCTGTTCCAGCCCTTCCTGCGCGAGATGACGACCGCCGGCAAGTTCGTGCGCGAGTTCAAGACGCCCGCGGCCTACAACTACGTGGACAACAGCACCACGGGCGGGCGCAGCAACAAGCTCTTCGAGGCCCTGACCGTGGCGCCCGACGGCACCGTGTTCGTGGCCAACGAAGACGCCCTGGTGCAGGACGGCCCCATCACCACCATCCAGGCCGGCAGCGTGGTGCGCGTGACTGCCATGGACCCGGCCACGGGTGCCGCCAAGGCGCAGTACGCCTACCAGTTGCCCAAGATCCCGGTGGATGCCCCTGCCGGCGCCCCCTTCGGCCCCGACAACGGCCTGTCGGACATGCTGGCCATCGGCAACAAGAAGTTCATCGCCATCGAACGGGCCTTTGCCTCGGGCATCGGCAACACCATCCGCCTGGTGCTGACCGAGATCACCGACGCCACCACCAACGTGACCAGCATGGCCAGCCTGGCAGGCAATGCCGCCTACACCCCCATGACCCGCAAGCTGCTGCTCGAAATGCCCATCACCTACCAGGGCGTCAAGCTCGACAACATCGAAGCCATCACCTGGGGTAAGACATTGCCCAACGGCCACCGCACCATCGTGCTGGCGGCGGACAACAACTTCACGGCGGATACGCAGGCGAATCAGTTCATGGTGTTTGAAGTGATTCCGGATTGATCCCTAAGGGGCGTGCTGGCTTACGCCGACGCCCTTCACCTCTCAATCATCTCCTGCACCTTGGCCGCCAGCGCCGCCACATCAAACGGCTTGGTAATCACCTCCATCCCAAACGCCAGCAACCCATTTCCCACGGCCGCGTTCTCCGCATACCCGGTGATGAACAGCACCTTCAGGTCCGGCCGCGTCACGCGCCCCGCGTCGGCCACCTGGCGGCCGTTCAGGCCGCCGGGCAGGCCCACGTCGGTGAGCAGCAGGTCGATGCGGCGGTCGGACTGAAGCACGTGCAGGCCGGCGGGGCCGTCGCCCACCGAGATCACGTTGTAGCCCAGGTCCTCCAGCTCTTCGGCGATCAGGCCGCGGATGGTGGCTTCGTCCTCGATGAGCAGCACCACCTCGCCATCGCCACGGTGGTCAAAACTGGGCAGGGCCTCCTGGCCGGCCTGTTCGGCGTCGCCCACGTAGCGCGGCAGGTACAGGCACATGGTGGTGCCCTGGCCGGGCTCGGAGTAGATGCGCACCTGCCCGCCCGACTGGCGCACAAAGCCGTACACCATCGACAAACCCAGCCCCGTGCCCTGGCCCATGGGCTTGGTGGTGAAAAAGGGGTCGAAGGCGCGTGCGATCACCTCGGGCGCCATGCCCACGCCGGTGTCGGTCACGCACAGCGAGATGTACTGGCCCGGGGGCAGCTCGCGCTCGGCGGCGGCGCGGTCGTCCAGCCATTTGTTGGCGGTTTCGATGGTCAGGCGCCCGCCGTTGGGGGCCATGGCGTCGCGCGCGTTGATGCACAGGTTGAGCACGGCGTTCTCGAGCTGCGAGGGGTCCACCTGGGTGAGCCACAGGCCGCCCGCGCCCACCACCTCCACCTCGACGGACGGGCCCACGGTGCGGCGCACCATCTCCTCGATGCCGCCCACCAGGCGGTTCACATCGGTGGGGCGCGGGTCCAGCGTCTGGCGGCGTGAAAACGCCAAGAGGCGCTGGGTGAGCGAAGCCGCGCGCCGCACCGAGCTTTGCGCCATGCCGATGTAGCGTTCGGTGTTGTCGAAGTTGCGCGCGTTCAGGCGTTTTTCCAGCACCTGCAGGCTGGCGCTCATGCCCGCCAGCAGGTTGTTGAAGTCGTGCGCTATGCCGCCCGTGAGCCAATGGCCTCCATCTTCTGCGACTGGCGGAATTTCGCCTCCACCTCCATCAGCTCGTTCGTGCGCTCGGTGACCGTGCGCTCCAGCGACTCGTTCATCTCGCGCAGTTGGGCTTCGTTGCCGCGCAGCTCGCTTTCGGAGCGCGCGCGTTCGGTGGCAGTGCGGGTGCGGCCTGCAATCTCGCGCATGAACTCGCATTCTTCCTGGGTCCACTGGCGCACGTCGCTCTGGTTCACGAAGAGCACGGCCACCAGGCGTTCGTGCTCCACCACGGGGATGTTCATGAAAGCACGCGCACTGCGCGACTCCAGCGCCTGCGCTGCCACCGCAGTACGGGGGTCCGTGCGCACATCGGTTACCCTGACGAGTTCATCCTTCTTAAGGGAGTCGACGAAGGTGCCAAAGTCCCGCAGGCAGAGCTCTCCCTGCAGTGTCGGCACCCCTGGGGCCGTCCAGTCGCACTGCACCCGCAGCATGTCGGTATCGTGGTCCACGCGGCCATAGCCTGCACGGCTCACCTTGAGGGTCTGGCCCAGGATGCGGGCCGCGGCCAGGCTGATGTCGTCCACGTCGGCAAGGCCGCGCAACTGGCTGGTGAACTCGATCAGGGCGTCTCGCTTGGCCTCTGCGGCCACCCGCTCGGTCACGTCCAGGCCTTCCACGAAGATGCCCGTCACCGCGCCGGAGGTGTCGCGGATCGGCTGGTACACGAAGTCCAGGTAGCGCTCGCTCACCGGCTCGCCCGCGTGTTGCTGGATGTCGAAACGCGCACCGAAGGCAGTTGCAGCCCTGCCGCTGGTGTACACGCCATCGAGCATCGCCAAGTAGCCCTGCTCGGCGGCTTCGGGCAGCGCCTCGGCCACGGTGCGGCCCACCAGGGTGCGGTCACCCACCAGCTCCAGGTACTTGGGGTTGGCCAGCTCGATGCGATGGCTGGAACCCTGCAGCAGCACCATGAAGCTGGGCGACTGCTCGAACAGCTGGGCAAAGCGCTCGCGCTCCATCAGCAGGCGCCGGTCGGCCAGCACCTTGTCGGTGGTCTCCACCACCAGGGCCATGGCGCCCACGGGGGTGCCCGCGTCGTCCACCAGAGGCGAGTAGTTCAGGTCCACCCACAGCGGCTTGTAAACGCCGTCACGGTTCAGACTCAGCTCCTGGTCTTCGTAGGTCAGCGTTCCGCCGGCCAGGCAGACCTTGAGCACCCGGTCGTTGAGGTCGGCCGCCTCGGGCCAGGCCTCGCGGATCTTCATGCCCAGAAGGCCCGGGTGGCGCGCGCCCGAGAACCTGGAGTAGGGGTCGTTGTAGATCAGCACGCCCGATTCACCCCACAGCGTGGCAATCGGCATGGGGCAGCGCAGCATGTTGGCCAGCGCCAGCGTAAGGTGGGGGGGCCAGTGCTCCATGGGGCCCAGTTCGGTGGAGGCCCAGTCGAAGCGCGCGATCAATCCGGCCATTTCGCCGCCAGCGGACAGGATGGAAGCTTGGGTAGTCGGTATACCGGAGGACATTGGTGCCTGGTGGTGTGAGCGGGACGTGCCCGGGAACGGCGTTGCGGCACCGCATTTTTCGCACGATGATAAAGACGCCTGTCCAAAGTTCTTGTAGGCGTTCGCCTATGCCCTTCCTGAAAACATACACGGGTTGGCTGCGCGGGCTGGTGCTGGTCACCCCGTGCCCGGCCGCTGCGCCATGACCAGGGTGTACAGCGCCTGCGCCGCCACCGACAGGCTTCGGTCGCGCCGGCGCACCAGGTAGATCTGGCGCAGCAGTCCGGGCAGTGCCAGAGGCCGGGTTACCAGGCCGGGCTGGTTGAAGTGGAACAGCGTGAGCGCCGGTACCACGCTGATGCCCAGGCCAGCGCGCACCATGCCCATCACGCTGGCCAGTTGCTCCAGCTCCATCAGGGTGTGCATGCCCTGGGGGTGGAAGGCCGCCTCCAGGTACTGGCGCACGCTGCTGGTGCGCGCCAGATGAATGAAGGGGTACGCCGCCAGATCGGCCGGGGTGATGGCCTTTTTGCGCCGTGCCAGGGCGTGGTCGGCCGGGCACACCAGGTGGAAGTCGTCGCTGCAAAAGGGCTCGGCCTGCAGCTCGGGCGTGTCGGCGCGGATGGCGGCCAGCGCAAAGTCGGCCTTGCCGCTGGCCACGCGCTCGATGCAGGGCTCCGACAGCACGTCGGCAATGTCGATCTCGATGCCCGGGTAGGCGCTGCGGTAGGCGGCCAGCACCCCGGGCAGCCAGCCCGCAGCCAGGGATGGCAGCAGCGCCACGGCCACGCGCCCGCGCTGCAGGGTGGCGGCATCGCGCACGGCGGCCAGCGCGGCCGTGATCTCGCCGCGGATGCGCCGGGCCGACTCCAGAAAGTTCTGTCCCTCGCCCGTCAGGTCCACATGGCGCGTGCTGCGGTCGAACAGGCGCAGGCCCAGGTCGTCCTCCAGCGCGCGGATGAGGGCGCTGAACGCCGGCTGCGAAAGGTGGCACTGCGCGGCGGCACGCGTGAAGTTGCGCTGCTCGGCCAGGGCCAGGAAGGCATCGAGCTGGCGGGTGGACAAATGGTGATGCGCGCTCATTGATTTGTAAAACGGATGGATTGATACCAACAATCTATTTCACAGAATAACACCGGGTGCCTACATTCGGCCCAGGAGACAAAGACACCTTTATGGCGAACAACGCAACATTGCTGGTCGGCTGCGCCGCCGGTTTCTCGGGCGACCGCACGGACGCCGCTGCACCCGTGGTGCAGGCCCTGGTCGCCAGCGGCAAGCCGGCCGTGCTGATCTTCGAGACCCTGGCCGAACGCACCCTGGCACTGGCCCAGCTGGCCCGCCGCACCGACCCCGATGCGGGCTACGAGCCCCTGCTGGTGGACATGCTGCGCCCCGTGCTGGGCGACTGCCTGGCGCACGGCGTGCGCATCGTGAGCAACTTCGGCGCCGCCAACCCCGAGGGCGCGGCCCGGCGCATCGTGCGCCTGGCAGCCGAGCTGGGCCTGCGCCGCCCGCGCGTGGCCGTGGTGCAGGGCGACGACCTGAGCGGCCCCGCCCACAGCGCGCTGCTGCAAGGCGCCCTGGGCGATGCCATGCCCACCGAACCCATCGCCAGCGCCAACGCCTATATCGGCGCCCAGGCCATTGCGGGTGCGCTGCGCGAGGGCGCCGACGTGGTGGTCTGCGGCCGCGTGGCCGACCCCTCCCTGGTGCTGGGCCCGGCCCTGGCGCACTACGGCTGGGCGCCTGACGACTGGGACCGCCTGGCCCGCGCCACCATGTGCGGCCATTTGCTCGAATGCGGTGCCCAGGTCACGGGCGGCTATTTCGCCGACCCCGGCTACAAGGACGTGCCCGGCATGGCCCGCCTGGGCTACCCCATCGCCGAGATCGACGCCGACGGCCACTGCACCATCACCAAGCCCCCGGGCACGGGCGGGCGCATCGACGAGCGCACGGTCAAGGAGCAGCTGCTGTACGAGCTGCACGACCCCGCCGCCTACCTGACCCCCGACGTGGTGGCCGACATCACCGAGGCCCGCGTGACTGCCGTGGGCCCCGACGCCGTGCGCCTGGAAGGCGTGCGCGGCCATGCGCGCCCGCCCACGCTCAAGGTCAACGTGTGCTTCGAATCAGGCTGGTTTGCCGAGGGCGAGATCTCATACGCCGGAGCCCGGGCCGAGGCCCGCGCCCGCCTGGCGGGCGAGGTGCTGCGCGAGCGCCTCGCCGGCCTGGGCCCGGTGCGCATCGACCTGATCGGCGTGACCAGCGTGCTGGGCGACGACGCCGGCCGCTGGCAGGACGGCACGGGGGGTGATGCCCGCGACGTGCGCCTGCGCGTGGCCCTGCAGCACCGCGACCATGCCAGCGCCCAGCGCCTGCTGCGCGAGGTGACTGCCCTCTACACCTGCGGCCCCGCAGGAGGCGGGGGTGTGCGCACGGCCATGCGGCCGCGCCTGGGCACCGTCTCGTGCCTGGTGCCGCGCGAGGCCGTGCCCACGGGTTACCGCATGTTCGATGAAGCAATGGGGCAAGAAAGGGCCGCAGCATGACAGGCAACACCACCATCACCGTGCCCCTGTACCGCCTGGCGCACAGCCGCACCGGCGACAAGGGCAACCGCTCCAACATCAGCGTCATTGCCTGGCACCCCGCGCTGTGGGATGTGCTGCTGGCCGAGGTGACCGAGGCCGCCGTGGCGCGCCATTTCGCGCACCGCCAGCCGGGCCGGGTGGTGCGCTATGTGCTGCCGCAGCTGCAGGCCATGAACTTCGTGCTCGACGACGTGCTGGACGGCGGTGTGAACGACGCCCTCAACCTCGACAGCCATGGCAAGGCGCTGAGCTATTGGCTGCTGGACCTGCCGGTGCAGGTGCCCTTGGCGTTGCAACAGCATCTGGCCGGGCTTGGCTGAGCCTTTTTCGATTTCTTTCTTTCACTTCAACAACACCAGGAGACACGCAGCATGACCGCATTCCACCTTCCTTCCCGCCGGCAAGCCTTGTCCGCTGCCATGGCCCTGGCCGCATCGCTGGGCTTGGCCGGCACGGCCATGGCGCAGGCCTACCCGGCCAAGGCCATCACCTTCGTCGTGCCGTTCGCCGCCGGCAGCGCCACCGACCAGTTGGCGCGCGCCATTGGCCAGTCCATCACCACCGACACCAAGCAGCCCGTGGTCATCGACAACAAGGCCGGTGCCAGCGGCATGATCGCCGCGCAGGCCGTGGCCAAGGCGCCGGCCGACGGCTACACCATCCTCATCACCACCAACACCACGCACGCGGCCAACGAGCACTTGTACAAGAAGCTCTCGTACGACCCGGTGAAGGACTTCGCGCCCATCAGCGGCTTGGGCAAGGGCGGGCAGGTGATGGTGGTGAATGCCGCATCGCCCTACAAGAGCGTGGCCGACGTGGTGGCCGCGGCCAAGAAGACGCCGGGCAAGCTGAGCTTCGGCAGCGGCAGCTCGTCGAGCCGCATGGCCGGTGAGATGCTCAAGCAGCTGGCGGGCGTGGACATCCTGCACGTGCCCTACAAGAGCAACCCCCTGGCCATCACCGACCTGCTGGGCGGCCAGATCGACATGATGATCACCGACACCTCCACCGGCGTGCCCCAGGTCAAGGCCGGCAAGCTGCGTGCCCTGGGCTACTCCACGCAAAAGCGCAGCTCGCAATTGCCCGATGTGCCCACCATCGACGAGGCCGGCGTCAAGGGCTATGACATGGGCTACTGGTTCGCCGCCTACGCCCCGGCCAACACGCCGCCTGCCGTGGTGGCCCGCCTCAATGAGCTGATGGCCGCCGCCACCAAGAGCGCCGCCGCCAAGTCCTTCTACGACGTGGCCGGCTCCGAAGCCTGGACTACCACGCCCGACGAGCTGGCCAAGTTCCAGGCCGCCGAGACGGTGAAGTGGGGCAAGGTCATCAAGGCCGCCGGCATCGAAGCCGAGTAGGCCTTGCTTACCTGCGCGCCCATCCGCGCGCAGCCCTGTGCAGCGCGTTGACGGCGCGCACAGCCCATCCCTGATTTGAGCCCACCGGCTGCCCGCCAGAAGCCGGTGCGGGCGTAGCCATGCCAGAGAGCCTGCCCAACCCGGGCGAGGTGCATGGCCGCTGCATGCCCGCTTTTTCCGCAAGCAAGACCACAAGACCCACCACACAGGAGACAAGCGACATGAGAAAGCATCTTTTCCCCACCCTGGGCGCCATCGCCCTCACGGCCGCAGCCGCAGCAGCCCTCACGGCCTGCGGCGGCAGCGACAACGACGACGGCCTGACCGGCAAGACCCCGGCCATGAAGCTCGAGCTGTACGGCAACCAGGCCGGCTACGTGGCCGCGGTGACCGAGGCGGCCAACGCCCTGGTGGCCCAGCGCCTTCTGCTGCCGCGCGATGCGCAGGCACAGATTGATCGGGCGAAAGCGACGGTCATCTTGCCTTGAGGGCGGGGTTGATTCGATGAAGCGCAGGCCGGGGCTGGTGCCCCGGCCTTTTTCATTTCAAAGTGACCAGGGCGCCCCTTTGAAGCGCTCGACCAGAAAATCCAGCAGCGCCCGCACCGCCGGTGACTGGTGCCGGCGCGACGTGTACAGCGCATTGATCGCCATCACCGGCAGCTCCCAGCCGGGCAGCAGCGCCCGCAGCTCGCCGCTGGCGATGTGCGGATTGGCCAGGTAGGTGGGCTGCAGCGCAATGCCGCCGCCCGCCAGCGCCGCGCGCAGCAGGGTGGTGGCCTCGTTGGCGCTGAAGTGGCCGGACACGGCCACGCGCTCGGTGCGGCCGTTCTGGGACAACTCCCACACGCTCTTGCCGAAGTTGGCGTAGCTCAGGCAGCGGTGGCGTTCCAGCTCGGCCGGCAGTGCGGGTACGCCATGGCGCGCCAGGTAAGCGGGCGAGGCCACCAGCACCGAATCGCAGCGCGCCAGCGGCCGGGCGATCAGCATGGGGTCGGGCCCGCTGCTGATGCGAATCGCCAGGTCGATGCGCTTTTCCACCAAGTTGAGCGATCCTTCGCTCGCATCCAGGTCGATCTTGAGCTGCGGGTGCAGCGCCAGGAAGTCGGCAATCGCCGTGCCCAGCTGCGCATAGGCGAACGAGACGCTGCAGGTCAGCCGCAACTGGCCGCGCAGCTCGCCTTCGCTCGTGGCCGTGGTCTCTTCCTCGATGTCTTCCACCAGCGCCAGCATCTGCTGGCAGCGGCGCAGGGCCTGCTCACCCGCATCGGTCAGCGTCACGCTGCGGGTGGTGCGCTGCAGCAGCCGGGCCTGCAACCACTGCTCCATCTCGCCCACATAGCGGGTGACCATGGCGCGCGACATCTCCAGCCGCTCGGCCGTGGCGCTGAAGCTGCCGCTGGTGGCCACTTCCACAAACACGCGCATGGCGGTCAGGCGGTCCATATTTGCTCTATTGGTGCAACAAATATGCGCATTTTATGCGGTTTATTGGATCGATTGGCGCAAATAAACTGCAGCCATCGCAATCAAAACCTTCTGGAGAATCCGCATGTTCCGCACAACCATCCTCGCCGCCACCCTGTCCATCGCCTTTGCCGGCGCGCACGCCGCCGAGCCGCTGCAGCTCAAGGTCTACAACGCCGATGGCAACAGCTTCAACGTCAATTCCACCCTGGTCTACGGCGAAAAAGAGGCCATGGTCATTGACGCCGGCTTCACCCGTGCCGATGCCCTGCGCATCGCCGCCAACGTGCTCGACAGCGGCAAGACCCTGAAGACCATCTATGTGAGCCAGGCCGACCCCGACTACTACTTCGGCGTGGAAACGCTCAAGGAGTTCTTTCCCCAGGCCGAGGTGGTGACCACCCCCGCAGTGCTGGAAAAGATCAACGCCAAGCTGCAAGGCAAGCTCGCCTTCTGGGGCCCCAAGATGGGCGCCAACGCACCGCGCACGCCCGTGCTGCCCAAGGCGATCACCGGCAACACCCTCACGGTGGACGGCCAGGTGGTGGAGATCCGTGGCACCACCGGCCTGCTGGCGCACCGCCCCTACGCATGGATTCCCTCGGTGAAGGCCGTGGTGGGCAACATCGGCGTGTTCGGCACCAACACCCACGTGTGGACCGCCGACACCCAGACCGTGGCCGAGCGCAGCGCCTGGGTGGCCCAGCTCGACGAGATGGCCGCCCTGCAGCCCACCGTGGTCGTGCCCGGCCACATGGCCGCCGGCACCGCGCTGACCCCGGCCAATGTCACCTACACCAAGGGCTACCTGCAGGCCTTCGAGAAGAACGCCGCCGCCACCAAGACCAGCGCGGAGCTGATCGAGGCCATGAAGACGGCCTATCCCGCAGCGCCCATGGGCTTGTCCTTGGACATCGGCGCCAAGGTGAACAAGGGTGAGATGAAGTGGTAAGCAGCATGTCCACCGAAGTCACCTCCATCACTTACCTGTTCGACCCCCTGTGCGGCTGGTGCTATGCCGCGGCGCCGGCCCTGGGCCGGCTGCAGGGCACGCCCGGCGTGCGCATCACGCTGGCCCCGTCGGGCCTGTTCGCCGGGCAGGGCGCCCGGCCCATGGACGCGCAGTTCGCCGCCTATGCCTGGTCCAACGACCAGCGCATCGAGCAGCTCACGGGCCAGCCCTTCACGCAGGCTTATCGCGACAACATCCTGGGCGCCGAGGGCGGCCGCTTCGATTCCGGCCCCGCCACCTTGGCGCTGACCGCCGTGGCCCAGACCGCACCGGGCCGCGAACTCGAAGCCTTGCATGCGCTGCAGCGCGCGCGTTATGTCGATGGGCAAGACACGGCCGATGCAGCAGTGCTGGCCGAGGTGCTGAGCGCCCTGGGTCTGGCCGATGCGGCTGCGTTGGCCCGTGCTCCCGATGCGGCTTTGCATCGCGCCATGGCTGAGCGCGTAGCCAACGCCCAGGCCCTGCTGCGTGCCGTCGGTGCGCGCGGCGTGCCGCAGCTGGTGGTCACGGGGCAGGGCGGGGCGCTGCGCCTGATCGGCGGCGATGCCCTGCTGGGGCCGCACGAGCGGCTGGTGGAACTGGTGATGACCGCTGCGGCCTGATCACTCCATCGATGGATCGATCAGCACCTTGGCCCCGGTGTTGCGCGGGCCGTAGAAGGCAATGGCGTCCGCGCCCAGCGCCCCGGCCAGCGATACCGTGCGCGCATAGTGGCTGGCAAAGGTGGTCTTGAGCTCGGCCGCCACGCGCTGGCGCAGGGCCTGGGCGGCCTCGTTGCCGATCTTCTGCAAAAACGGGAACAGCAGCCAGCCGCCCACGCCCCAGGCCATGCCGAAGGTGCGCTGGATCTCGGTGGGGCGCGTGTCCAGGTGGCCATACAGGTAGACCTGCTTGTGCACGGCCGATCCATAGCGGCTGTACTCGGTCGCCTTGCGGTTGATGGCCGCCTCCATGCCCTGCAAAATCTGCCCGGCCAGCGTGCCGCCGCCCGTGGCGTCAAAGGCAATGGTCGCGCCCGTTGCGGCCAGGGCGTCGGTCAGTTCGGCCATGAAGCTGGGCGAACTGCTGTCGCAGACGTAATGGGCACCGATCTCGCGCAGCAGCACCGCCTGCTCGGGCTTGCGCACGATGTTGACCAGGCCGATCCCGTCTTTCTGGCACACCTTGTTGAGCATCTGGCCCAGGTTGCTGGCCGCCGCAGTGTGCACCAGCGCGGTGTGGCCCTCGCGCTTCATGGTCTCCACCATGCCCAGCGCGGTCAGGGGGTTGACGAAGCACGACGCCCCCTCGGCCGCCGTGGTGCCGGCCGGCAGCGGCAGGCACTGCGCGGCGGGCATGGCCCGGTACTGCGAGTACATGGCCCCGCCTATCAGTGCCACCGTGCGCCCGAGCATCGCATGGGCCGCCGGGGACGATCCCGCCGCCACCACCAGGCCCGCGCCCTCGTTGCCCACGGGCATGCTCTGCCCCATGCGGGCAGCCATGCCGGGCATGGCGCGGTCTGGGATGCGCGCGGTCACTACGGGCCGGTCGGCGCTGCCTGCGACCTGCACGGTGGACAGATCGGCCGGCCCGAACAGCAGGCCGATGTCCGAGGGGTTGATCGGCGTGGCCTGGATCTGCACCAGCACCTCGTCGGGCCCCGGCGTGGGCACGGGGGTGGGTTCAAGGCTGATCTGCAGGGTGCCGTCCGGCTGCACGAGCGAGCGCAGTTGCAGGGCGGTCGAGGGGATGGTCGCGGTCATGGGTGTCTCCTGGGGAATGGCTGGTGCATTGTCGCCACTACGGGATTTTTTCGCTGTCACCCACCTAACGTCCGCACCATTTGCTCGTACATCGCATCCACCGCGGGGGAGCGCTGCGACTCCCTGCTGCGCAGCACCGCCACGTCCATCGAGTCGAGTGTGGGCAGGTCGAACTCGGCCGGCAGGTTCTGCAGTATCTGCAGGTTGGCCGGCACGCTGCAGCGCGTGAGCACGGCCACGGCCAGGCCGCTTTCCACGGCGGCCAGCTGGCCGGCCAGGCTGGAGCTGTGGTAGACGATGCGGTAGGCGCGGCGGCGTGCGGCCAGGGCCTTCATGGTGGCGATGCGCGCCAGGCTGGCCGATTCGTACACCGCAATCGGCAAGGGGTCGCGCCGCCAGGCCTCGAACTGGGCCGCGCCCACCCAGACCAGCGGCTCCTGGAACAGAAAACGCCCGCGCTGCGGCTTGTCGCGCGAGACCAGGGCCAGGTCGAGCTCGCCGCGCCCCACGCGCGGGATCAGCGAGGTCGACTGCTCGCAGGTCAGCTCGATCTCCACCCCCTGGTAGCGGTGCGAAAAGCTGCGCAGCACGGGCGTGAGGTAGGTCGAGGCATAGTCGTCCGGCACACCCAGGCGCACGCGGCCCGCCAGCCGCGGGCCGAACAGCGCCGCCTGCGTCTCGGCCTGCAGCTCCAGCATGCGGCGCGCATAGGCCAAAAGTTCCTGCCCTAATGGCGTCAGCTCCAGATGGCGCGGCCCGCGCAGCAGCACGGGCCGGCCCAGGGCCGCTTCGAGCTTCTTGATCTGCATGCTCACCGCCGATTGCGAGCGGTGCACCAGCGGCGCCGCGCCCGAGAGAGAGCCGGCATCCACCACGGCGACAAAGGCGCGCAGCCAGTCGATCTGCAGGTCGGGGTAGTTCACCATGCGTGCAATGTATTCGATTGTCGAATGGCTGTGCCGCGAACTATGCGCTTTACCTGGGGCAACAAAGGCAGGACCATCGGCGCCATGAACAACAAGGTTTCCGCACTGCCAGCTTCCTCCGCCATCCTCACTGGCACCGCCGACCCGGCCACTCTGGCCCGCGAGCGCACAGGCCAGTGGCTCATGCTCGCCGGCGGTGTGCTGCTGGGCACCATCGGCGTCTTTGTCGAAGAGGCCGGCCAGCACCCGCTGGTCACGGTGTGGTTCCGCTGCGTGTTCGGTGCGCTGGCCCTGGTGGCCTGGTGCCTGGCCACGGGCCGGGGCCGTGAGCTGCTGCTGCGCCACCAGGCCAGGAGCCGCTGGGTGGCCTGTGCCACGGGCGTGTTCATGGTGCTCAACTGGGCGCTGTTCTTCGCGGCCATACCGCGCACCTCCATCGCGGTGGCCACGGTCATCTTCCACGTCCAGCCGATCTGGGTCATCGTCTTCGGGGCAGTGTTCCTTCGCGAGCGCATCTCGCCTACCCAGTGGGCGGCCACGCTGGCGGCCCTGGCCGGGCTGGTGCTCACCACCGGGCTGCTCGACGGCATCCCCGCCGGCACGGCCGATGGCGGGGCCTATGTGGCCGGGGTGCTGATGTGCCTGGGCGGCTCCTTCTGCTATGCCGCCGTCACCCTGCTGGCCAGCCGCGCGCCCGCACCCATCAGCCCGTTCGCCCTGTCGCTGTGGCAGTGCCTGGTGGGCGCCGTGCTGCTGGCCTGGGCACCGCTGGCCTTCGGTGGGCCCCACACGGCTGCTGCCTGGGCCTGGCTCACAGGGCTGGGTGCGCTGCACACGGGCCTGGCCTATGTGATCCTGTTTGCCGGCATGGCCCGGCTGGCGCTGGGCAAGGTGGCGGTGCTGCAGTTCGTCTACCCGCTCACCGCCGTGTTGGTGGACTGGGCGGTGTACGGGCGCACGCTGAGCCCGGTGCAGTTGGGTGGGGTGGTGCTGATGGCGGGGGCGCTGTGGACCATACGGCGGCAGCCGGCGCAGGCGCCTGCAAGCCGATAAACTGCCGGCTCGCAGGCCTTGGCTTGCCATCAGGAGACAACACCATGGCTGCAGCACCGGCACCCCAGGAAGCCGAGACATCCGCATCGGCCCTCATCGACGCCAGGATCCGCGACCTGGCCGACTGGCGCGGCGCCACCCTGGCCCGCATCCGCAAGCTCATGCACGAGGCCGTGCCCGAGGTGGTCGAAGAGGTCAAATGGATGGGCGTGCCCGTCTGGTCGCATGCCGGCATCCTGTGCACCGGCGAGACCTACCAGCAGGCCGTGAAGATGACCTTTGCCAAGGGCGCTTCGCTGCCCGACCCCAAGGGTCTGTTCAATTCCAGCCTCGAAGGCAATACGCGCCGCGCCATCGACGTGCATGAGGGCGAGGCCATCAACGAAGCGGCGTTGAGGGCGCTGTTCCGTGCCGCGGCGGACTTCAATGGCCTGCAGGCCGCCCAGAAGAAGGCCAAGGCCAAGGCACCTGCGAAGAAAAAGGCAGGCAGCTAACCAGCAAAGCCTCCTCCCAAGTCCTTGTCCAGCAGGCAGTCGATGAAAGCACCGAGAAGGGCTGGCCGGTGCTGCCGGTGGGGGTAGTAGAGGTACAGCCCCGGGCGCGAGATCGACCAGTCCGCCAGCACCTGGACCAAGCGGCCCTGGGCCAGGAGATCGCCCACGCCGTCGCGCTCAAAGTGGTAGGCAATGCCGAGTCCGTTCACCGCGGCAGCGATGCCGATGTCGGCGTGGTTGGTGACGACGGGGCCGTCCACCGCCACTTCCAGCCGTTTGCCCCTTTTCTCGAACTCCCAGCGGTAGTGCCTGCCATCCATCTGGAGCCGCCAGTTGATGCATGCGTGGCCGTGCAGGTCGGCGGGTGTCTTCGGAATGCCCCGATCGGCAAGGTAGCCTAGGGACGCCACGGCAACCATGTTCAGGTCGGGCGTGAGGCGCACGGCAACCATGTCCTTCTCCAACCGCCCACCCACGCGGATGCCCGCGTCGAAGCGGCCGGCGACGATATCGGCCAGGGCGTCGTCGACCACGATGTCGAGCACCACATCCGGGTAGGCCTGGTGGAAGCGTGAAAGCCGGGGCGCAATGACGGTTCTTGCTGCGATCCCCAGCGTGTTGATGCGCAGCGTGCCCTTGGTCTGTCCTGCGGCTTCACTGGCCTGTGCGACGGCAACCGCCATCTCCCGAAACAGCGGGGCGATGCGCCCGTAGAGCTGCTCGCCACTGGCCGATGGCGCAACGCTGCGTGTCGTGCGATTCAGAAGGCGTGTGCCGATCCGGCCTTCGAGCTGCCGGATGGTCTGGCTCAGCGCGGAAGGCGACAGGCCCAGGTGCTCTGCCGCCCGCGCAAAGCTCTTGCGCTCGACCACCGCAGCGAAGGCTTTCAGCTCTGCGAACTCGGATCCACGCATTATGTATTCCTTCCTACACAGCCCATGCGAATTCTAGAGCATTCACTAAATTCACATTAGCGCGCATCCTTGGGTCATCACCAACCACTGGAGCCATCGATATGAACGCCTTGACCCTTCCCGAACCCATCGCCGCGTACTTTGCGGCCGAACACCACCCCGAGGCGCTGGCGCGCTGCTTCGCGGCGCAAGCCGTCATGAAGGACGAAGGCCACACCTACACGGGCATCGACGCCATCAAGGCCTTCATGGCCAAGGCATCGGCCCAATACGGCGCAACCAGCGTGCCGTTCGCGCTCGAACGGGAGGAGGGCCTCCAGGTCGTCCGCGCCAAGGTGACGGGCAACTTTCCAGGCAGCCCGATCGACCTGTCATACCGCTTTCGGCTCGAACGCGGCCTGATCGCATCGCTGGAGATCACGGCATGAGCTTCGACCTCCAACTCAAAGGCAAGCGCGCCCTGGTGACGGGCGGCACCAAGGGCCTGGGCGCTGCGCTCGTCAAGAGCCTTCAGGATGCCGGCGTGCAGGTGATGACGACTGCGCGCTCTGCGCCGGAGAAGCCGCTGGACGGCGTGGCCTATGTCCAGACCGACCTGGCGACCGCGCAAGGCGTGGCCAAGCTCGCACGCGCGGTCACCGAGCGCTGGGGCAATGTCGACATCCTGGTCCATTCCCTCGGGGGCTCGACCGCGCCGCCGGGCGGCTTCGCGGCCCTGGATGACGAGGTGTGGTTCAGCGAACTGAACCTGAACCTCCTGTCCGCAGTCCGGCTGGACCGCGCGCTGCTGCCCGCCATGCTGGCCGAGGGCGCAGGCGTGGTCCTGCACGTGACCTCGATCCAGCGTGTGCTTCCGCTTCCGGAGTCGACCACCGCCTACGCTGCGGCGAAGGGTGCGCTCTCGACCTACAGCAAATCCTTGTCGAAAGAGGTCACGCCCAAGGGCATACGCGTTCTTCGCGTCTCACCGGGCTGGATCGAGACCGAGGCCTCGGTGGCATTCGCACAGCGAATGGCTGCCCAGGCGGGCACGGACTACGAGGGCGGCAAGAAGATGATCATGGACTGGCTTGGCGGAATTCCGGTCGGTCGGCCCGCCAGCCCGCAGGAGGTCGCAGACCTGATCACCTTCCTGGTGTCCCCGCGCGCGGCATCGGTATCGGGCTCGGAGCACGTGATCGATGGCGGAACGGTTCCCACTGTTTGAGCAGAACTTTGCAGAAGAACGGCTCAGGGAGCGATGAGCCGCACCACCACAGGCCGGTGGTCCGACCCCAGGTCCGGCCCGGTACGCGAGTCCAGCACCTGCCAGCCGCCCGATGCCAGCACATGGTCCAGCGGCAGCACCGCCAGCCAGCCCAAGGCATTGGGCCAGCTGGGCGCCGCACCATTGGCGCGGCGCAGGGTTTCTTCCACCAGGTACAGGCTGCGCGCCCAGGGCGTGGTGTTCAGGTCGCCGGCCAGCAGGGCCAGCCCCCCGGCCTGCGCCAAGCGTTCGGCCTCCTGCGCCAGGGCGCGGTCTCGGGCCTGGGCGAAGCCTGCGTCCAGCGGCGGCATGGGGTGCAGCGCGCTCAGGTGCACGGGCTTGCCGTTCCAGGCCACCGTGGCATGCAAGCGCAGGGTGTCGCGCAGGTCCTTGGGCTGCAGCGTCTCCATGTCCGACAAGGGGTAGCGCGACAGCACGGCCAGGCCGAAGGGGCTGGGGTCGGGGGCTTCCAGTCGGTGCGGGTAGCGGGCCGCCACGCCGGGGTGCCCGGCCAGGGCCTGCTGGGCCAACTGGGTGAATTCCTGCAGGAACACCACGTCGGGCGCATCGGCCGACGCCAGCCAGGCCGTGAGCGGGCCGAAATCGGTGGTCGAGGAGTTGAGGTTGGCGGTGCCCACGGCCAGCACCGCGCCGGGGTCGGCCGGCTCGGCGCCCTGCGGCAGCCTGGCTGGCTGCCACAGGAAGCTGCCACCCAGTGCCAGCACCGCCAGGGCGAGCCAGCCATGGCCCATGCGGCCGCGGGGCTGTAAGAGCGCCAGCGCCGCCAGTGCAGTCGCGCCCACCACCAGGTACAGCCATTGCCAGTGGGCCGCCAGCTCCAGCAGCCATTGCAGCGTGGGGGCCGATTCTGTTGGCAGCGCTCGCGACACCGGTGCCGTCAGGGCACCCAGGGCGCACAGCCCTGCCAGCCAGCGGGCCCTGAGGGTGATGAAATTCAGAGTCTTCGGAGGGCGTTGCTGCATGCGCTGGATGGTATCGGTCCGGCGGCGTTGCCTGGGTCAGTGCCGGGAAGATTCCGCCGACCCCCTTGGCATGGCGGCCTGTGAAGACTGGACCTTGGGGTACTGGCCCCTGTCCCTGTGTCACCCGGCCGCAATCACCTGCAAGGTGCTGCACAGCGCCGCCTCGTACACCGCATCGGGCCCGAGGCGGCCGGCCTCCCGGGACACGGGCAGCGCCACCCGCGCCGCCAAGGCCTCGCGCAAGCGGGGCGCGGCCACCAGCCTGGTGCCTGCGCCATCGGGCAACGCAATGCCCGCGAGCCGGCCCGCCTGGTCGAAGACGGGCCCGCCCGGGGCCAGGCCCCGGTGCATGGATGCATCGAGCTCCCGGTCTCCGTGCGCGCCCACGGCGGCGCCGACAAAGCCCGTTCGCAGCAGGGGCCATGCAGCCCCCGCGTCGCCAGCCTGCGCGTACGCCACGGCAAACGCCACAGAGCCAGGGAAGACATCGGCGGGCACGGTGCCCAGTGACGATGGCGCAGGCAGCGGGCTGTCCAGGCGCAACAGGGCAACGCCGCTCATATCGCCGCGCCCTGGCACGGCAGAGGCCCGTGCCATGTGCCCCAGGCCGTTGCGCACCCACAGGCGCTGGCTGCCGGCAATGGCGCGCGCAGGTGCGAGTGCCATGCGGCCTTCCCCGAGCAGCGTTCCGGCCGCGACGAGGCGCGCGCTGCGCGGCAGTGCCGCCGAAGCGCTGTAAGGGGCCAAGCGCGCCGGCGGGAGCAGCATGTCCCCGCTCGCATGCGGAGCTGCCGACGCCAGCTCACGAACCACACCCGCCACCAGCGGCTGCGATGGCGCCCGTGCCTGCGCATCGGCCAGCAGCTTGCGGGCGATCACGTCCTGCCCCCCCGCGTGCAGCAGCCAGGCGTACAGGGCCGCGCCGCCCACGGCGTCCAGGTGCGCGCCTGCCGTGTGCGCGCCAAAGGCCAGCGCGCGCCGGTACTGGCCCGACTGCATGTAGCTGCGCACCAGGCCCATTTCGGTATCGGCCGAGTGCAGGATCAAGGCGGCGCGGTCAAAGCCTTGCTCGGCCTTGTGCGCATCGCCGGCGGCGAGGGCGGCCTCTGCGTCCCGCAGCAGGGCTTCGCGTTCGCGCAGCCGCTCGGCGTCGGGCGGCCGCCCACCCGCCGCCTGCATGATTGCCCGGAGCTTCTCTTCGGAAGCCGGCGAGGCTGCCAGCGGGCCGGCTGCCAGGCCCAGCAGACCGATCAGGACGTGACGGCGCCGGTCGGGCATTCGGTGCTGGTGCCGCTGCGGTTGATGCGCTTGCCGCCCGCGTCGTTGGGATTGCTGCCCAGCGTGTACGGTGCCTTGGGCGCCTTGAAGCCCGACAGGTAGGCCACCAGGGCATCGATGTCCTGCGCGCCACCCAGGCGGCTGGTGCCCTTGAGGAAGGTGGAGTAGCCGTCGCCGCCGTCGGCCATGAAGTTGTTCATCGTGACGCGGTAGGTCTTGGTCGGGTTGGCCACCGTGCCCGAGGCATCGACGATGGTTTCCGTGGTGCTGCCGTTGCGCAGCGTGACATTGCTCACGCGCGCACCGCAGGCCTTGGCGCCGTCCCAGGTGTACTTGAAGCCGTTGGACGGCAGCATCACGCGCGTGGCCGTGGCCGACTGGCCCTTGCAACCCGCAAACTGCTCTTCCAGCACGTCCTTGAGGTCCTGCGCCGTGAGCGACATGG
This sequence comes from Acidovorax sp., assembly GCF_046339755.1. GTDB lineage: Bacteria > Pseudomonadota > Gammaproteobacteria > Burkholderiales > Burkholderiaceae_C > Acidovorax. The sequence continues at coordinate 7,155 of NZ_JBKDTZ010000377.1, read as the reverse complement.
TCACCAGGCTGTTGCCGAAGGGCTGGGTGGTGAAGGCCTCGCCATAGGTCACGTTGCCTGCGCCTTCACCCACCGCGCTGCTGGCAAAGGTGAAGCCGGGGTTGCGCACGCCGCCGCCGTTCATCAGGGCGATGACGGCCGAGCCGAAGGTGGGGCCCTGCGTGGCCGCCAGCATGGCGTCGGCCACCAGGTCGCCGGCGGGCATGTTGCAGGCGGCATCGCTGCGGGAGTTGGGCAGCTCTGCGGCGATGGAGCCGATCACCGTGTTGGCAATCGGCGAGACCAGGCTGTTGTAGCCTGCGATGATCTTGGCAACGCCCGCATCGGCGGGCACGGCGGGGTCGTTGCGCACCACCAGGCGGTTGGTGGCCGTGATGGCCGTGATGTCGCGCGTGGAGGGGTCGATGGTCAGGTCCATGTCGGTCAGCACGCGGCCGAACGAGCTGGAGCTGGTCACCGGAATGGCGCGGCCCGCGGCGTTGGGCAGCTTGCAGTTGTAGGCGGCGTGGGTGTGGCCGCTGATCACGGCATCCACCGCATTGTCCAGGCCCTTGACCAGGGTGGCGATGGCCGAGCCGGCGAGGCCGCCATCGCAGGTGTTGATGGCCGACACCGTGCCCGACTGGAAGCCGCCCTCGTGCACCAGCACGATGATGGATTCGATGCCCTGGCTCTTGAGTTCGGGGATCAGGCTGTTCACCGTCTGGATCTCGTCGCGGAACTCCAGGCCGGCCACGCCGGTGGGCGTCACCACCGTGGGGGTCGCCTTGAAGGTCATGCCGATGAAGGCCACCTTGACGCCCTTGAACTCCTTGATGCCATAGGCCGGCAGCAGCGTCTTGCCCGTGGCGGTGGCGATCACGTTGGCCGACAGCCACTTGAACCTGGCGCCTTCGAAGGGCACCGGCGTGCCGGCGGTTGCGCCCTTGCAGCTGTTGGGCTCGCCGGCCTTGCAGCCGCCGTTCTGCAGGCGCAGCAGCTCGGCCGAGCCCTTGTCGAACTCGTGGTTGCCCACCGAGTTGAATTCCAGCCCGATGCGGTTGAGCGTTTCCACCGCGGGCTCGTCCTGGAACAGCGCCGAGATCAGCGGCGAGGCACCGATCGAGTCGCCCGCGCCCACCACCACATTATTGGGGTTCTGCGCCTTGAGCCTGGCCACATGGGCCGCCATGAACTCGGCGCCGCCCACGGGCGGGCGTTCGGCCGCCGGCACGGCGGCACTGGTGCCGAAGGTGCCGGGCGATTCCAGGTTGCCGTGGTAGTCGTTGAAGCCGATCAGCTTGACGGTGAACGGCGGCTCGCTGCCATCGCTGCCGCAAGCGACCAAGGTGGCGGCCAGGACGGCGGTGGTCCCGGCAATCAAACGCAGTTTCATGGAAGACCCTCTGTAGGTGGTGTGTTCGGTCCGTTGGCTAGTGGACCCAGTCCTTGTGACAACCCCATGAACACAGGACTTAGACCCAAAATAGGTCTAAGTTAAGTCTTGTGTGGTCTAAGTGGGCCGCATAGTATTTGCCCAACGCGTCCTTTTGAGGCGCAGGCGACCCGGGCAAGGCCGACAACGGCAGCCGGGCCAGACCACAAGAACAGGAGACAAGCCTTGGCACGCTGGCACAACTGCGGCACCGAAGACCTGGACGTTCTGCAGACCATTTTCTGGTCGGCAGGCGCGTCGCGGCATGCGCTGGCGCAGCGGTTGGCCTACTCCAAGAGCAAGGCCAACGCCCGGGTGGCGGCCCTGCTGGACGAGGGCCTGCTCGACGAGGTGGGCCTGCAGGAATCCTCGGGCGGCCGCCGTGCCGAAACCCTGCGCCTGAGCGAAACCCTGGGCGTGGTGATCGGCGCCGATCTGGGCGCCACCAGCATGCAGGTGGCCGTGATGCGCCCCGACATGACCGTGCTGGCGCGGCACCGTGAACCCATCGACGTGCGCCAGGGCCCTGGTGTCATTCTGGCGCGGCTGCGCGGCCTGATGCGCGAGCTGATGGCGCGCTGCGGGCTGCCCGCCTCGCAGGTCATCGCCATCGGCATGGGTGTGCCGGGGCCGGTGGACTTTGAAAGCGGCCAACTGGTCAACCCCCCGCTGATGCCCGACTGGGATGGCTTTTCCATCCGCGACTACCTGCGCGAGGCCTTTGCTGCACCGGTCTTCGTGGACAACGACGTGAACCTGATGGCGCTGGGCGAGCTGTGGCGGCTGCAGCGCAACCTGCCCAACTTTTTGGTCATCAAGGTCGGCACGGGCATCGGCTGCGGCATCGTCTGCCACGGCCAGGTGTACCGGGGCGCCAATGGTTCGGCCGGCGACGTGGGCCACATCTGCGTGGACCAGGCCGGCCCGCGCTGCCACTGCGGCAACCAGGGCTGCGTGGAGGCCATGGCCGCCGCGCCCGCCATGGCGCGCATGGCGCTTGCGGCGGCCCAGGCCGGCGAAAGTGCGCTGCTGGCCGAGCGCCTGCAGGCCACCGGCACCCTGACCACGGAAGATGTGGCCCAGGCCAGCCGCGCGGGCGACGTGGCGGCCAACGCCATCATCCAGCGCGCGGGCAGCCTGGTGGGGCAGATGCTGGCCTCCATCGTCAATTTCTTCAACCCGTCGCACGTGTTCATCGCCGGGCGGGTGACGGACATGGGCCCGCTGTTCCTGGCCTCGGTGCGCCAGAGCGTCTACCACCGCTCGCTGGCCCTGTCCACGCGCCACCTGGAGATCCAGTATGCCCCCCGGGCCGACGATGCCGGCGTGGTGGGTGCGGGGGTGCTGGCCATGCAGGAGAGCATGGCGCAGTCATCGCGTTCGGGAGGGAGTGCACGATGAGCGTCGCCGTCGAGTTCCGCAACGTCACCAAGGAGTTCGGCCCCGTGCGCGTGCTGCACGGCGTGGGCTTCGCGCTGCAGCCGGGCCGCGTCTACGGCCTCTTGGGCGAGAACGGCGCGGGCAAGTCCACGCTGATGAAGATCCTGGCCGGGTACGAGAGCCCGACCACCGGCGAGGTCGTGGTGGACGGCGCCGTGCGCGCCCCCGGCGGCGGCTCGCGCGCGGCCGAGGCCCAGGGCATCGTGCTGATCCACCAGGAGTTCAACCTGGCGGACGACCTGACGATTGCGCAGAACGTCTTCCTCGGGCACGAGATCAAGAAGGGCCTGTTCCTGGATGACAAGGCCATGCGCGAGAAGACGCGCCAGGCGCTGGCCCAGGTTGGCCTGCCGCTGGACCCCGACACGCGGGTGAAGAAGCTCATCGTGGCCGAAAAGCAGCTGGTGGAGATCGCCCGCGCGCTGGCCCGCAATGCGCGCCTGCTCATCATGGACGAGCCCACCGCCACGCTGACCCCCGGCGAGACGGAGCGCCTGTTCGCGCTGATGGCCGGGCTCAAGGCCGCGGGCGTGACCATCATCTACATCTCGCACAAGCTCGACGAGGTGGAGCGCACCACCGACGAGGTGGTGGTGATGCGCGACGGCCTGCTGGTGGCGCGCGAGCCCACGGCCAGCGTCACGCGGCGGCAGATGGCCAACCTGATGGTGGGCCGCGAGCTGGCTGATTTGTTCCCTGCCAAGCTGCCCGCACCGGCGGGTGAGCCCGCCATCAAGGTGCGCGGCCTCACGGTGCCGGGCTGGGCCGAGGGCATCGATTTCGAGGTGCGGCGCGGCGAGATCCTGGGTTTTGCCGGTCTGGTGGGTGCCGGGCGCACCGAACTGTTCGAAGGTTTGCTGGGCCTGCGCCCGCGCTCGGCCGGCACCGTGGAGCTGGCCGGCAAGCCCGTGCAATTTAAAAGCCCGCGCGACGCGGCCCGCCATGGCCTGACCTATCTGAGCGAAGACCGCAAGGGCAAGGGCCTGCACGTGCACTTCAGCCTGCGGCCCAACCTCACGCTGATGGCGCTGGAGCGCTACGCCAAGCCCTGGCTGGACCCCGCGGCCGAGCAGGCCGCGCTGCGCGATGCGGTGCAGGAGTTCGGCATCCGCACCGGTTCGCTCGACGTGCGTGCCTCGTCGCTGTCGGGCGGCAACCAGCAAAAACTGGCGCTGGCCAAGGTGCTGCACCCCGGCCCCAGCGTGGTGGTGCTCGACGAGCCCACGCGCGGCGTGGATGTGGGCGCCAAGCGCGAGATCTACCACCTGGTACAGCGCCTGGCGGCGCAGGGCCTGGCGGTGATCGTGATTTCGTCCGAGCTGATGGAGCTGATCGGCCTGTGCCACCGCGTGGCGGTGATGCGCGCCGGCCGGCTGCAGACCACGCTCCAGGAACCCCATTTGACCGAAGAGGAGTTGATCGTCCATGCCACAGGTACCCGCTGAAAACGCCCCCACCCCGCAGGTGGCCGGCAGCCGCCACGGTGCCGCAACCGCCTGGTGGGGCAAGCTGCACGGGCTGGGCCCGGTCATCGGCCTGGTGCTGCTGTGCATTGCCGGCACGCTGCTCAACAGCAACTTCGCCACCTACGACAACGTGATGAACGTGCTCACGCGCACGGCCTTCATCGGCATCATCGCGGTGGGCATGTGCTTCGTCATCATCTCGGGCGGCATCGACCTGTCGGTGGGCTCCATGGCGGCACTGATCGCGGGCTCGGTCATCCTGTTCATGAATGCCATGGCGCCCGTGCTCGGTTCGCCCATGGCCGCCGTGGTGGTGGGCATGGCGCTGGCCGTGGTGCTGGGCGCCGTGTTCGGGCTGGTGCACGGCCTCTTGATTACCAAGGGGCGCATCGAGCCGTTCATCGTGACCCTGGGCACGTTGGGCATCTTCCGCGCCTACCTCACGTACTTCTCCAACGGCGGCGCCATCACGCTGGAGAACGATCTGTCGGACCTCTACAGCCCCGTGTACTACGCCAACCTGCTGGGCGTGCCCATCCCCGTGTGGATCTTCCTGCTGGTGGCGCTGGTGGGTGGCGTCATCCTCAACCGCACGGCCTACGGTCGCTATGTGCAGGCCATCGGCTCCAACGAGCAGGTGGCGCAGTACGCCGCGGTGGACGTGCACAAGATCAAGATCCTGACCTACATGCTGCTCGGCGTGTGCGTGGGCATCGCCACGCTGCTCTACGTGCCGCGCCTGGGCTCGGCATCGCCCACCACGGGCCTGCTGTGGGAGCTGGAGGCGATCGCCGCGGTGATCGTGGGCGGCACGGTCCTCAAGGGCGGGGCGGGCAGCATCACCGGCACGGTGGTGGGTGCCATCCTGCTGTCGGTCATCAGCAACATCCTCAACCTCACCAGCATCATCAGCGTGTACCTGAACGCGGCGGTGCAGGGCTTCGTGATCATTGCAGTAGCGTTCATGCAACGCGGCAAGAGGTGACGGAGTGGCCGGAACAACTCTCCTGGCGTCGTTGCTGCGTCTTGCCGTGCTAGTCGCACTGTCTGCGACGCAGCGCCCAGCCAGGACCGCTTCGCTGAGTTTTCCAGCCACTCTTTGCGTGTATTTGTTTTTCAAGGTGTTCCCCAGCCGGCCAGCTTCCATGGCCTTTTTCCAAGCAACAGCAACAGGAGACAACGCATCATGAACAGCCAACTTTCTTTCACCCGCCGCCTGGCCCTCTCGGCCGTGGGCGCCGCAGCCGCACTGGCGCTGGCCGGCCCTGCCATGGCGCAGGCCAACAAGGTCGTGGTGGGCGTGGCCATTCCGTCGGCCACGCACGGATTCACGGGCGGCATCGTGTACTGGGCCAACCAGGCCAAGAAGGACCTGGAAAAGGCCCACCCCGGCCTGCAGGTCATCGTCAAGACGGCCGGCGGCGCGCCCGAGCAGGCCAACCAGCTGCAGGACCTGGTCACGGTCAACAAGATCAACGCCCTGGTGATCTTCCCCTTCGAATCGGCCGCGCTGACCAAGCCGGTGGCCCAGGTCAAGGCCAAGGGCGTCTACGTGACGGTGGTGGACCGCGGCCTGACCGACACCAGCGCGCAGGACGCCTATGTGGCCGGTGACAACACCGCCTTCGGCAAGATTCCGGCCGAGTACATCGCCAAGGCGCTGAACGGCAAGGGCAACGTGGTGGCCATGCGCGGCATTGCCACCACGCTGGACAACGAGCGCATGGACGCATTCAACGCCGTGCTCAAGAACCACCCCGACATCAAGCTGCTGGACGCCAAGTACGCCAACTGGAACCGCGACGATGCCTTCAAGGTCATGCAGGACTACCTGACCCGCTTCCCGCAGATCGACGCCGTGTGGGCGGCCGACGACGACATGGCCGTGGGCGTGCTCAAGGCCATCGAGCAGTCCAAGCGCAAGGACATCAAGCTGGTGTTCGGCGGCGCCGGCGCCAAGGGCATGATCAAGACGCTGGCCGACGGCAGCAACCCGCTGATCCAGGCCAACGTGTCGTACAGCCCCAAGTTCATCTACGACTCGATCAAGCTCACGGCCGAGGCACGCATCAAGGGCGACAAGCTGCCGCCCACGACCATCATTCCTTCGGTGCTGATCACCAAGGAAAACGCGAAAAGCTTCTACTTCCCTGATTCTCCTTTCTGATTCGGACAACCCCCTGAGTCGCTTCGCGCCTTCCCCCTTCTCTCGAACTACTGCGTAGTTCGGGAAGGGGGACACCGCCAGCGCGGCGGGGCGGCCCTTGCGCGGCGGTCCTGGCCTGGGCCGCGCGCGTTCAAGCGGCCTTTGACAGGCGCGTTGCGCCCGAGCCGTACCTTGCCATTGAACGCCATATCCACTGGAGCATGCCCATGCCAAGACCTGTCACCCTCTTCACCGGCCAGTGGGCCGACCTGCCGCTGGCCGAGCTCGCGCCGCTGGCACGCAGCATGGGCTACGACGGCCTGGAGCTGGCCTGCTGGGGCGACCATTTCAATGTGCAGGAGGCGCTGGCTTCCGCGCAGTATGTGAAGGACAAGCATGCGCTGCTGGCCCAGCATGGCCTGCAATGCTTTGCCATCGGAAACCACCTGGTGGGCCAGGCCGTGTGCGACCGCATCGACGAGCGCCACCAGTCCATCCTGCCGCCGCATGTGTGGGGCGATGGCGAGCCCGAAGGCGTGCGCCAGCGTGCGGCCAGCGAGCTGGCCGACACGGCGCGCGCAGCGGCGAAGTTCGGCGTGAAGACCGTCACGGGCTTCACGGGTTCTTCGGTATGGCACGCCATCTATGCCTTCCCGCCCACCAGCCAGGCGTATTGGGACAAGGGCTTC
>NZ_JBKDTZ010000376.1:0-8583 GCF_046339755.1 Acidovorax sp. | reverse complement strand
TTGCGCCCGGCGCCGTCCCAGGCGGCAGCCAGCGTGCACAGACGCGCACCCGTTCCGCCCACGACAGAAACACGATGACCACCACGATCAAGTACGACGATCTCGTCGAGTCCGTTGCTGCTGCGCTGCAGTACATCTCCTTGAACATAGGTCGCTAAGAGTCATCGCCAGAGCGGTCCGCGCCAGGGGACAGCGCAGATTCAAGGTTTGCTACAAGTCGAGGCGCAAGCTTGCAGCGGTCCCCGTGGTAACGCGCCAAGTGCGCTTGCGTGTGCAGAGCTGAACAGTGGGGGCATGGGGTCTTGGTGACGTTTTTAGCAGCTTCAGCGCGCAGCGTATTGGATGAAGCAGACCACGTTTTTCCTTTAGTCGGTGACACCCGTCCTTTCACCCCTCCCCTGCCCAACTTTGCTTCCCTACTGTTCTCGACAATCGACTTGATCGAGACATTGCCGACTTCGTAGTCGCCCAGGTCGTCGTGGCGCGCCATACAGTAGCCGCCCTTACCTCGGCCACGCTGCTCCAACTTCCCTGAGTCCATCCAGATTTGCAGCCACTGCTCGAAGGTGAGCTTCATCTCGATCTTGTGACCATGTCGATCTGGCTTCCGTAGCTTGCAAGATTTCTTGTGGATGTTGTAGAGGTCTCGGTACTTTCTCAAGTTTGAACTGGTTTCAGGCATTTTTTCTTCCTACGTGGCATCACCGCCACCACTTGTTTATCCAAGCGGTAAATAGGTGCACCCCATTTGGGGGACATTAGGAAATGCAATGAAATCAAGAGACCTACTTCAAAACTACGCACATGCATGCGGCCGCCTTCATGTGTTCCGCGAGCGCCATGGCCTCCCCGCGTTCGACGAGGCGTTTGATCACAACCAAAATCTCGATCTTGAAACCGGCAAGGAAAGCTTGACTTCACCGCAACTCGAAGTGATGAATGCACTCCGCGATGAAGTAGCGTTGTTGAAGCGCCAGATTCTCGATCAGATGACTGTCGAGGCGCAGCTCACCAAGCTAATTCACTCGACAGTAAAGCTTCAGCTGCGCAAGTCGAATCCTTAATGTAGTGGCCCCACTACACCTGAAGTATTTTTCACTTGGCGTCACTCTTTAGTTGATGCGGTGAATACCTGACGTTCCAATTGATCTACGGCAAAGACGCCGTTTAACAAACGAAAGTAGATCATGAACGCAAAGGCAAATTCCAAGACCGCAACTCCAGCAGCTCCCGCAAAGCCAGTTTCGTTTTTTGATTCCCTGACTGCAATTGCAAAGCCCGTCGCAAAGCTGTCCAGTTTGCAAGCGCAGCAGGATCCAAAACTGGCACTGCGCACCCGCTTCGTGGCAAGCGTCGGCGAACAGATCAAGCTGGTGCAAGCCGCTGCTCCCAAGAGTCGTTGGTTCGTTCGCAACCCTGATGGCAGCTACGTTCTCACGCTGCGCAACAGCAACAGCGCTATGCCAGTACAGGGCACGACCTACTTCGCAGTTCCAGACGCCGAGAAGGCAGTGGCTTTCCTTACTGCAGTTCAAGAAGGCACCAAGGCAGGTGAGATGGATGAGGTGCTGGCAGCGACCACGCGCAAGCCTCGCGCAAGAAAGGAGCCAGCACCCACCCCTGCTCCCGCTTCCAAGTAATCGTTCCAAAACTACAAAGGCCGCAATCGCGGCCTTTTTCTTTTTTGGCTTTCGCAAAAGACTAAGTGGCATTCACGCTCTTTCACTCTTTTGTTGATGCCTTATCACCTAGACTTTCCAATTGGTTACCAAGCAACAGGTAACCGAAATGACAAACACGCAATTTATTCAAAGCACACCAGTTAGCCACTTTGGTATTGATGCCGAAGACTTTCAGGAAATAGTTGAATTTGATCAGCTGTGTGGTGCGCAATGGCCAATCTGGGTTGCGCGCAAAAATGGTCAGCCTGTAGCTTGGTGGGACGAAAGCAGCGATGTCGCCGCAATCGCCGATTAACCAAAGCAGGAAATAACCGTGAGTAATCAGCCAACTAAAAAGGAAGTCATTTGCCCAACGGCGATGTACGTGCACCACTACCAATGGTGCTTGGCCAACCATGCCATGACTACCGACGACAGCGCGGAGCGGGAGTGTGAGGAGACCTACACCCGCGTGTTCCAGGACGAAGACCAAGCCAAGTGGTTCTGCTTCGACATGGGGATCAAGGCATGAGCGACTTCCAGTCAGCACTCCAGACGTTCACCGGCACGGAGCAATACCACCGCCATCCCATGTATCGAGAGCCGGTCTACACGGACGGCATGCGGTACTTCTTCCAGAACGCAGGCCAGGGTGCCTACTGGCTGCTGGACATCCTGGCGACCGAACCGGCGATTCGCAAGCAAGCCCAGGAATTTGCGAGCATCAAACTCGCGGTGAAAGACAGCGGCGCGATGCTAGCTGTCAACGACGGCGATGACTCAGCCAATGTCTTCGAGCGCAGGATCAACTACACGGACTGCCCGGAAGGGACGTACCAGTTCTACTGGGTGAGCGGCGTGCTGATGCTGTCCAGGGAGTATTAGAACCAGCCCAAGATCTGGTCTTTGAAGGTGGAGAGCAAAGCCCAAGCGGCTCCACCCAGAAACAACGCAGCCGCCAGGAATCCATCCTGGCGGCTCAATTTCAGCTTGATCGAGTCCAGGGAGTCGTTGGTGTGATCGATCTGCTCGGTCATGCGTTCCAACGACAGAAGCGCTTTGCGAGTCAGCTCAGTGTTGATGCGCAGTTCGTCCACCACGGACTCAACGGCGCCCATGCGCGCCTCCAGCTTGTCGCTGGTCTTGGTGTGGTCTGCCCTGCACTGCTCCACCTCTTGCTTGATCTGTGCCATCTGCTCTTTCGCATGTGCATGCTGCTGCTCAAGGACCGACACGCGCACGGTCAAGTCCTGCAATTCCTTATCTACGCTCATAGCTACCCCGGGTTCATTTGGAGTATTTACCCGACCAAGTGAACGCTGACCTCTTGTGTAAATACCTCACACATTGCCCAAGAGGTTAGGAATGGATAACGACAACAACGAGACTGGGAAGGCACCCAGCATCACCGACTTTGCCCAGGCCCTGCGTGCAGCAAGGAACGGCATGAGTCCCCGCGCGATCGCGGTGCGAGCAGGCATGACGCTGGACAAATTTATGGCCGTACTGAAGGTCTACCCAGACCTCGAACTGGCTTTTGAAGGTGCTCGCGCAGACTACGAGGAAGCGAGACGCGCAAAGATCGAGGCCGTGGAGCAGAGCGCCATTGCAGCAGAGGAAAACAGCCTCGTCTACAAGATCAACCGCGAAGCCCTGAAAGACCTCATCGACCAGGACCGCGATGCACGGGTGATCCGCGTGCACCACACCAACGCACCTGCGGACAACGGACTGGATGCCCCGGTATACGAGCCAGCATCAGATGAAGAGCTTGCCGCCATTCGCGCGCAAACGGAAAGTGAGGCCTCGCGAGACTGATGGGCACGCGCAAATTCAAGCTACTGCCCCATCAAGTAAGGTTCATCAACGACACCCAGCACCGCATCGTAGGCCTTGTGGGGGGCTTCCGTGCTGGCAAGACCTACGCAGCCGTCCACAAGGGCATCGACCTAGCGTTTCGCAATCCAGGCCTGGATGGGGCCCTGATGGAGCCCACGCAATCCATGATCCGGGGCACGCTGATGCCCGTCGTGAACAAGGTGCTCAAGGACGACTACGGGTGGACGGAAGGCAAGCAGTACACCTACCGCAAGTCCAATCCCGAGAGCCTGGTTATTCACTTCCCAGAAGGCGATACCACGATCTTTCTTTGCGGCGCCGAGAACTATCACCGCCTTGCAGGCAAGACGCTGGCCTGGTTTGGCATTGACGAGATCGACCGTTGCACAAGCCGTGATGTCGCCCTGGCAGCGTTCAAGGAAGCAACGGCCCGTCTGACGCGCGGCCCATGTGTTCAAGGCTTCGTGACGACCACGCCAGAAGGCTTCCACTTCTCCCACCTCTACTTCGTGGAGAACGAGAGGGACGAGAGCGGCACTGTTCGGCCAGACCGATACCTGCACAAGGCCAAAACCTTTGACAACCCGTATGTGCCCAGCACGTACATCACCAGCATCCGGTCCAACTACACGGCCAAGCAGGCTGAGGCATACCTGAACGGTGAGTTCGTGAACCTTGCGAGCGGCAACGTCTATTACGCGTTCGACCGCGCGCTGAACTGCACAACGAAGACCCTGCAGGACTTCCAGAAGACAGTGCTCTATGTGGGCATGGACTTCAACAACGACCACATGAGTGCGGTCGTTTGCGCGCACGATCAGCTGAGTGGGCACACCTACGTGGTCGAAGAGATCGTGGACGAGAAGAACACGGAGTCCATGATCCGCCGACTCAAGGCCGACTACGGCCACTGGGCACAGCATGCCAACGGCATCACGATCTACCCGGATAGCAGCGGCAAGAACGCCAGTGCCAACGCCAGCCTCAGCTCCATTGCGATGCTCAAGCAGGCAGGCTTCAAGTGCGAGTTCAAGGGCAACAACCCGTCGATCATGAAGGAGCGTGTGCCTGCAGTGAACGCCCAGTTCAGTTCCCAAAAGCAGGTCAACGGCGAATGGGTCGCGCAACAGAAGCTGTTCGTCAACATCGAGAAATGCCCGGTGCTGGTCAAGGGCCTGGAGCAACAGGGCTTCGGACCAGACGGCAAGCCGGACAAAACCACCGGCCTCGATCACTGCCTGGATGCGCTGGGCTACTTCATCGCCTTCATGTTCCCAGTGCCGGGCAAAGGCAGCGTTTCCGTCCTTCGGTGAGCGGTAAATACAACAACATCACCGAGGTGAATTCATGATTTCAAACGACAACTTGATCCTGGACGGGTTCGATCTGAACCAATGGATCGACATGCTCAAGACCAACCGCGCCAAAGACGCGATGAAGGCAAGGAACTACTACGAAGGCCAACAAGAAGACGAGGTCATCAAGCTCTTGGATGACCCGTATCGCGGTCGTGCAAATTGGCGCAGCGAGGGCTACATCCCGCGCTTTCGCAACGTCACAAAGATGATCGTCGAGAAGAGCGGTCTTCTGTTCAAGGACGCGCCGCCCGTCTTGGAGGTGTTCAACCAAAACAAAGTCACGCCCGCGGCCGAGCCCACAACGCTGATCGCCGAAGAGCTGGCGAAGGTGGAGTGGTCGGACTTCGCGATCAAGCTGGATGAGATGACGCGCCTGCTCAAAACGGCCATCGTCCTGATGCAGTGGGATGCCGAAGAACAGCAAATTGCGCTCGACCTCCTGCATCGTGGCAACTGCGAAGTGGTGATCAATCCCACGACCAAGAAGCCCAGGTCCATGATCTACCGCTACAGCAGCGACAACGACGGCGCGGACTATGCGATCTGGACCATGGAAGAGATCGTATGGGTGAGCGACCGAACAGAGGGCGGCGTGGTGATCAACGCTCGCCAGCCCAATCCCTACGGCCTCATTCCCATCACGGTGTTCTACGACACCAACTCGCCAGTCACCGGATTTTGGGCCGAGCAAGACAAGACGATCGTGAACCTCAACGAGGTGGTGAACCTGCACTACACGGACAGCGAGCGCAGCATCAAGTGGTCCAAGATGAGCACCGCTATCACTAACATGCAGCCCAAGGGCGCCAGCGCACCTGGGTCAGCCCTTGGTGCCGCCCTGGGCTCAGTGGTTGCACCAGACGCCCGCACAGTGCTTGGCGGCCCGGGTCAGGTAGTGGTGCTGGAAAGCAATGGCATCGACTCCCCATTCTTCGACTACAAACGCCCAGACGTGGACTTGGTGTCGCTGGATGACGTAGTGAACACCTGGGTGCAAAGCGTGGCCGGGGACTGGTCGGTCAAGATCCACACCACCAACACAACCGCAGCCAACAGCGGCTTTCAGCTCATGGTTGAGGAGATGGCGAACCTCGACCTGCGCAAGCAACGACAGCGCATGTTTGAGCAGTCGTTCAAGCGCTTCTACCGCATTCTGGCCCGAGTAATGAACACCGCGAAGGGTCACACGGCACTGGACGAGAGCGCAGAGATGTTCGCGAAGTTTAGCGCTCCTTCTCTACCTGTCGATGTAGCTGCGCAGGAAGAATTGTGGGCGAAGAAGATCAGCGAAGGCCGTGCGACGGAGCTGGACTACTTCATGAAGGTCGAGGGCATGACCAAGGAAGAGGCGAAGGCCAAGATCCTTGAAATGCACGAGTTCAACGTGTGGAAGGCCAGCCTCACGCAGCCCGAAGAACCCACGGCGGATGAAGATCAAGACGATGCTGAGTCTCTGGTCGAACACGACAACGCCGTCACACAGATGCAGAGCGACAGCCAAGCGAACAGCCAGTAATCGACCTCGCTAAATAACTCCAACAAAGACCCGAATGGGCAGGAGTTATTGATGCCGAATGGTGATGAAAGTGTCCTCGACACAAACGGATCGAATGATCAAACGCAGGCAGCTGAGCAAGCGCAAACCCAGGTAGCTGACACCCAAGACAGCGACGCACACAAGCGTATCGCCGATCTTGAATCGCAACTGGAGAAGGCTCGCAACAACCTGCAAGCAGCTCGTCGTTTCGAGCAGGAAAGCAAGTCCAAGAAGTCTGAGCTTGAAGCCCAGCTCACCGAGAACGCTTCCTACAAAGAACGCGCAGAGCAAGCGGAAAACAAGCTCATGACGCTGGCACTCAACGGTGCATTGACCGAGGCTGCGAAAGCAGCGAAGGCCAAGAACATCGCAGCCGTTTTGAAGTTGGTTGACCGCGCCGGAATCGAAGTGAAGGACGGTGAGGTAGATGCCAAAGCCGTTGAAGCAGCGATCCTGAAAGCAAAGGAAGAAGCCTCAGAGCTGTTCGAGATTACTGCCATGCCCAATCCCGCGAGAGCGGCAGAAGGCGCAGTGACCAGTGGCTATGAGACTGAGCTGGCCGCATGCAAGACGCAAGAGCAACTGATTGCCGTCATGCGCCGCTATGGAAAGTTCTAAAAACAATAAGAAGAGAAAACAATGGCAGATTTCATCACCAACCTGACAGGTGTCGCACAAGTAGACAACAGCCTCGTCCAAGCCTATGCCGCTGGCATCATGATCGCTAACGGTCAGGCTCAAATCCTGGAACCACTGGTCTCCGTTAAGGAAGACATCAACGCAGTGAGCATCCGCTTCACGAAGTATGGTCGTCTGGCCCTGGCCACAACGCCCCTGCTGGAACGCGAAGACGTGGCATCCATTGCCTTGTCCGACAGCGAGATCCTGTTGACTCCAAAGGAATACGGTAACGTGGTCACGACCACCAACCTGTCTTCCATCCAGACCGGTGGCCGCGTTGACCTGGCAGCGGCAAAGAACGTTGGCCTGAACATGGGCCAAACGCAGGACGCCCTGATCCTGCAAGCCCTGATGACAGCCCCAGCGGGCAACAAGGAAGCATCCGCAGTTTCCGGAGCCCAACTGGACGGCCAATACTCCAAGCTGGCATCTGCATCCGTGTCCCCTGTAGGCGACTCCTACGTGGCAGTAATGCCCGAATCAGTGATCGCCGTCTTGCGCGCTGAGTCCGGCTGGGTTGATGTGCAGAAGTACGCTTCCGCTGAGGCAGTGCTGAAGAACGAAGTGGGCTTCTACAAGGGCCACCGCATCCTGCGTCATGAAGGCGTGACAGCAGGTCACTCCATCAGCTTGGGTGCAAACGCCCTGGGCAAGGCCGTGAGCCAGGCCCCAAGCATGAGAATGACTTCGGGCAACGACAAGCTGAACCGCTTCTTCAACCTCGGTTGGTACGGCGTATTCGCATACGGCCTGATCGACCCCGACGCAGTTCAGATTCTGACCGGCGTCTAAGCGCTCCATCACAAGAAAGGCTCCCTGCGGGGAGCCTTTCTTCATTGCCAAGTCAGAACGCGGTTGTGGTCCTATTGCATCGCTCCTTTGCGACATCCTCCGCGCGCTGCCCAGCCGAGGGCTTGCTCTTGAGCGTGGGGTACGAGCCGATCTCTTTGAAGTATGCAACGCCCCGATCAATACACAGCTCCACGTCCGACTTCGTTGCGACTCTGGGCGCGCTGCTGCTGGTCGAACTTCCTCCGCCACAGCCACACAACATCAGCGCCACTACGCCTACCAGAACACCTGCTTTTGCCGTCATAACCCCTCCTCGCTTGTCGAGCCATGCTAGCAGACGGACCCTGTTTTGAAATCAATTTCATTGCCAGCTAAGTAACTCCAACAGGAGTTACCGATGAAGTGTTTCTATGCCTACAAGTGCCCCAAGTGCCAAGCAGTGATCGAGAAGCTGCAAGAGCGAACCGACCCACCACCAATGTGCGAATGCGGTGCGCAGACACAAAAGACCATCGCCACCCCTGCCTTTACTTTTGTGAACGGCAAGGGCACGTCGGGCGGCCACACGTGGCGCATTCCCAAGTGATTGCTCGTTGCGTAAATACGAGCAAACCGAGGTACACCTATGCCCACCATTACCGTTGAAACCGGCGCAAGCGACCCAGGTGCGAACAGCAATGGATCGCTGGCCGATGCCCACCCCTATCACGCCGCG
>NZ_JBKDTZ010000375.1:0-7630 GCF_046339755.1 Acidovorax sp. | reverse complement strand
AACTCAGCCCCCAGCGCCCGCTCGATCAAGGCTTTCTTGAAGGCCATGGAGGCGGCGTTGATGGCCTCGGCGGTCATTGCCCCCTGGCCGAACTGATCAAGGATCTCTTTGGGGATGGACGGTAGCGCTGGCGCTACCCTCGTGGGCTTGTTCAACTTGCTTGGCATACATGCTCCTGTCGTCATGCTATGCCCTGAACACAAAATTTCTGACAGTCTCTTCTTTTGCGTCGCCAAAAGAAAGAAGGCAAAGAAAAGGCGACCCCGCTGCCCGTGTCCCTTCGCTTCGCTACGGGCAACCTGCGATGCTCGGTCCTGGGGTGCACCGCGGAACTCGCTGCGTTCGCCCTGCGGGCGAACTCCGCTCAAACATCTGCGGTGAGTCAGACAACGATGCGCGTGTCCTTCGGCACGCGCTCACCCCAGGCGCTGCGCTTCTCGGCACGGTCAGAAGGGGTGGGGATCGGGCCCCACACGGGCCATTGCTTCGCTCGGCCCGGTCTGCCGTCGCTGCGCTCGGCCTGGGCAGGGCGGCTGCGCCGCCCGTCGGCAGCGCGCAGCGCGTAACCGACACCCGGCGTAGCTGCGCATGCAGCAGCCGGGTGGTACCCGCTCCCCACCCCTTCTGGCTGCGCCGAGAAGCGCAGGAGCTGGGGTGGGCGTGTGTGCCGAAGGACACACACGCTTCGTCGTCTGGCTCGTCGATGCTGTTTGAGCGGAGTTCGAAGAACGCAGCGAGTTCATCGACGCCCACCCCAGTTCCGAGCATCGCAGGCTGTCCCCATCGCCCTTCGGGCGATGGGGGACGCAGACTGGGGGTCGCCTTTTCTTTGCCCACTTTCTTTTGGCGAAGCAAAAGAAAGTGGGTGCGCCGCCGGGCGCACATCCCGGCTCCCGCCCACTGCAAAGGCACGGAGCAACCATTCATAGAGCCATCCTCCAAACCATCGAGGTGCCACTGAGATGGCGCCCACAATACCGTCCAGCACAGGTCCCGGCAGTCCCTGGGCCAGACTGCGCCGCACCAGCCTCTGGCGCCTCCTGGCCCTCCTCCTCCCCGTCCTTGCCCTGGTCACCTGCGTGGAACTGTGGATGACCAGGCACGACGCCCTCGAAGCCGCCAACGCCGCCTACGACCGCTCATTGCTCGGCGCTCTCAAGTCCATAGACGCCAACATCTCCACAGCCTCCGGCGGCCTCTCGGCAGAACTCCCCTACACCATGCTCGAATTCTTCGAGCTCACCGCCAGCGGCCACGTGTACTTCCGCGTGGCGTCTTCCGACGGCCTGGTGGAGCTGGGCAACGCCGACCTGCCCCTGCCGCCCGGCCCGCTGGAGCCCGGCGTGCCACGCTTCTACGATGCGGAGTATTTCGGTGAATCGGTGCGCCTGGCCGCCTACCGGCGCAAGGTCGATGCCAACGACACCGCCGTGCCCGCCACGGCCGACGGACAACCCGGCAGCGTGCTCGTGCAGGTGGCCGAGAGCACGCAGTCGCGCCAGGAGTTCACGCGCCGCTTCGTGCAGCGCGCCGCCCTGCGCGATGGCCTGGTGCTGGCGCTCATGGTGCTGGGCGCAGCTGCCACGCTGGCCGTCGCATTGCGGCCCCTGTCGCGCCTGGCGCGCGGCGTGCAGGAACGCAGCCCCGACGACATGACGCCGATTGCCGACACCGACCTGCCCGCCGACATCCGCCCGCTGGTGGCCGCCGTCAACGAACAGATGGCACGCACCCAGGCCCTGGTGGCGCAGCAGCGGCAGTTTTTGGACGATGCCTCGCACCAGTTGCGCACGCACCTGACCACGCTGCAGATGCAGATCGACTACGCCCGCCGCGAGCCCGACCCCGCCCAGGTGCAGGATGCGCTGGCCGCCATCGGCGGCGAGATCGCGCGCGCCACGCGCAGCACGCAGCAGCTGCTGGCCCTGGGGCGCAGCGACACGGCCGCGGTGGAGTACGCGCCCTTCGACCTGGCCGCGCTGCTGCGCACAGTGGCGCTGGAGCTGCTGCCGCAGGCGCGCGCCAAGCAGATCGACTTCGGCATCCACACACCCGCCCCGGAGTTCATGGCCGTGGCCGACAGCGGCCTGCTGCGCGAGGCCGTCACCAACCTGGCGGCCAATGCCATCGCCTACACGCCCGCGCACGGCACCATCACCCTGTCGGCCGCCGGCGACGCCCTGGGCTGGAGCGTCAACGTCGAGGACAACGGCCCCGGCATGGCGCCCGAAGAGCGCGCCGCACTGGGCCAGCGCTACCGGCGCGGCTCGCAGGCGGCGGCCGGCGGCTCGGGCCTGGGGCTGGCGATTGCGCGCTCCATCGCCGAGCGGCACCGCGGCGCACTGCGGCTGGAGGCGCGCCCCGAGGGACCGGGCCTGCTGGCGATATTCTGGTGGCCCAAGCCATGATGCCCATGCCCTTCCCAACCCATTGCTCGCGCCGCCATGCCCTGGCAGCCCTGCTCGGCAGCCTGGCCTGTGGTGTGCACACCGCGGCGCAGGCCGATGCCAGCACCGAGCCCGCGGAATGCATCGCTCCCTCCAAACCCGGCGGCGGCTTCGGGCTGACCTGCGGGCTCGCAGCCGACGCGATCCTCGCCGTGCGCCCGGGCCGCACGCCGCTGCCCACGCGCTTCCTGCCCGGCGGCATCGGTGCCGTGGCCTTCGACCAGGTGGCCACGGGGCGGCTGGGCGGGCCGGGCACGCTGGTGGCGTTCTCCAGCGGCTCGCTGCTCAACATCGCACAGGGCCGCTTCGGCCCGCACCCGGTGAGTGCCCTGCGCTTCATCGCCACGCTGGGCACCGACTACGGCGTGATCGCCGTGCACCGCGACGCGCCTTACCAGAACCTGGCACAGGTGCTGGCGGCGCTGAAGCGCGACTCGGCCCGCGTGGTGTTCGGCGCGGGCGGCACCATCGGCAGCCAGGACTGGATCAAGGCCGCACAGCTGGTGCGCGCTGCAGGGCAGGACCACAAGAAGATGCGCTTCGTCGCCTTCGAGGGCGGCGGCGAGGCACTCAAGGCGCTGCGCGGCGGGCACCTCGACATCTTCACCGGCGACGCGGCCGAAGCCATGCAGGCCGCCGCGCAGGGCCTGCCCCTGCGCATCCTGGCCGTGCTGGCGCCGCAGCGCCTGCAGGGCCAGCTCGCCGGCCTGCCCACCGCACGCGAGCAGGGCATCGACCTGACCTGGCCCACCGTGCGCGGCGTGTACATGGCCGCCACCACCCCCGACACCGCGGTGCGCGCATGGACCAGCGCCTTCGAGCAGGCCCTGGCCGCCCCGGGCTATACCGCCCTGTGCAGCCGCTACGGCCTGTACCCCTTTGCGCTCACCGGCGCGGCGCTGGAGGACTTCGTGCAGCGCAGCCTGCAGGACTACCGGCGCATGGCCCAGGACCTGGGGCTGCGCACCTGGCCCCGCTGATCCGTCGTTCCGCCGGCAGGGCTGGCGGCGTCTTGTCGTACCACCCGTACTGCCTGCGACGCAGCCTGGCCAGAACCGCTTCGCTGAATTCTTTACCCGCTCTTATTCGTCCTCACCCTGACCATCATCACGCAGCCGGCGATCCAGCTTGCCACGCAGCGACCCGGTGTCTTTCAGGAACTCGTCCACGGGCACGGCAGGGGCCACGCGCAGGCCTGGCGGGAACAGGCTGCTCATGTACAGCTTGTTCGACAGGCGCATGTTGTTCAGCCACTGCGCACCCAGCCACGATGGCAATCCCACTGCCACCAGCGCAGCCAGCGCCCAGGCCAGACCCACGCGGCGGCGCGGCAGCACCGTGGACAGGTGGGCATACAAGGCCCCCGCCAGCACCAGTGCCACCAGCACACTGGCAAACCGCGAAAAGGATTCCAACGAGAAGGTGAACGCCACGAAGTTCGCCACCAGGTGCACCGCATCCACCGCCAAGGCGGCCGTGCAGGCGATGCGCACATGGCGCCAGAACCGAAGCTGGCCGCCGAACACCTTGCTGGCCACTGCCCATGCGCCCGACCAGACGCCCAGGCTGGCCAGCAAACCAAGCAACATGCCGGGAACAGCCTTCAGATACTGCGAGGCGTCTCGGGCCTC
This sequence comes from Acidovorax sp., assembly GCF_046339755.1. GTDB lineage: Bacteria > Pseudomonadota > Gammaproteobacteria > Burkholderiales > Burkholderiaceae_C > Acidovorax. The sequence goes on along the minus strand of NZ_JBKDTZ010000375.1, from coordinate 3,552 downwards.
CAGCCACGCCGACCCCAATGCCGCCGCCAGCACCAGCACCATGAGCGCTGCCGTGGTGGCCACCGTGCTCCACGGAAACCGTGGCAGCGCCTGTTCGTCGGCGATGGGGGCATCGGCCAGGCGCAGCGCGACGTGGGTGTGGCCCAGGTCGATGGGGGTGTCGCCCGGCCAGTCGAAGCGCTCGCCCTGGGCATAGTGCCTGCGCAGCAGGCGCACGCCATTGCGGGTGTGCAGCACCTCCACCTGCACCGCGCGCGGGGCATCTTCCTGGCGGTCGATGCGCAGGTGCGTGGGCGCGACGAAGGGATCGTCCAGCACCAGGTCGCAGTCCAGGCCCCTGCCCACCGTCACAGGCCAGCGGGTGATGGGGGCGCGTGCCAGCAGCGCGCCGTGGCGGTCGAAGGCTTCGATGAGGCCGAGGGTGGGCATCATGGTGCGGCTTCCCAGCGAAACGCCTTGAGGTAGTGGCTGGCCAGCTTCATGCCGTTGTCAAAAGCAATGCCTTGCACATCCAGGCGGCCCAGGATGCCTTGCGTGGGCTGGTTGACCGAGGCTGTGAGCACGGTCATGTTGTACAGGCCGGGCAGCTTGCGGTAGGCCGACATGCAGACCACCGCCCGCAGCGGCAGGCTGCCGGAGTCCACGAAACGCTCGCTGCATTCAACGGCTGTCTGGTGGCGGTTGCCACGCGTCTGGAAGCGCTCGTTGGCAAAGCTTTGCGAGAACACCCGGGCAAAACGCGCCGCGCCCAAGGTGGGGGCGTTGTAGGCCTCATAGGCCAGGCCCACGGTGCCGGTGCTGTAGTCGCCGGCCACGACATCGCTGTCGGCCTGGCACTGCGTGCGCTCCAGGTTCAAGCCCGGAAAGTTCGGGTCGCGCCCCGATCCCCAGCACCGCGCCAGCGCGTCGTCGGGCACCGGCACCCGGTAGTTGCCGTGGCGTTGCTCACGAAACGGTGCTTTCAGAAACCGCTCGGTCAGCACCTGCTGGTGGCCTGTCAGTTGCCTTGTCACTTCGGCGTAAGCGGGCTGTGTGATGGGCTCTGCGCTGGCCGCGCGCTGCACCAGCGCCTGGGCAAACTCGGCAGGGATCAGGAAGCTGACCTGCTCGCCATCGAGCCGCTTGGCGACGTTGACGCCCAGCACCCGCCCCGCATCGTCCACCGAAGGGCCGCCGCTCATGCCGGGGTTGAGCGTGCCGCCAAAGAAAATCCGCGGGTAGAAACTGCGCCGCACCAGCCCGTTGTAGGTGCCCTCCGTGACGGCAAAGCCGATGTCCAGCGGGTTGCCCAGCGAGTAGATGCGCTCGCCCTGTGCCAGTGCCTCTGCGGCGGGCCGAAAGCCCAGCACCGGCGCCGCTGCGGTGCGGGCCTTGGCACGCAGCACCGCCAGGTCGCGCTGCACGTCGAACGCCAGCAGCTCGACCTCGCCCTCCTGCCCCTCCATCGTGACGTACACGCCGCGGTAACGCTCGGGCTCCAGCGCCAGCTGGCTGGCCACATGGAAGTTGGTGACGATCAGGCCGTCCGCAGAGACAAAAAAGCCCGAGCCGATCGACGCCTGGGTATCGGCATTGCGCAGCAGCGTGCGGATCTGCACCAGTTTGTCGCGCGACAGCTCATAGATGCGCCGGGCATCGCGGGACAGGGGCGCCGCGGGCACAGCAGCGGCACCGGACGCCGCCGATGCGGCCGCACTGCGGTCCACCGGCTCGGCGCCCGCTGCAGCGGGTGGCAGCGCTTGGGATGCCGGTGCCGCAGGCGATGCCGCGCTGGCAGTCGCAGCCACGGCCGTGGGGGCCGCCGCAGGGCGGGGTGCAATCTGGGCGTGGGCCACAGCGCAGGCCAGAACAAGAAGGGGAACCGCGGCAAGCCGTAGCGGGCAGGTCAAAAGAAGAGGCATCGTGGCATTCTATGAACGCTCTGCACCGCACCCCGTGCTGTAGGGGCAGCGCACCGACACCATGCCCCCTCACGGGCCCAGCAATCTGGCACTCACCTCGGCGGCATCGGGCGTATCGAACTGCATGTTGTGCTGGTCCGTCAGCGGGCCATGGCCCGGCTCCATGCCGCCGGCAGCGTCGTAGCCCATGGCCTTGAACTTCCATGTGCCGCCCACCTTTTTGAGCGAGCCCACATGCGCGCCCGTGGCCGTGTGCACGGCCACCACGGTGGCGTTGACGGGCAACAACTGCAAAGGGCCCGCCACGGGGCCGGGCGGCACGTGGGAGAAGGTGGGTTGGAAGACTGGCGGTTGGGACGGACTCTGGAGCATGGTGGTGTTTGTATCTCAAAGCGCGCACCTCCCACCTGCAACCAGGGATGCCGCATTCGAGCAGGCGCCGGCCCCACGCGTTGACACGAGAGGCACACACAGTCGCCATTTGCGTGAACTACTGCGCACTTACCAAAGAGTAAAAGTCTGCAACGGCGCTGTAAAACGCCCCTGCGTGTGGATACTGGCGGCTCTACAAAAAAGCTGGCACAACGAGGAGGGAGGCTTCGGTCTAAGAACGTGTTTACGATCTCTACGGGGTCGCTCAAGTCCCTTGGCGGGATGGGATGCAAGGCGCGGTGCGCAGTTGATAGCTCGGCTATCAACAAGCGCCGCAACGCCGCAGACCGCCCGGCAAGGCACTTGCCCGAAGGGTTGGGGCGAAATCGGGCGATTGGACGCCCCGGCTGCTTGCATGGGCACGAGCCCATGCGGCGCACCCGAAGCATCCACTCATCCCGATTGCGCCCCAACGCGACCCCGTAGAGATCGTAAACACGTTCTAAACGCCCCGCCTGATCGCTCGTGACGTGCCCGACCGCCATGAAAAACTGGATTCTCACCCTGTGCCTGGCCGCCGTGACATCGGCCCTGGCACCCACCGCCGCCAGCGCGGCCACGTTCACGATTCCCGATGCGGGCGTGTCCTTCAATGCGCCCGAGGGCTTCACCCAGCTCACGGCCGAGGAGATCGGCAGCAAATACCCGTCCAACCGCGCGCCCAACTTCGTGGTGGGCAATGCCCGGCGCACCACCACCATCGCCTTTGACCTCAAGCCCCAGGGCCTGCCCAAAGACAAGCTGCCCCAGGCCAAGGCCTCGTTCGAGACCCTTTTCGACCGCATCATCCCCGGCATCGAGTGGAAGGAGAAAAAACTCCTGGACATGCGAGGCCAGCAGTGGATCTACTTCGAGATGACCTCGCGCGCAATCGATACCGACATCTACAACATCATGATGGTCACCCCCCACCGGGGCAAGATGCTGGTGTTCAACTTCAACTCCACCAAGGGCGAATTCCCAGCCGTGGAGAAAGAGCTGAGAAAGAGCCTGGAGACGATTGCGGTGGCGGGCGAATAGCCCAGCAGGCGGGCGTTTATCCTACCCACAACCTGCTGGCAAGGCGGCATAGTCGTGCGTTCATCGGTCCATGGCGGCCGGGGAGAGCAACGATGACGACGAATGCAGATTCCGCGTTGAAGCCAGCCGCGCAACTGGCTGAGAAAGCCAAGACCCCCTTCCCCGGCGCCTCGGCCGAGTACGAGGCCGCGCGCCAGGC
>NZ_JBKDTZ010000374.1:0-56731 GCF_046339755.1 Acidovorax sp. | reverse complement strand
GTGCTGCCGCTGTATGCCCCCGGGGAGGATGCCGGAGTGCAGGGGCAGATCGCCCTGCATGCCGCCAGCGATGCCGAAGACGAGGCGCAGCGCGAGGCCTGGGGCCTGCCCACGCGCGAATCGCTGGAGGCCGCGCAGCGCCTGGCCTGGCGCAGCGCGCTGCAGACCCCGGTGGTCGATGTGCTGTGGCGCACCGGCGACGAGGGCGGCGAGCCGCTGCTGGCCAGCGCCCTGGTGCTGGCCCTGCAGCTCGATGGGGCTGCGCATGCGGGCGAGGACCTGCGCCTTGCGCGCAGCGTGCCCAGCGCACCCACGGCCCGTCCGCTGCCCAGCGGCCAGGCCTTGCCGGTGCACAGGCTTTCGTCCACCGCGTACTCGGACCTGCGCCATTGCCCCTATCGCTTTTTTGCGCTGCGCCAACTGGGGCTGCAGGAGGCGGAGGAGCTGGGTGGCGAGGTGGACAAGCGCGACTTCGGCAACTGGCTGCACGAGGTGCTGCAGCATTTCCACGAGGGCCTGCTGCAGGCACCGCTCGATGCCGGTCCTGCGCGCGTGCGCCGGCTCGACGCATCGGCCCAGGCCGTCACCGCCCGCCAGGGATTGCAGGGCGGCGACTTCCTGCCCTTCGCCGCGGGCTGGCCTCAGGTGCGCGATGGCTATCTGCGCTGGCTGGCGCAGCACGAACAGGCGGGGGCGGCCTTCCGGCAGGCCGAACTCCGAACCACCCAGCCGCTGGGCACGCTGGAACTGGTGGGCACCATCGACCGCATCGACGGAGTGTCGGGTACGGGCGAGGTGACGCCCCTGGTGATCGACTACAAGACCGAGAGCGATGCGGTCACGCGCCAGCGCATAGGCGCTGGCTCCGAAGACACGCAGCTGGCCTTCTACGCCGCCCTGCTGAGCCATGACACGCTGCGGGCCGCCTACGTCAACGTGGGCGAACGCGGCGAGACACAGATGCACGAGCAGGAAGACGTGGTGCACCTGCGCGATCTGCTCGTGGAGGGCATCCAGCACGACTTCGAGCGCATTGCCGCGGGCGATCCCATGCCCGCGCTGGGCGAGGGCATGGTCTGCGAGTACTGTGCAGCGCGCGGCCTGTGCCGCAAGGACTTCTGGGCATGACGAAGGCTGCATACGAACACAACGGCCAGGCCGTCTCGCGCGAGGCTTTCTATGCCATCGCCTGCGACCCGCAGCGCAGCGTGGCGGTCGAGGCCTGCGCGGGCGCGGGCAAGACCTGGATGCTGGTCTCGCGCATGCTGCGCGCCCTGCTCGACGGGGCCGCGCCGCACGAGATCCTGGCCATCACCTTCACCAAGAAGGCCGCGGGCGAAATGCGCCAGCGCCTGCAGGAATGGCTGGAGCAATTTGCCCAGGCGCCGCTGGACCAGCTTGCTGGCGAGCTGGTGGCGCGTGGCATCCACCCCGAGCGGGCTCTGGAGCAGCGCGAGGCCCTGCGCGGCCTGTACCGCCAGATGCTGGAGAGCGGCCGGCCGGTGCAGATCCGCACCTTCCACAGCTGGTTTGCCGCCTTGCTGGGAACGGCGCCGCTGGCACTGCTGCAGGCCCAGGGGCTGCCGGCCAACTTCGATCTGCTCGAAGACGATGCCGAGGCCGTGCGCGAGGTCTGGCAGCCCTTTCTGCAAGCGGTGGACAGCAACGCCGGCCTGCGCGCCGACTACGAAGCCGCCGTGTTCCGCCATGGCCGTTCGCAGACGCACAAGGCGCTCGCGGCGGCCCTGTCCAAGCGCGTGGAGTTCGACCTGGCCGACGAGGCCGGGGTGGTCGATGCCTCGGTGCCGCCGTTTTCCGAGCACTGCCCGGAGCTGGCGGGCCTTGCCAGCCCTGCCGATGCATTGCGGGGCGACCTGGTGCGCCGCCGCTGGCTCGACCGCGCCCAGGCCCTGGGCGCCGAGTCCGACAACTCGCCGCAGAAGGCGGCCGATGCCATCGTCGATGCCTTTGCCTGCGACGACCTGGACCTGCGCCTGGACCTGCTGCGCAAGGCGATGTTCGTCGCCAAGGAAGACCGGCTGTCGAAGAACCTCGAAAAGTTCGCCGCCGCGCAGGAGGCCGAGCCCGAGCTGCAGCGCCTGCTGCTGGCGCGCCGCCAGCACGATGCCTGGCAGCACCAGCAGCGAATGGCGCGGCTGGCACGCTGCCTGATCGCGGAGTTCGCCGCCGTCAAGAACCGGCACGGCTGGGTGGACATGAACGACGTGGAGCGCACGGCCCTGGTGATGCTGGCCGACCCGGTGCTCAGCGGCTGGGTGCAGGAGCGGCTCGACGCGCGCGTGCGCCACCTGCTGGTCGACGAGTTCCAGGACACCAACCCGCTGCAGTGGCAGGCCCTGCACGCCTGGCTGTCGGGCTACGCAGGCTCGGGCGGTGGGGCCGCGGCGCCCAGCGTGTTCATCGTGGGCGACCCCAAGCAGAGCATCTACCGCTTTCGCCGGGCCGAGCCGCAGGTCTTCATTGCGGCGCAGGCTTTCGTGCGCAATGGCCTGGGCGGTGACCTGCTCAGCTGCGACCACACGCGCCGCAACGCCCGGGGCGTGATCGCCGCGGTGAACGATGCCCTGGGCACGGCGCAGGCGCAGGGCGAGACCAGCGGCTTTCGCGACCACACGACCGAATCCACCGACCCGGGTGAGTTGCTGCGCCTGCCCGCCATCGGCCCCCTGGACGAAGAGGGATCTTCAGGCCGCAGCGGCCTGCTGGCCTGGCGCGACAGCCTGACCGAACCGCGCCACGAGGCCGAGGAAACCCAGCGCATGCGCGAATGCGAGCAGGCCGCGCGCTGGGTGGCCGCGCAGATCGCCGGTGGCGTGGCGCCCAAGGAGGTGCTGGTGCTGGCGCGCAAGCGCGACCGCCTGGCCTCCATGCAGGACGCGCTGCGCGCCCTGCACCTGCCCTGTGTGCAGCCCGAGAAGGCCGAGCTGTTCGATGCGCCCGAGGTGCAGGACATGGTGGCCCTGCTCGACGCCCTGGTCTCCACCGGGCATGACCTGTCGCTGGCGCGTGCACTCAAGTCGCCGCTGTTCGGCCTGGGGGACGATGCGCTCGTGGCCCTGGCCCTGCTGCGCCGCCAGCCCGAACATGCGGGATGCAGCTGGTACGAGCTGCTGCAGCGCCCGGAACTGGTGCACGCCACGCCAGCGGGCCCTGCCGGCCCGGTGCTCGCGCAGTACAAGGATTGGGTGGACACGCTGCCCCCGCACGATGCGCTGCATGCCATCTATGCCCACGGCGATGTGCTGGCCCGCTTTGCGGCGGCGGCACCAGCCACCCAGCGCGCAGTGGTGCAGGCCAACCTGCGCGCCCTGCTGGCGGCCGCGCTGCAGCACGATGGCGGGCGCTACCTCACGCCCTATGCCTTTGTGCGCGCCATGAAGAAGGGCGGGGTGCGTGCGCCCGGCCGCGTGGATGCGCAGGCCATCCGCCTGCTCACGGTGCATGGTGCCAAGGGGCTGGAGGCCGAGTGCGTGCTGCTGCTCGACACCGACACCCGGCCGCAGAAGGCCGAGACCATGGGCGTCCTGGTGGACTGGCCGGGCGAGCAGGCCGTGCCCACGGGTTTCGTGTTCCTGGCCAGCGAATCGAGCCCGCCGCCCAGCGCGGTCGATGCCCTGGCCTTGGAGCAGCAGGCACGCCAGCGCGAGGAACTCAACATGCTCTATGTGGCCATGACGCGGGCCAAGCACTGCCTGGCTCTGTCGTCGGTGCAGCCCGCAAGCTCTTCCCCCGGCAGCTGGTGGAACCGGCTGGCCATGCTGGTCGAGGAGGTGGATGTGTCCCGGGAGGCGGGGGCTGGGGCCGAAGCGGCCGTGGCCGGGGAGGTGCAGGACGTCTTCGCTGTGGCCGGCTTGCCCGTGCTGCCCCCCGAGCTGGGCCAGGGCCGCAAGGGCGAATCGGGCGCGGGCCTGGTCGAAGGGTTCGGGGGCCTGGGCGAGGGCGGCCGGACCGGACCGCGGGAATCGACCCCCGAATCCCGCCTGGGCGAGGCCATGCACCAGTTGCTGGAGCAGGCCGGGGTGGCCGGCATGGCGCTGGCCCAACTGCGCCACCAGGGCTGGCCGCCCGCGCGCCTGGCGCGCCTGGCGCAGGACCACGAGATCACACCCGCCGCGGCCGCACGCGCGGCGCAGCTGGCGCAGCGCATCCTGGCGGGCGAGGGCGCCTGGGCCTGGGATCCGGCCGAGGTGGACAGCGCCATGAACGAGGCGCCGCTCAACCACCAGGGCCAGAGCCTGCGCCTGGACCGGCTGGTGCACCGCCGCGGCCCCGTGGGCGGCTGGTGGGTGCTCGACTACAAGAGCGCCGCCCAGCCCGAGCGCCAGCCCGGCCTGGTGGCGCAGTTGCAGCGCTACCGCGAGGCGGCGCGTGCGCTGATGCCCGGCGAGCCGGTGCACGCGGCCTTCCTGACCGGGGACGGGCGCATGGTCGTGGTGCCTGCGGATTCCGGTGTGGCGGGTGGGGCGGCTGGCGTGGGGCATACTCTCGCCCCCGCCGCACCTCCGCCGCCCGTGCCCGCCAGGCCGCGCCGGGCGCCGCCTGCGGTGGATGATTCGCCCCAGGGTTCGCTGTTCTGACCCCTGCCGTTGTTCCGATTTCCGAAAGCCCACCACCATGAATCCAAGCACCTCCACAGCCCAGGACGCGGCCGCCCCGGGCCTGGCCTGCGACGTCGCCATCGTGGGCGGCGGCCCGGCCGGCCTGATGGCGGCCGAGGCGCTCGCGCAGGCCGGTGTGGCCGTGCACCTGTTCGACGCCATGCCCTCGGTGGGGCGCAAGTTCCTCCTGGCCGGCAAGGGTGGGCTCAACCTCACCCATTCCGAGCCGCACGAGGTCTTTGCCACCCGCTTTGCCGGCCGCGAGCAGCAGGTGGAGCCGTTGATCACCGCTTTTGGCGGGCCTGCCATCCGCGAATGGGCCAAGAGCCTGGGTGTGGAGACCTTCGTGGGCACCTCCGGCCGCGTGTTCCCGGCCGACATGAAGGCCGCGCCGCTGCTGCGCGCCTGGCTGCAGCGCCTGCGCAGCCAGGGCGTTCAGTTCCACATGCGGCATCGCTGGCTGGGCTGGGCCGATGCCGGGCAGGGCGGTGCGCTGCGTTTCGCCACACCCGCTGGCGAAGTCGCCGTGAGCGCGCGCGCCACCGTGCTGGCGCTGGGCGGCGGCAGCTGGGCGCGCCTGGGTTCCGATGGTGCCTGGGTGCCGCTGCTGGAGGCGCGCGGCGTGGCCGTGGCGCCGCTGCGCCCGGCCAACAGCGGCTTCGACGTGGTGCGCACCGATGCGCCTGCCGGCGAGACGCGGCGCGACTTCCTGCGCGAACTGATAGGCCGCACGCCGGCGCCCACCGTGGGCTGGACGCCGCATTTCACCGAGCGCTTTGGCGGCCAGCCGTTCAAGACGGTGGCCATCGCTTTCACCGACAGCGAAGGGCGCAGCTTTCCTCGCCGGGGGGAGTTCGTGGCCTCGGCCACGGGCGTGGAAGGCAGCCTGGTCTATGCGGTCTCGCAGCTGCTGCGCGACGAGATCGAGGCCCATGGCCACGCCACCTTCCACCTCGACCTGCTGCCCGACCACACGCCCGAACGCGTGCTGGTGGAAGTGCGCCACCCGCGCGGCTCGCGCTCGCTGTCCAGCCACCTCAAAAGCCGCCTGGGGCTCGATGGCATCAAGGCCGGCATCCTTTACGAGCACCTGGGCAAGGACGGCATGGCCGACCCGGTGGCCCTGGCCCACGCCATCAAGGCCCTGCCCGTGACGGTGGTGGCCGCGCGGCCGCTGGACGAAGCCATCAGCACGGCCGGCGGCGTCAGCTTCGAGGCGCTGGACGCCCACCTCATGGCCACGGCCGCGCCAGGCGTGTTCTGCGCTGGCGAGATGCTGGACTGGGAAGCGCCGACCGGCGGCTACCTGCTCACCGCCAGCATGGCCAGCGGCAAGGTGGCGGGCGAGGGCGCACTGCGCTGGCTGGCCCAGGCCCGCTAGGGCCTTCGCGACCCCGAAATCAGTGTTGACAGGCCTAGTGTCCCGAGTTGGAAATTCGTTGAATCAATCTCCCGACAATCGCCGCCATGCGTTGTTACAAATGCGCGCCATGCCACCCGGCATGGCTGTGCTTTGCGCCTAGCCTGACAGCGATTTCGGCAGATTTCTTTCTTCAACGGACTTCCAACTCAGGACACTAGAACTTGGCCCGGTAGTACAGCATGGGGCCGCCCTTGCGGGCGCGCAGCACCAGGCGCGAGCCGCTTTGCAACTGCACGCCGACGGCACCGAACTCAGGTGTCAGCCCGCCGGTTTTCGAGCTTGCCCATTGCATTTCCAGGCGCGTGCCGTACAAGGGTTGCTGCGACTGCCGGATCAGGCCCAGAGCGTCCGGGGGCGTCTGCGTGCCCTGCGGCGTGCGGGCCCAGGCCGAGATGTCAAACTGGCGCCCGCTTTCCAGCCGGGACCTCCAGCGCACACCCATGTCCAGGCTGGCGGGTGCGCCGGCTTCCGCGGCCAGCGGCGCTGCGCCTGGCGCAGGTGCGCTCAGGCCCAGGGACAGGCCGAAGCCGGCGCGCGCCTGTGGCGAGAGCCAGCGCGTGATGTCCAGGTGCTGGGTGTTGGGGGCGCTGCCGCCCAAGCCGCCCGACAGGGAAGGGTTGTTGCGTGCAGGGTAGTCGCCGAAGTCTGGCAGCACCGCGCTGTTGACCTCATAGGCCGCGGGCAGCCTGGTGGCGGTCTCTTCCTGCAGGCTGGACATCGCTGCGTCCCCGAAATTTTGCGCATCGGCTGCGGCCGCCAGCCCGGTGCCGAACAGGAGCATGCCCGCGGCGCACACGGGCCGGAACCAGGGGCGGGCAGGCATGCCTGCTGCTGCGGCAGGGCCATGGAAATGCACCGTTGTGCTGCGGCGGGCATGGGACACTTGCGCGGTCGTGGCGGTGGACATGGCAGCACCCGAAAGGAGGGATAAGCGATGTCACAAAGTGTGCGCCTGTCGGATGCTGGCGGAAAGGGCCAGCGACGCAAAACTGTGTCGGACAGCACCGACACGGTTGAAAAAGCACGTTTTCTGGAAGGGGCCGTTGCCAGCGGTTGGTCGCGAAGTGCGCGCACGTGGCGCCTCGCGCCCGGGAGCTGCGCGCACGCGCGGCAGCAAAGAAGAAGTTGACGAGCCTTACCCCCGGCACTGACTCCACAGTTAGGGCTGCTTGGTTCCCCACCTGACCCGGTTGGCCGCTTTACCATGCGGGGAGGCCCGTCAGCGGCTATTGTAGCGGGTGCGAAGCCGCGGGCCGGCTTCGATGGCCTGTTTGTCCTCGCGGCCATGGGTTTTTTTCCATGGATCAGACCTGGCGGCAGGGCTCACCCCAGCCTGAACACGCTGACCAGCCGCTCCAGCTTGGCGGCCTGCAGGTTGAGCGATTCGGCGGCCGAGGCCGCTTCTTCGACCAGGGCGGCGTTCTGCTGGGTGACCTGGTCCATGTTGGAGATGGCCACATTCACCTGGTCGATGCCCGAGGACTGCTCCTGGCTGGCGGCGGCGATCTCGCTGATGATCTGCGTGACCTGCTGCACGCTCTTCACCACCTCGGTCAGGGTGCTGCCCGCTTCGTCCACCAGGCGCGTGCTTTCGCCCACCTTGTTGACCGAGGCATCGATCAGCACCTTGATCTCCTTGGCGGCTGCGGCGCTGCGCTGGGCCAGGGCGCGCACTTCGCTGGCCACCACCGCAAAGCCGCGGCCCTGCTCTCCGGCGCGGGCTGCCTCCACCGCGGCATTGAGCGCCAGGATGTTGGTCTGGAAGGCAATGCCATCGATCACGCCGATGATGTCCACGATGCGCTTGGAAGAGTTGTTGACCTCGCCCATGGTGCTCACCACCTGGTCGACCACGCTGCCGCCGCGCACCGCCACCTGGGACGCGGTGTTGGCCAGCTGGCTGGCATGGCGCGCGTTGTCGGCATTCTGGCGCACGGTGCTGGTGAGCTCTTCCATCGAGGCGGCGGTCTGCTGCAAGGCGCTGGCCTGCTGCTCGGTGCGCGCCGACAGGTCGTTGTTGCCCGCTGCGATCTCGGTCGAGGCGGTGGCGATGGACTGTGTGCCCGAGCGCACCTCGCTCACGATGTTGGCGATGCTGGTGCGCATGCCCTGCATGCCGTGCAGCAGGCTGGACTGGTCGCCGGGATGCAGAGCAATGTCCATGGACAGATCGCCCTGCGCCATCTGCCCGGTGATGCGGGCGGCGTACCAGGGCTCTCCCCCCAGCTGGCGCAGGATGCCGCGCGATATCAGCATGCCCACGCCCAGGAGCAGCGCGGCCAGTACCACCGCGCCCATTCCGAACTTGATGATGCGCTCGTTGACGGCCGAGTTCACCGTGTCCACATACACGCCCGAGCCCACCACCCAGCCCCAGGGCGCAAAGCCCTTGACGTAGGATGCCTTGAGCACCGGATCGGTGCTGCCCGGCTTGGGCCACAGGTAGAGCACGAAGCCCGCCTCGCGGGCCTTGACCACGTTGACGAATTCCACGAACAGGCGCATGCCCGTCGGGTCCTTGTTGTCCGAAAGGTCCTTGCCATCGAGCTCGGGGCGGATCGGGTGCATCACCATCACCGGCTGCATGTCGTTGATCCAGAAATACTCGTTGCCGCTGTAGCGCATGGCGCGCAGGCTGTCCTTGGCCATCTGCTGGGCCTGGGCCTCGGGCATCTTGCCGGCCTTGGCCTGCGCGTGGTAGTGGACGATGAGGCTGTGTGCCGACTCGACGTTCTGGCGCACGCTGCTCTTGCGCTCCTCCATGATGAGGCTGCGCTCAGAGCCGAGCACGATGGCGGTGATGACCGCGATTCCGGCGAGTGCGCAGGCAATCAGAAGGCCCATGCGCCTGGCGACGCCCATGGGCCGCCTCTGGGAGGTATCCACCATATACAGCCACCTTCCGTTGTGCATCGGCCACCGCCACACCCAGGCAGCAAGCCTTGGCCCATGCTAGGCAGTGTGTTGCAGGATGTACATAGGATCGGCCCGCAGTGTTTTCCCGGTTGCCAGCAGCGGGTTTTGGGCGGTGGGAGCAGGTTCCGATGGCGGGCCAGGGTTGTGCAGGGGCATCCGCGGACCCCCTTAGAATCAAGCCATGTCCTATCTCGTGCTCGCCCGCAAGTACCGCCCCCGCAATTTCACGGAAATGGTGGGGCAGGAGCACGTGGTGCAGGCGCTCACCAACGCGCTCACCCAGCAGCGGCTGCACCATGCCTACCTGTTCACGGGTACGCGGGGGGTGGGCAAGACGACTGTCTCGCGCATCCTGGCCAAGTCGCTCAACTGCCAGGGGCCGGACGGCACGGGCGGCATCACCGCCACGCCCTGCGGCGTGTGCCAGGCCTGCACCGACATCGACAGCGGCCGTTTCGTCGACTACACCGAACTCGACGCCGCCTCCAACCGCGGCGTGGACGAGGTGCAGAGCCTGCTCGAGCAGGCCGTGTACAAGCCGGTGCAGGGGCGCTTCAAGGTCTTCATGATCGACGAAGTGCACATGCTCACGAACACGGCCTTCAACGCCATGCTCAAGACGCTCGAAGAGCCGCCCGAGTACCTGAAGTTCGTGCTCGCCACGACCGACCCGCAGAAGGTGCCGGTCACGGTGCTGAGCCGCTGCCTGCAGTTCAACCTGCGCCCCATGGCGCCCGAGACGGTGCTCGGCCACCTGACCCAGGTGCTCGCGGCCGAGAACGTGCCCGCAGAACCCCAGGCGCTGCGCCTGCTGTCGCGCGCCGCGCGCGGTTCCATGCGCGACGCGCTGTCGCGCCCCGACCAGGCGATTGCCTTCGGCAGCGGCCAGCTGCAGGAGGCCGGCGTGCGCCAGATGCTGGGCGCGGTGGACCGCTCCTACGTGTTCCGCCTCATCGAGGCCCTGGCCCTGGGCGATGGCAAAACCGTGGTGGAAACCGCCGATGCGCTGCGCATGAACGGCCTGTCTGCCGCCTCCACCCTGGAGGAAATGAGCGCCGTGCTGCAGCGCATGGCCGTGTTCCAGGCCGTGCCACAGATGGTGGGCGCCATCGATGCTGACGACCCCGAGGCCGCCGAAACCGCGCGCCTGTCGGCCGCGATGCCGGCCGACGAGACACAACTGCTGTACAGCATGTGCCTGCATGGCCGCGGTGAGCTGGGCCTGGCACCCGACGAGTATGCGGCCCTGACCATGGTGCTGCTGCGCCTGCTGGCCTTCAAACCCCCGGCCGGCGACGGCCCGGCGGAAAAAAAAACTCTGACGCGGCCTGAACCCGCGGCTTCGACCCCTGCCGCAGCCCCGGTTGCTGCTGCTGCGCCGTTGCCGGCGGCGCCAGCGCCAGCAGTTGCAGTGGTGCAGGCGCCAACCGCCCCTGTGGCCGCACCGCCGGTTGCGGTGCCGCCAGCCGCAGCCGTTCCGGCGCCCACCCCTCCTCCTGCGGTGGCCGCCGCGGCTCCGCAGGCCACGGCGCTGCCGGTGCGTACGCTCGACGATTTCGACCGGCAGCACGGCGGGCCTGGTGACGAGGGCGCTGGGCGCGAGTCCGCCCGGCCATCGCCATCCTCATCCGGCGCGTCCGCCACGGCAGTGGTCGAGCGCCCGGCGGCGGCCGATGTGGTGTCCATCCCTGTGCGCAGCATGTCCGCCGAGCCCGGTGCGCGCCTGCAGCCCACGGCAGCATCGCCTTCTTCGACCACGCCGGCCTCGGCCCGCTACACACCGACCGAAGAGGGCGAGGTCTGGTACACCACCGTGCAGTCCCTGGTGGCCGCCGAGGCCATCACCGCGCTGGTGCGCGAACTGGCGCTGCAGTCGCAGCTGGTGGCGCGCGATGGCGCCCACTGGCTGCTGCGCGTGGAACGCGAGTCGCTCAATCAGCCCACGGCGCGCGAGCGCCTGCGCAGCGCGCTGGAGGCAGCGGGCCACGCCACGCAGATCACCGTGGAAGTGGGCGTGGTGATCGACAGCCCTGCCCGCCGCAATGCCGCTGCCGCTGCCGAGCGCCAGCGCGTGGCCGAAGAGATCGTCATGAACGACCCCTACGTACAGTCCCTGCTGCGCGACCATGGCGCGAAAATCGTGCCCGGCAGCATCAAGCCTGCGTGAGCCGTTTTCAGCGATACCGATACCGATAGATAGACAGTCAACAACCTCCAACCCAAGGACCACCACCATGTTCAACAAAGGACAACTCGCCGGCCTGATGAAGCAGGCCCAGGCCATGCAGGACAACCTGAAGAAGGCCCAGGACGAACTGGCCTTCATCGAGGTGGAAGGCGAATCCGGCGCCGGCCTCGTGAAGGTGCTCATGACCTGCAAGCACGACGTCAAGCGCATCACCATCGACCCCAGCCTGCTGGCCGAGGACAAGGACATGCTCGAAGACCTGGTGGCGGCGGCGTTCAATGCGGCCGTGCGCAAGGCGGAAGAGACTTCGGCGGAGAAGATGGGCAAGCTGACAGCAGGGATGCCAGGCCTCCCCCCCGGCATGAAACTGCCTTTTTGAGGGCTGGCTACCGAGCGGCCTTCATGCGTCGTTGGGCGGTGCTCGCAATCCTCACGTACAGGAAGTACGTTCCGGTTGCTGTGCTCCGTCCGCCTAGCCCGAAGACCGCTCGCCACGCCCTTGAGGGCTGTGGTGGGCTGGCTACCGAGCGGGCAATCTGCGTCGTTGGGCGGTGCACGGAATCCACACGTACTTCAAGTACGTTCCGGTTCCTGCGCTCCGTACGCCTAGCAGCTTATCCCGCTCGCTACGCCCTTGAGGGCGGGGTGTGAGGGCAGGGGCGGCGCATCGTTCGCTTTGCTCACTGGCGCCTGGCAGACTTCGGTTTTTTTACGGGCACTTGCTGCTTACACTGGGCCTATGGCTTCTTCTTCTACCAACTCCCTTGATGTTTTGATCCAGGCGCTCAAGCGGCTGCCGGGGGTGGGGGTGAAGTCCGCCTCGCGCATGGCCTTCCATCTGCTGCAGCATGACCGGGAGGGCGCCGAGACCTTGTCGCGGGCGCTGCATGAGGCGGTGGAGTCGGTGCACCATTGCAGCCGCTGCCATACCTTCACCGAGGCGCCGGTGTGCAGCACCTGCCTGGACCCGGAGCGCGATGCCACGCGGCTGTGCGTGGTGGAGACGCCGGCCGACCAGTCGGCGCTGGAGCGCACCGGGGCCTTCAAGGGGCTGTACTTCGTGCTCATGGGGCGGCTCAGTCCGCTCGATGGCATCGGCCCCAAGGAAATCGGGCTGCACAAGCTCATTGACCGGGCCAGCGATGTAACGGTGCAGGAGGTGATCCTGGCGACCAACTTCAACGCCGAGGGCGAGGCGACGGCGCATGTGATCAGCGAGGCGCTCAAGGCCCGGGGCCTGCATGTCACGCGGCTGGCGCGCGGCGTGCCAGTGGGCAGCGAGCTCGAGTATGTGGACCTGGGCACCATCGCGCACGCACTGGTGGACCGGCGGTGACAGCGGCTATTGTCTTTTGCGCCGCTTAGAATCCCGCCCCATTACTATCAATTCAATAGCTTGCCGGCAAAGAGCGGCAAGCCATCCCAAGAAGAAAGTGCAATCCCAATGAATTCCATGCACGTGGCGCGTTTCACGGCGGCCTACTGGTGTGTGCTCGTGGCTGCGCTGCTGCCCATGGTGTGCTCCTACCTGGCCAAGAGTGCCGGCAAGGGCAAGTCGCGCGGCAACGGCGGCTTTGACAACCATGATCCGCGCGGCTGGATGGCCCAGCAGACCGGCTGGCATGCGCGTGCCAATGCGGCGCAGACCAACAGCTTCGAAGCGCTGCCGTTCTTCATCGGCGCCGTCATCATCGCGCACCAGCTCGGCGCCGGCCAGACGCTGCTCGACCTGGCGGCCTTGCTGTGGGTGTTTTTGCGCATTTTCTACATCATGATGTATGTGGCGGACATGCCCACCGTGCGCAGCGCGCTGTGGACGGGTGCCTTCCTCGTCAACATCGGTATCCTGTTCCTGGGATACCGCTGATAGCAAGCTCTGCGTTTTTTGCGGCCATGGCCGGGGCTCTGCCGGCTGGCATTGGGGCCCTTTGCGGGCCTTGATTCACTGTCACCTACGTAGTAGTCCCCAGGGGTAGTCCCTGATGCCTGCGAGGCCATGCTGAGGCACGATTGTTGCAGTGCAACAATGGGCCTTTCCGCCTTTCTTTTCCCATGTCCAGTCCCATGCTCAGCCGACGCGCATTTGGCGCCGTATCCGCCTTCTCGGCGGCTGCGGTGTTTGCGCCTGCCGTGCTGTCGCAGCAGGCGGCTGCTCCAGGCCTGGGGCGCGTCACCGTGGCCGTGGGCGGGCAGAGCGTGCTCTACCACCTGCCGCTGGCGCTGGCCGACCTGCTGGGGTATTTCGAAAGCGAAGGGCTGCAGGTCGTGGTGTCCGACTTTGCCGGCGGCGCCATGGCGCTGCAGGCGGTACTCAACGGCACCGCCGATGTGGGCTCTGGAGCCTATGAATACACCATCCGCCAGCAGGTGCGCGGCACCCATCTGCGCGCGATGGCGCTGCATGGCCGTGCACCGCAGATCGCCATGGGGGTGTCGCGCAAGGCGCTGCCGCGCTATGACGACATAGGCGACCTGGCGGGACGGCGCATCGGCGTCTCGGCCCTGGGCTCGTCCACGCACCTCATGGCCATCCACCTGCTGGCGCGTGCCGGTGTGCGTGAGCGCGACGTGAACTTCATCGGCGTGGGCTCGGGCGCGCCCGCCGTGGCGGCGTTGCGCACAGGCCAGGTGCATGCCCTGTGCCATGCCGATCCCATCATGACGCTGCTGGAGCAGAAGATGGACGTGCACATCGTCGGCGACATGCGCACCCTGAAGGGCGCGCACGAGCTGTTCGGCGGCAACATGCCGGCCGGCTGCCTGTATGCTCCCCAGGCATTCATCCAGAAGCAGGCCGCCCAGGTGCAGGCACTGACCAACGGCATCGTGCATGCGCTCAAATGGCTGCAGACGGCAGCGCCGGCCGACCTGATCAAGGTGGTTCCCCCCGGCTACCTGCTGGGCGACCGGGGCCTGTACTTGGCCGCGTTCAGCCGCGTGCGCGAGACCTTCTCGCCCAACGGGCTGATGCCGGACGACGGCCCCGCGACCGCGCTGCGCGTGCTGGGCCGCACCGGAGCCGAGGTGGCCGACGCCAAGGTGGACCTGGCGCGCACCTTCAGCAACGAGTGGGTGCGCAAGGCGCGGCAGAAGTACAACGTCTGAGACTGCCTGTTCACCACGCGCCGATTGCGCTTTCGGGACGGGAAGATGGCTTACATTGGCGGGCGCTCCGGATGCGTAACCTCCGGATACCAACCACCCAGCCTACCTGCAAGGACTGTCTCATCATGTCGTTCACCCTCAGCATCGGCCCGCTCGTCTCCCTGATCGCGGGCATCCTCATCCTCGTCATGCCCCGCCTGCTCAGCACCATCGTGGCGATCTACCTCATCGTCATGGGCGTGCTGGGACTCATGGGCATGCACTCCCTCAAGCTTTGAGGGGGTGAGTCGCTGAGAAAACCTCCCTGGCGTCGTTGCTCCGTCTTGCCGTACTTGCAGTACTGTCTGCGACGGAGCGCCTGGCCAGGAAGCTTTTTCAGCAACTCTTGAGGGCGGGGTCTGCCTTCTTGTTGTGTGGCACACCCCTGGGACTTAACGCTTCTTGATTTTCGAGGGCGTACCGCCGCGCTTGGCGGGGGCCGATGGCGGTGCCTTGGCGCCGCTTTGCTTGTTGCCGCGGGCCTGCACCACGTTGCGTACATTGCTGGAGCGCACCTGGTTGGCAGCCGCAGTGGCGGCGCGCACCGGCAGGTAGACCACGATCTGCTGGCCCAGCTTGAAGGCGGCGCTGGACTTCACGTCGTTCCAGTCGGCCACGCTGCTGGCGCTCAGGTTGTAGCGCCTGGCCACGCTGGCCACGGTTTCGCCCTTGCGGGCGCGCACCGTGGTGCGGCGGGTGACGATCTCGGGTGCGAAGGCCAACTGGCCGTTGTCGGCCAGGTGCGACGACACATCCTCGCGCGTGGTCACCGAGCGCGGCACCATCAGCGCCGAGCCGGCCTTGATCAGCATGCGCGGCGGAATGTTGTTCATCGCGCGCAGATCGCTTTCGCTCATGCCCGTGCGCTGGGCCGCGTCGGCCACGGTCATGGTGGTGGGCACGGACCACACGGTCCAGCTCGCGTACTGGCCCTCGCGGCGCGCTTCCATGTTGCGCTGGAAGACCTTGGCGTTGTCCCAGGGCAGCAGAATCTGCGGCGTGCCGGCCGCCAGGATCACCGGGCGCTTGTACGAGGGGTTCAGTGCGCGGAAATCCTCTTCGCGGATGCCCGAGAGGCTGGCCACCAGCGCCACGTCGATGTCGTGGGTGATGTCCACCGTCTGGAAGTAGGGGTGGTTCTCGATCAGCGGCAGCTCGGTCTTGAAGGCATCGGGGTTGGCCACGATGTTCTTCACCGCCTGCAGCTTGGGCACGTACAGCCGGGTTTCGGCCGGCATGTTCAGGTCGGTGTAGCTGGTGCCCAGGCCGGCCTTCTGGTTCTTTGCGATGGCGCGGCCCACGCTGCCTTCGCCCCAGTTGTAGGCGGCCAGGGCCAGGTGCCAGTCGCCGAACATGCCGTAGAGCTTTTGCAGGTAGTCGAGCGCCGCGCGGGTCGATGCCAGCACGTCGCGCCGGTCATCGCGGAAGGCGTTCTGCTTGAGGTCGAATTAACTGCCGGTGGCTGGCATGAACTGCCACATGCCCGCCGCCTTGGCGCTCGACACGGCCTGCGGGTTGAACGCGCTCTCGATGTAGGGCAGCAGCGCCAGCTCGGTCGGCATGCCGCGGCGCTCGAGCTCCTCGACGATGTGGAACAGGTACTTGCTCGAGCGCTCCGTCATGCGCTGGATGTAGTCAGGCCGCGTGGCATACCACTGCTCGCGGTCCTGCACCAGCTCGTGCTGCAGGTCGGGCATGGCAAAGCCGCGGCGGATGCGGTCCCACAGGTCGGCCGGTGCCGACAGCGAGGCCACCCCGCCGTTGTTGAAGGCGTTCACCGCCATGATGGGCTGCAGCGGCCCATTGGGGATGAGCGGCGTGTGCGCGGGGCGTGCCGGAGACTTGTTGTTGGTGGGGGTCGCGGGGCCGTCGGACGCGCTGCCCGCCACGGTGGTGTCGGTTCCGGTGGTGGCGCAGCCAGTCAGCCAGAGCATGCCGGCCAGGCACGCGATGTGCACAATTTTCATCGAAACTCGTTCTTCCATTGGCGCAGGGCCGCCAGTACGGCCACTGCGTCGTGTTGATCTGCCTGCTGGTCGAACCGCTGTGCCGCTGCGCGCACCTCGGACTCGCGCACGCGCAGGAAGGGGTTCACCGCGCGCTCCTGCGCAACGGTCGATGGCAGCGTGGGTACGTTGCGTGCCCGCTGTTCCTCACACCAGCCGAGGTAGTGGACCAGATCCTGGTTGCCAGGTTCCACGGCGCGCGCGAATTTCAGGTTCGAGAGTGTGTATTCGTGCGCACAACACACCCGCGTGTTGCCGGGCAGGGCAGCCAGCTGGTCCAGCGAGTCGAGCATCTGCGCGGGCGTGCCCTCGAACAGCCGCCCGCAGCCCCCCGAGAACAGCGTATCGCCGCAGAACAGCACTGGCGTGCCGTCCCCCAGGTCGGCGCAGTAAAAGGCGATGTGCCCCGCCGTGTGGCCGGGCACGTCCAGCACCGTGCAGTGCAGGCCGGCCACGTCCACGCCATCGCCGGCCGACAGGCGCACCAGGGGCTCGGGGATCTTTTCGCGCGCAGGGCCGTACACCGTGGCGCCCGTGGCCTCGCGCAGCACGTCCACCCCGCCCACATGGTCGTTGTGGTGGTGCGTGACTAGAATGGCCTGCAATCGCAGTCCCAGGTCGTTCAATGCCTTCTGAACCGGTGCGGGATCTCCCGGGTCGACCAAAATGGCCTGGCGTGCGTCGTGCAGCATCCAGATGTAGTTGTCGGCAAAGGCGGGCAGCGGTAGCAGGTTCATGAGCGATCAAATTATAGGTTTGCACCATTGGTTCGATTCCCCGCCCGGCCGTTACCTGCTGGCCTGGGAGCAGGCACGGCTCGACGAGGCCGTGGCTGACATGTTCGGCTACCACGCCGTGCAGCTGGGCATGCCCCTGCTGGACGGCCTGCGCACCAACCGCATGCCCAACCAGTGGCTGGTGCTGGGGCAGGAGGCCGCGAGCGGCGACGCCATGCCACCGGATGCCGGCCTGCGCGAGGACGGAACGCCGCGCCAGGCCATCGCCCTGCTGGCCGAACCCGTGGCCCTGCCGTTTGCCGAAGCCAGCCTGGACCTGGTGGTGCTGCCCCATACGCTGGAGCTGAGCATAGACCCCCACACCGCGCTGCGCGAGGTGGAACGTGTGCTGGTGCCCGAGGGGCGCGTGGTCATCAGCGGCCTCAACCCCCTGAGCCTGTGGGGCCTGCGCCAGCGCCGGGCAAGGCTGTACCAGCGTTTCGGCCGCGGCAGCCTCTACCTGCCCGACGTGGGCGAATTCATCGGCTACCGCCGCCTGCGCGACTGGCTGCGGCTGCTCAGCTTCGAGGTCGAATCGGCCCGGTTCGGCTGCTACTGCCCCGCCGTGCGCAGCAGCCAGTGGATCGAGCGCCTGGGCTGGATCGACCCGCTGGGCGAGCGCTGGTGGCCCATTTTCGGCGCGAGCTATTTCGTCGTGGCCGTCAAGCGCGTGCACGGCATGCGCCTGCTGGGCCCGGCATGGCGCACCGCCAAGCAGCGCACTGCGGCTACCGTGCCCGTTGCCCACCGTACGCCGTCCCCGCCAGGCACGGCCCATCGCCGGTGAACAGGCCCTAGACTCCTGGGTAGTGAAAAACAGGAAGCGATCTTGAACGAAGTAGTGATTTACACCGACGGTGCCTGCAAAGGCAACCCGGGCCCGGGCGGCTGGGGCGTGCTGCTGCGCGCCGGCACGGCCGAGAAGGAAATGTTCGGCGGCGAGCTGGGCACCACCAACAACCGCATGGAGTTGCTGGCCGTGATCGAGGCACTGGCGGCCCTGAAGCGCCCCTGCGCCGTCACCCTGTACCTGGACAGCGAGTACGTGCGCAAGGGCATCACCGAGTGGATCCACGGCTGGAAGGCGCGCGGCTGGCGCACCGCCACCAAGGCCCCGGTGAAGAACGTGGAGCTGTGGCAGCGCCTGGACGCCCTGGTGGCCAACGGCGGCCACCGCATTGACTGGCGCTGGGTCAAGGGCCACTCGGGCGACCCGGGCAACGAGAAGGCCGATCAGTTGGCCAACAAGGGTGTGGACAAGGCACTCGGCCGGATCTGAGTTCGAGCTTCAGGCCAGCGGCCTTTCCAGCCCAATCCCGTGCAGCCTGAGCTTGGCATACAGCGTGGGCTTGGCAATGCCCAGGGCCTGCGCCGCACGCGTCACGTTGAAGCGGTGCGACTTGAGGGCCTGCACGATGGCTTCGCGCTCTGCCTCGCGCAGGCTGCGCACCCCGGTAGGGGCTGACTCCATGGCGGCCGGCATGCCAGACACCGCAGGCACCAGGCCCAGCATGCTCGCATCCAGCGTGCCCCCTTCGCTCAGGTTCACCAGCCGCTCCATCGCGTTCTCCAGCTCGCGCACATTGCCAGGCCAGGGGTGCTGCAGCAGCGCGGCCAGTACGGCGGCGGGCAGCGCGTGCACGGGCTTGCCCAGCGCCGCCGCATAGCGGGCAAGGAAATGCGTGGCCAGCAGGGCCACGTCGGCCGGGCGCTCGCGCAGCGGCGGCAGGGTCAGCGCGATCACGTGGCAGCGGTAGTACAGGTCTTCGCGGAACTCCTTGCGCGCCACCATGGCATGCAGGTCGCGGTTGCTGGCGGTGATGACCCGCGCATCCACGCGCACGGCGCGCGTGCTGCCCAGGCGCACCACCTCGCGCTCCTGCAGCACGCGCAGGAGCTTGGCCTGCACATCCAGCGGCAGCTCCGACACCTCGTCCAGAAAGATCGTGCCGCCGCTCGCTGCCTCGAACTTGCCCGGCCGTCCTTCGCGGTGCGCGCCCGTGAAGGCGCCCGGCGCATGGCCGAACAGCTCGCTCTCGATCAAATCGCGCGGCAGCGCCGCGCAGTTCACAGCGATGAAGGGGCCGTCGCGCCGCGGGCTGGCGTTGTGGATGGCCTGGGCCAGCACCTCCTTGCCCGTGCCGCTCTCGCCGCACAGCAGCACATTGGCCTGGCCCGCCGCCGCCTTGCGTGCCGCGGCAATGGTGGCCCGCAGCGCGGGGCTCTGGCCGATCATGGTGTCTAAGGTGTGCCGCGCCTGGCTGCCCGCCAGCCGGCCGGCCAGCCGGTGCACGCCGCTGATCTCGCGGAAGGGGTTCACCACCGAGAGCACGCGCCCGTCTGCCGCCTTCACGGGCACTGCCGTGTCCAGCACATGCAGCTGAAAGCGCGGGGTGGCAATGATGCGCTCGCGGTCGGTATAGCCCTCGCCCGTCAAGAAGACTTGCTCCACCATGGTGTCGAAGTCCAGCAGCGACCCCAGCGTGCGCCCCTGCGCCAGGTGCCGCGGCAGCCGCAGCTGGCGCGCCGCCTCGGCATTGAGGTGGCGCACCACGCCGCCGGGCTCCAGCACCATCAGCCCATAGGGCACATGGTTCACCAGGGTCTGCAGTTCCTCGATGAGCTGGCCCTGGCGCTCCAGCAAGTCGCCTGGGCTGTCGACGGGGGCGGGTAAGGCGGTGGGAGGCTTCCTGGTAGGCATGTGTTGCAATATACAACGTTCAATTATTGAACGTTTGTAGCAAATCAATTCGCTGTGTGGCGCGGTGTTGGCGTGTCCGCATGGGAGAGGGGCGCACAGCGCCGATGGCATGGTCCTTGCCCTTTGGCATGGCAATTCCTATCCTGCATCCGCCATGGCCCACGCCCCTTCCTTTGCCCCTTCCCTCGGCGCCGAACTGCGCCGCGCCGCCGCCGAGGTGCCGCACCAGCCCTTCATCCGCATGGCTGCGGGCGAGTGGTCCTACCGCCAGATCGACGAGGCCAGCGACCGCCTGGCCGCGGGCCTGCACGCCCAGGGCGTGCGCGCGGGCCACCACGTCAGCCTGGTGCTGCCCAACTGCATCGAGATGGCCGTGCTGTGGTTTGCCCTGGCCAAGCTGGGCGCGGTGGCTGCTCCCGTCAACACCTCGTTCCGCGGCGCGGCGCTGGCTGCCGCCGTCAACCTGGTGGAAAGCCGGCTGGCCGTGGTGCATGCCACCCTGCATGCCCAGTGGGCCGAGGTGCAGCCCGAGTTGGCCACGGCCACCCAGGCTTTCGTGGTGAGCGGGGGCTCCGCACTGCCCGGCGGTTGCCAGCCCTATAGCGTGCTGTGCAGCATGGCGCCCACCGCGCAGGCCCTGCCGCGCCCCGAGGTCGCGCCCGATGCCCTGTGCCTGCTGCTCTACACCTCGGGCACCACTGGCCGCTCCAAGGCCGCCATGATCGCGCACCGCTTCGTGCTGTCCCAGGCGCAGCTGTTCATCGCGGGGCTGGAACTGCGGCCCGACGACGTGCTGTACTGCCCCTACCCGATGTTCCACCTCGACGCCACGGTGATGACCATCGTGCCCGCGTTGCTGCTGCGCGGCGTGGCCGCCATCGGCGAGCGCTTCAGCGTCTCGCGCTACTGGGACGAGGTGCGCGCCCTGCAGGCCACCGTGTTCGACTTCATGGGCGCCACGGTCACCATGCTGTGGAAGCAGCCACCCACCCCGCGCGACCGCGACCACCGTGCTCGCCTGGGCTGGGGCGTTCCCCTGCCATCCTTCGCCCCGCAGTTCGAGGAGCGCTTTGGCTGCCGCCTGGTGGAGCTGTATGGCTCCACCGAGGCCGGAGGCGTGATGTACACGCCCCTGCACGAGCCGCGCCGCATGGGCTCGTGCGGCAAGGTGGACCCTGCTTTCCGTGCAAGGCTGGCAGACCCGCAGGGCTTTGAAGTGCCCGTGGGCCAACCGGGCGAACTGCTCCTGCGCCCCGAGCAGCCCGGCCTGCTCATGCAGGGCTACTACGGCATGCCCGAAGCCACGCTTGCCGCCTTCAAGGACCTGTGGTTCCACACCGGCGACCTGCTGCGCCAGGATGCCGATGGTTACATGTACTTCGTCGGCCGCACCAAGGACATGGTGCGCCGCCGCGGCGAGAACATCTCGGCCGCCGAGGTCGAGATGGGCATCGAGACCCACCCCGACGTGCTCGAAAGCGCCGTCTTCGGCGTGCCCAGCGACATGACCGAGGAAGAGGTCATGGCCTGCGTGGTACTGCGCCCTGGTGCCAACCTCAACTCCGAAGCCCTCGCGCAGCACTGCAGCGAACGCATGGCCCGCTTCATGGTGCCGCGCTACCTGCGCCTGCTGCCCGCGCTGCCCAAGACCCCCACCGACAAGGTCGAGAAATTTCGCCTGCAGGCCGAAGGCATTGCGCCGGGCACGTGGGACCGCGAGGCTGAGACGCCGCGTTCCACCCACTGATCATTCATCCATCCAACGAGCGAAGAAAGCGAGACACCTTCCATGACCTTTGCCACCCACACCATCGAAAGCGCTGTCAGCATCGTCACCCTGCAGCGCCCCGAGCGCCTCAACGCCATCAGCGGCACCCTGCTGGTGGACCTGCATGCGGCCCTGCAGGCCGCACAGAACGAGCCCGCCACGCGGGCCATCGTCTTCACCGGAGCGGGCCGTGCCTTCTGCGCGGGCGACGACCTCAAGGAGTTCGGCGAACAGTCCGAAAGCCCCGCCGCCATCGCCGAGCACTGCGAGCGCATCCAGCAGATCACGCGCGACATCATGTTCGGCCCCAAGCTCGTCATCGGCGCCGTGCACGGCTATGCCGTGGGCGGCGGCTTCGAATGGGTGCTCAACTGCGACATGGTGGTGGCTGCAGACACCCTGGTCTGCTTCTTCCCCGAAATGGCGCTGGGCCACTTCGTCACCGGCGGCGTCACCCACCTGCTGCCCCAGATCCTGGGCCACCAGCGCACCATGGAACTCATCGTGCTGGGCGAGCGCCAGAGCGCCGCCGACCTCAAGGCCCTGGGCCTGGTCAACCGCGTGGTGCCCGCCGACCAGATGCTGCCCACCGCCCTGGCCCTGGCCGCCGAGGTGGCCACCCGTTCGGCCGGGGCCACCGCCCGCCTCAAGCGCGTGCTGACTTCGGGCCTGGGGCCACGCATCGAAGAGGCGCTCGCGGCGGAGAGCAAGGCGGCGAATGCGTGCTTTGCGGACCCGGATACGGCGCAGCGGATCGCGGTGTTTGCAAAGGGGCGGCTGTGATGCTGCGCCAGCCCGGTTGAACTGCGTTGTCAGTCCAGCATCGGCACCAGATCCGGATCCCCCTTGGCCATTGCACGCCGGTACGCCGGCCGCGCGCCGATGCGCTGCAGGTAGGCGCGGATGTTCGGGTACGGCGCCAGGTCCAGAGGCTGGAACAGCCGCATCGTGGTGAGCGAGAACACGCTCATCACATCGGCGGCCGTGAACTCCTGGCCCGCCAGGTAGGGCACATCGCCCAGTCGGGCCTCCAACAGTGCCAGCACCCGGTCCAGCCGCAGTTGCGCGTTCTGCTGCACCGGGTGGTCCGCCGGCAACTGGGCGCGGTTGACCACCATCATGCGGCCCATCACGGGCATCAGGTTGCCGTTGGAGAAATGGAACCAGTACAGGTACTGCGCATAGTCGGCATGCTCCGGCCCCAGCTTGAGGCGGCCACCGCCGTGCTTGACGATGATGTATTCAACGATGGCGGCCGACTCGGCCAGCAGCAGGTCGCCGTCTTCGATGAGCGGCGCGGCGCCCAGCGGGTGCAGGGCCTTGAGTTCGGGCGGCGAGAGGCGCGTGACGGCATCGCGCGCGTAGTGCACCAGGTCGTAGGGCAGGCCCAACTCTTCGCAGAGCCAGACGATGCGCTCGGATTGGGAGTGGCCGAGGTGGTGGATTTTGAGCATGGGTGTTGTCGGTGTGGTTGAAGGGTCAAAGAATCAGGCGGCGCCACGTTCATGGCCGCGCACGGCCGTGGGGGCAAAGCCGAAGCGCTGGCGAAAGCGCACCGCAAAGCGCGAGGGCGATTCATAGCCTACCGACAGCGCGATGGACGACACCGGCTGCGCGGTGGCCTGCAGCAGCGTGAGCGCGGTGGCCATGCGTGCGTCCACCAGCAGCTGGGTGAGCGATGCGCCTTCGGCCACCAGGCGGCGGCGCAAGGTGGCTTCGGACACGGCCAGCTCGCTGGCGATGCGGCCGGCGGTCCATTCGGTGTCGAGCCGGCCCGTGATGAGGGCGCGCACTTTGGCGGACACATCGGCATGCGCTTGCGGCGCGCGCAGAGCCACGCCGTGCTGCTCCAGAAGCCAGTGCAATACCTCCAGCACGCGCAGGCGCGAGATGGGTGCGGGCAGGGCTTCCTCCGGTGCCAGCGATTGCGCGGCGCGCCCGAACGCGCTCGCCAGTGCCGGTGCCACCTGGGGAACCAGGCGCACCGATGCGCCCGTGGTGCCTGAGCGTTCGGCCTGCGCGGCGCGGGCCCGGTAGTAGGGGTCTTCGAGCAGCGCGGTGTCGAACACCAGCCAGCGGGCTTCGTAATGGTCCACGCCGCGGGGCACGGCGTTGGTGAAGTCCACCGTCTGCTGGCCGTCGATCACGATGGCCTGCCCGGGCTCGGCGCGGGCTGATGAGCCGCGCTCGGCGCGCACGGTCTTGGTGCCCTGGTCGACCAGGATCAGCGCTGGCTGGTCCATGCGCATGCGCAGGATTTCCAGCCCGCGGCCCTGCAGCACATGGGCCGCCATGCCCACACCGGGCAGTGCGTGGATGCTGCGGGCCAGGGCGGCTCCGTCGGCCGGGGCGTGGCGTGCGTTGCGTATGGGAGGGTGGGCCATGCCGCGTTCTTCAGCGTGCGCCCATGGCGGTGAAGGTGGCCTTGCCCACCGTATGGGCTCCGGCGATGAAGGACAACAGCGCCGGCGTGGCCGTCGGCGACAGGTCCAGCCGCGCCACATCGAGCGCGGTCACGGTGACCACGTAGCGGTGCGTCTCGCCGGGCGGGGGCAGGGGCCCTACATAGCCGGGCACGCCCATGTCGGTGTTGATCTCCACCGCTCCCGACGGCAGAGCGCTGGTGCCTGCCACGCCCGCGCCACGCGGCAGCGCGCAGGCACTGCCGGGGATGTTGGCCACGGCCCAGTGCCACCAGCCCGAGCCGGTGGGTGCATCGGGGTCATACATGGTGACGATGAAGCTCTGCGCACTGGCCGGCGCACCCTGCCATTCAATCTGCGGCGACAGGTTGTCGCCCGGGCCGCCCATGGCGCTGGCGAACTGCGCGCGCGCCACGCGGCCATCGGCCATGTCGGGGCTGTGCACGGTGAAGGAGGGTTGGGTGCTGAAAGGCATGTCGGTTCCTGATGATGGGTGTGAGGAAAGTCTAGGTTCCGAGGTGCTTTCGAAGGGTGCCGCGCCAATCGCATTCTGTGCCAATCCGATCAAGCCGGTGTCCTACAGACCGTGGGTTGCAGGCGCGCCCTGGGCGCGACACACTGGGCGCTTTTCCACACCGGAGACCCGCATGCCCGCCGCCAAGAACACCGTCTGCATCTGGTACGACAGCGAGGCCGAGGCCGCTGCCAACTTCTACGCCCAGACCTTTCCCGACAGCCAAGTGACGGCCGTGCACCAGGCCCCGTCGGACTACCCCGGCGGCGGCAAGAAGGGCAAGGTGCTCACAGTAGAGTTCACCGTGGCGGGCATCCCCTGCATCGGCCTGAACGGCGGCCCGCAGTTCAAGCACAGCGAGGCCTTCTCGTTCCAGATCGCCACCGACGACCAGGCCGAAACCGACCGCCTGTGGAATGCCATCGTCGGCAACGGCGGTCAGGAGAGCCAGTGCGGCTGGTGCAAGGACCGCTGGGGCATCAACTGGCAGATCACGCCGCGTGTGCTGACCGATGCCATGGCCCAGGGCGGGGAAGTGGCCGCGCGGGCATTCCAGGCCATGATGCC
This sequence comes from Acidovorax sp., assembly GCF_046339755.1. Lineage (GTDB taxonomy): Bacteria > Pseudomonadota > Gammaproteobacteria > Burkholderiales > Burkholderiaceae_C > Acidovorax. Next base: position 31,686 of record NZ_JBKDTZ010000374.1, on the reverse strand, counting down.
GATGAAGAAGATCGACGTGGCGGCGATAGAAAAGGCGGTTCGCGGCTGATCCTGCGTGCACGGCTTGCCCGTAATCGCACCGGAAAATTTTTTATCTGGTGCGGTTGACGGGCAGCAAAACCGCACGCCATAATCCGCCCCGCAGCCGCTCGCCGGCCTGCCGTAAGCGTTACCGTCATCCAACGCGTCCTTTGTCGAGAGGAGCCCAGTAAGGGCGTGTCTCGGCGTTAAAGAGGCGCGCTTTATGACGTCACGTATCCCCATTTCTTCTTCCTCTCCCTCCGAGTCTTCTTCTTCCGTTGCACCCGTGCGCCTGCTCGGGGCGGCACCCGTGTCTTCGTCCGTGTTCGCGGGGCTTGCGCCAGTGGTGCTGGCGGTGTTCCTGGGCTTTCTGTCCATCAGCATTCCACTCGGCGCCCTGGCGCTGGAGGTGGGCCACCACCTGGGCTTTGGCGCAGCCACAGTCGGCTGGGCCATCGGCCTGCAGTCGCTGGCCACCCTGCTCACGCGCCACCAGGCCGGCACCTTGTGCGACCAGCGCGGGCCGCGCTTTGCCGTGCTGCTGGGCCTGCCGCTCACGGCCTGTGCAGGCCTGGCCTATGTGCTGGCCAGCGTGCTGCCCATGGCCCCTGCAGCCAGCCTGGCCGTGCTGATCCTGGGCCGTACGGTTGCAGGCCTGGGTGAAAGCCTGTTCCTCACCGGCCTCATGAGCTGGGGCATCGCCCGCGTGGGGCCGGCGCGCACGGGTGCCGTCATGTCCTGGGTGGGCATTGCCATCTATGCCGCACTGGGCCTGGGCGCACCGCTGGGGCTGGCGGTGCAGCCGGCCTTTGGCTTTGCCGGTGTGGGTGTGCTCGCATGCCTCACGCCGCTGGTGGCCTGGGCCATTGCACTGCGGTTGCCGGCGGTGCCGGCCTCGGGCGGCCAGCAGCGCGTGCCGTTCCACCGCGTGCTGGGCCTCATCTGGCGGCCGGGCTTGGTGCTGGCGCTGGCCACCGTGCCCTATGCGGCCATGGCGGCTTTCCTCACGCTGGACTATGCGGTCCATGGCTGGCCGCATGCAGGCACGGCGCTGCTGGGCTTCAGCGCGGCCTATATCCTGGTGCGCCTGGTCGGCTCGGGCCTGCCGGACCGCTTTGGCGCCACCGCTGTCGCCATGGGCTCGCTGGCCTTCGAAGCCGTGGGCCAGTTGCTGATCTGGCAGGCCGGCAGCCCCGCCATGGCTGTGCTCGGCGCCACCCTCACCGGGCTGGGCTTCTCGCTCGTGTTCCCGGCCATGGGGGTGCTTGCCACGCGCTCGGTACCGCCCGATCTGCGCGGCCGCGCCGTGGGCAATTTCATTGCGTTTGCCGACATTGCGCTGGGTGTGACCGGGCCGGTGGTGGGTGTGGCCACGCAGTGGTTCGGCATCACCATGGCATTCCTGGTGGGGGCAGCGGCTACCTGCGTGGCGCTGGCCTTGCTGGCTACCGTGCGGCTGGGGCGCAGGGCGTAGACCCGTGCACCCTCCGGTTACTCCGCATCCACCGAGGTGGAGCGCCGCTCGATCATGCGGAACCCCAGGTCCACGATGGGCTGCTCCACCGTTTCGCCATTGCAGCGCGCCAGGATGAGCTGGGCCGCCAGGCGGCCGATCTCGGGCCCGTCCACATGCACCGTGGTGATGGAGGGCACCATGTGCGCGCCGAACTCGGCGTTGCCAAAGCCCACCACGGCCAGGTCCTCGGGCACGCGCAGGCCGCGTGCCTGGGCCTCCACCAGCACGCCGTGGGCCAGGGTGTCGGAGCTGCAGCACACGGCCTCCAGGCCCGGCTCCTTGTCCAGCAGCTCGGCCAGGGCGCGCCGGCCCAGGGCCAGGCTGCTGGGTGCGGGCACCACGGCGGTGGGCACGTCGTTGCGGCCCAGCGTGGCCAGAAAGCCTTCGCGGCGCAGCATGGCGCGGTGGTCGCTGCCGGTGGCAACGCCCACCTTCTTCCAACCGCGCGAGAGAAAATAGCCGCCCACCGCACCACCCACCTTGAGGTGCGAAAAGCCGATCACCATGTCCACCGGCCGGTCGCTCAGGTCCCAGGTTTCCACCACCGGGATGCCCGAGCGCGCCAGGCGCTCGCGCGCCTTCTGTGACTGCACCAGGCCGGTCATCACGATGCCGTCGGGCTGGCGGCTGATCATGGTGTTGAGCACGGCCTCCTCGCGCTCGGCGTCGTAGTTGGTCTGGCCCACGATGACCTGGTAGCCGCCTGCGGCCAGCGCCGAAGTCAGGCTTTGCACGGTGGGCAGGAACTGCGACACTGACAGCGCCGGCACGATGGCCGCGACCATGCGGCTGCGCTTGGACTTGAGGCCGCCCGCAAGCAGGTTGGGGATGTAGCCCGTGGCGTCCACGGCTTCGCGCACCTTGGCGATGGTCTTGTCCGACACCACACCCGGGTTGCTCAGCGCGCGCGACGCGGTGATGAGCGACACACCCGCGACCTTGGCCACATCGTGCAGGGTGACGGGCTTGAAAGGGGAGGGGGTGTTCATGGGCAGGTACGGCGACGCAAGGGCAGGGCGGGGCGCAATCGGAAGAGAAGCCCGTACCCTACCAAAAATCCAGGCCGGGTCAGGCCTGGCGCGCCTGCGCGTGGCCTGCGCTACGGCGGCCCCCCAAACCCTCTGCATGCCGGCTTGACTGGCAAAAATGACAACGATATCATTTGGCCCCGAACGGTAGCAAAGGTTTTTCGGAAAGGTTTCGCCTTCTGAAGGATGAGCGGGTCGATAGACCTGGATCATTTGCCAAAAATGACAACGTTACCATTTTGAGGCGGGAAGCTGCCTCATCCTCCAGGCATGGCGCCGGATAGGCGGGCCAGTACCGGGGGCTGTTTTTACCAACAAGGAGACAACGCATGAAAAAGACACTCACCGCCCTGTGCCTCGGCCTGGCCGCACTGGCATCGCAGGCCCAGGCCTGGCCCGACAAGGCCGTCACCCTGGTCGTGCCGTTCCCGCCCGGCGGCTCCACCGACCAGGTGGCCCGCGCCGTGGCACCGCTGCTCACCAACAAGCTCAAGCAGTCCTTCCTGGTGGAGAACAAGGCGGGGGCTACGGGCACCATCGGCGCCACCTTCGTCAAGCGTGCGCCGGCCGATGGCGCCACCTTCCTGGTCACCTCGCTGGGCCCGCTGGTCATCACGCCGCACCTGCTCAAGGGAATGCAGTACGACGCGCTCAAGGACTTCGACCTGATCACCGTGGCCGTGCAGTCGCCCAATGTGCTCGTCGTGCCCACCAACTCGCCGCTCAAGTCGGTGGCCGATGTGGTCGCCCACCTCAAGGCCAATCCCGGCAAGATGACCTTTGCCTCGGCCGGCAACGGCTCCAGCGACCACCTGACGGCCGAGCTGTTCTGGCAGCAGACCGGCACCACCGCCATCCACGTGCCCTACAAGGGCGGCGCGCCCGCGCACACCGACATCATGGGCGGGCAGGTGGATGCCTCGTTCCAGAACGTCAACTCGGTGGTGCAGTACATCAAGGGCGGCAAGATGCGCGCCCTGGCCGTCACCAGCGCCGCACGCTCGCCCGTGCTGCCCGATGTGCCCACCCTGACCGAGGCCGGCGTGAAGAACGTGGAGGTCACCTCCTGGCAGGCCATCGTCGCGCCCAAGGGCCTGCCGCCCGCCGTGCGCGAGAAGGCCCATGCCGCCTTTGCCGAAGCGCTCAACGACCCCAAGGTCAAGGACCAGTTCGTCGGCATCGGCTTCGAGATGGTGGTCAACACGCCAGCCCAGTTCGCTGATTTCCAGAAGAAGGAATACGCGCGCTGGAAGACGGTGATCGAGACCGGCAAGATTTCTATTGATTGATGTCACCGGCCCCGAGGCGCAGCCTTGGGGCTTTTTGTTTTCCCTGATCTTCCCCAGCCCCTGCCCATGACAGCCTCCACCCTCTCCGCCGCTGGCGATTCCATCGCCTGGGTCCGCATCTCCTCGTGCTACCTGCCGCTGGCCAACCCGATCAGCGATGCCAAGGTGCTCACCGGCCGCCAGAAGCCGATGACCGAGATCGCGATGCTGTTCGCCGAGATCGAGACCAAGGACGGCCACAAGGGCCTAGGGCTGAGCTATTCCAAGCGCGCGGGCGGACCCGGGCAGTTCGCCCACGCCAAGGAGATCGCGCCCGCACTGATCGGCGAAGACCCGAGCGACATCTCGCGCCTGTGGACCAAGCTGTGCTGGGCCGGCGCCTCGGTGGGGCGCAGCGGCATGTCCACCCAGGCCATCGGCGCCTTCGATGTGGCGCTGTACGACCTCAAGGCGCGCCGCGCGGGGCTGTCGCTCTCCAAGCTGCTGGGCTCGCAGCGCGACTCGGTGCAGTGCTACAACACCTCGGGCGGCTTTTTGCACACGCCCATCGAGCAACTGGTGGTGAACGCGGGCGCCTCCATCGAGCGCGGCATCGGCGGCATCAAGCTCAAGGTGGGCCAGCCCGACCGGGCGCTGGACATCCAGCGCGTGGAGACCGTGCGCAAGCACCTGGGCGAGCAGGTGCCGCTGATGGTGGACGCCAACCAGCAATGGGACCGCCCCACGGCCCAGCGCATGTGCCGCATCTTTGAAGAATTCAACCTGGTGTGGATCGAGGAGCCGCTCGACGCCTACGACTTCGAGGGCCACGCCGCCCTGGCCGCGACCTTCGACACGCCCATCGCCACCGGCGAAATGCTGACCAGCGCCGCCGAGCACGGCGAGCTGATCCGCCACCGCGCGGCCGACTACCTGATGCCCGATGCGCCGCGCGTGGGCGGCATCACGCCCTTCCTCAAGATCGCCGGGCAGGCCGAGCAGGCCGGACTGAGCCTGGGCCCCCACTTCGCTATGGAACTGCATGTGCACCTGGCCGCCGTGTATGCCACCGAGCCCTGGGTGGAGCATTTCGACTGGCTGGAGCCGCTGTTCAACGAGCGGCTGGAGATCCAGAACGGCCGCATGCTCGTGCCCACGCGCCCCGGCCTGGGCCTGAGCCTGAGCGAGCAGGCGCGCGCCTGGACGCGCGAGGTGGCCGAGGTCGGACAGCGCCCCTGAAGCGCCTGCGGTAGATTGAGAAAAACAGCACAGAGAACTCCCCATGACCGATAGCACCGCATCCACCGCGACCCCGGCGCGGCCGCCCCTGCACATCAAGATGGACGAGCGCGACAACGTCGCCATCGTCGCCACCGACGGTGGGCTGCCCGCGGGCACGGTGTTCCCCTCGGGCCTGACCCTGGTGGACAAGGTGCCCCAGGCGCACAAGGTGGCGCTGGTGGACATTCCCGAAGGCGGCGAGGTGCGCCGCTACAACGTGCCCATTGGCTATGCGCTCAAAGCCATCCCCGCGGGCAGCTGGGTGCACGAGCGCCTGCTGCGCATGCCCGAGGCGCGCGAACTCGAAGGCCTGCCCATCGCCACCGTCAAGCCCGAGCCGCAGCCGCCTCTGGAAGGCTATACCTTCGAGGGCTACCGCAATGCCGATGGCTCGGTGGGCACGCGCAACATCCTGGCCATCACGCAGACCGTGCAGTGCGTGGCGGGCGTCACGGACTTCGCCGTGCAGCGCATCAAGGCCGAGCTGCTGCCGCGCTTTCCCCACGTGGACGACGTGGTGGCGCTGGAGCACACCTACGGCTGCGGCGTGGCCATCGACGCGCCCGATGCGGTGATCCCCATCCGCACCTTGCGCAACATCTCGCTCAACCCCAACTTCGGCGGCGAGGTGATGGTGGTCAGCCTGGGCTGCGAGAAGCTGCAGCCCGAGCGCCTTCTGCCGCCCGGCAGCATTCCCCTGGTGGACGAGCGCAACGTGGCCGATACGGGCACCAGCGCCGACACGCCGCTCGACGTGGTGTGCCTGCAGGACGATGCGCACGTGGGCTTCATGTCCATGGTCGACTCCATCCTGCGCCAGGCCGAGCTGCACCTGGAGCGCCTGAACGCGCGCCGGCGCGAAACCGTGCCTGCCAGCGAACTCGTGGTGGGCGTGCAATGCGGCGGCAGCGACGCCTTCTCGGGCGTCACCGCCAACCCGGCCGTGGGCTACTGCACCGACCTGCTGGTGCGCGCCGGCGCCACCGTGATGTTCTCGGAAGTGACCGAGGTGCGCGACGGCATCGACCAGCTCACCTCGCGCGCCTCCACCCCCGAGGTGGCCGAGGCCATGATCCGCGAGATGGCCTGGTACGACGCCTACCTGCAGCGCGGCCGGGTGGACCGCAGCGCCAACACCACGCCCGGCAACAAGAAGGGCGGCCTGTCCAACATCGTGGAAAAGGCCATGGGCTCCATCGTCAAGTCTGGCAGCTCGCCGATTTCGGGCGTCATCGCGCCGGGCGAAAAGCTCAAGCAAAAGGGCCTGATCTACGCCGCCACGCCCGCCAGCGACTTCATCTGCGGCACGCTGCAGCTGGCCGCGGGCATGAACCTGCACGTCTTCACCACCGGCCGCGGCACGCCCTACGGCCTGGCCGAGGTGCCCGTCATCAAGGTGGCCACGCGCGACGACCTGGCACGCCGCTGGCACGACCTGATGGACATCAATGCCGGAACCATCGCCACCGGCGAGAAGACCATTGCCGACGTGGGCTGGGCGAGGTTCCAGCGCATGCTCGACGTGGCCAGCGGCCGCAAGAAGACCTGGGCCGAGCAGTGGAAGCTGCACAACGCGCTGGTCCTCTTCAATCCAGCACCCGTCACCTGACACTGCGGCCGAAGCCGCATTCCAATTCCCTTCATTCAAAACCACAACAGGAGACAAGAGAGATGACGACAACCCAGAACCAGGCCCGCCGCCAGTTCCTGAAGACGGCGGCCGGCACCGGCGTGGCCGCGCTCAGCGGCCTGGCAGGCGCGCAGGCCTTCGACTTCAAGCCCAACCAGCGCTACCCCGACCCGTCGGTGTTCATCCTGGACCCGAGCTTCACCAAGTACCGCATCTACAGCAGCACGGTGGAGCAATTGGGCACGGGCATGCGCTGGGCCGAGGGGCCGGCCTACTTCCCCGAGGGCGGCTACCTGCTGCTCAGCGACATCCCGAACAACCGGTTGATGAAGTACGACGAGAAGACCGGTCAGTTCTCGGTGCACAAGACCAATGTCAACTACGCCAACGGCAATGTCTGCGACCGCCAGGGCCGGCTCATCACCTGCGAGCATTCGGTCACGCGCCGCGTCACCCGCACCGAAAAGGACGGGCGCATCACCGTGCTGGCCGACCGCTTCGAGGGCAAGCGCCTGAACGCGCCCAACGACATCGTCGTCAAGTCGGACGACAGCGTCTGGTTCACCGACCCCACCTTCGGCATCAACGGCGAATGGGAGGGCTCGCGCGCCATGCCCGAGCAGGCCACGACCAACGTCTACCGCATCGCGCCCGACGGCAAGCTCAGCGCCGTGATCACCGACCTGGTCAACCCCAACGGCATCGCCTTCTCGCCCGACGAGAAGAAGCTCTACGTGGTGGAGTGGAAGGGCACGCCCAACCGCAGCATCTGGGCCTACGATGTGTCGGCCGACGGTGCCACGGTGTCCAACAAGACCAAGCTCATCGACGCCGCCGGCCCCGGTGCGTTCGACGGCTTCAAGGTGGACCGCGACGGCAACCTGTGGTGCGGCTGGGGCTACACGGGCGCCGTGGCGGCCGAGCCCACCGACATCGGCGGCGGCATGAAAGCGCACCTGCCCACGGGCAAGTCCGAGGAGATGGACGGCGTGAAGGTCTTCAACCGGGAGGGCAAGCCCATCGGCTTCATCCGCCTGCCCGAGCGCTGCGCCAACCTTGCCTTCGGCGGGCCCAAGCGCAACCGGCTGTACATGACCAGCAGCCACTCGCTGTATGCGCTGTACGTGGAGTCGCACGGAGCAGTGTAATGTTCCGCGTTCGCCAGCTTTTACCTATCCAACAGGAGTCATTGCGTGTCCTCTCTTCCCCCACAGAAAGTCGCTCTCGTCACCGGTGCCGGCAGCGGCATCGGCCGTGCCGTAGCCCTGCAGCTCGCCAAGGACGGTTTCCACGTCGTGGCCACCGGCCGCCGCACCGAACTGCTCGACGCCCTGGTGGCCGAGACCCAGGCGGCGGGCGGCAAGGCCCTGGCCGTGGTGTCCGACGTGCGCGACCCGGCCAGCGTCGATGCGCTGTTCCAGACCGTCGAGAAAGAGTGCGGCCGCCTGGACGTGCTTTTCAACAATGCCGGCATCGGCGCGCCCGCCGTGCCCATGGACGAACTGCCCGTGGAGAAGTGGCTCGATGTGGTGAACACCAACATCACCGGCGTGTTCCTGTGCGCGCGTGCGGCCTTCGGCCTCATGCGCCGCCAGTCGCCGCAGGGCGGGCGCATCATCAACAACGGTTCCATCTCGGCCCACACGCCGCGGCCCTTCAGCAGCCCCTACACGGCCAGCAAGCACGCCGTACTGGGCCTGACCAAGTGCCTGGCGCTAGACGGACGTCCGTTCAACATCGTGGGCTGCCAGATCGACATCGGCAATGCGCTGACCGACCTGGCTGCGCGCATGGGCAAAGGCGAGGGCGTGCGCCAGGCCAACGGCACCATGTCCACCGAGCCGCTGATGGACGTGAAGCATGTGGCGGAGGCGGTGAGCTACATGGCCGGCCTGCCATTGAGTGCGAATGTGCTCAACATGACCGTGATGGCATCCAACATGCCCTTCGCCGGACGCGGATAAAAAGCGCTATTCAGTAGCCGGTTTGGCCTTGGCCTTGCTCTGGGCCAGAGCGCGGCTTTCCTTCTTGAGCCCTGTGGACACGGGGCACACGCTCTGCATGAAGCCGGTAAGGGTGTGCGCCAGGTTGTCGCGCAGCAGGCTGTAGTAGACGAACTGGCCGCGCTTTTCCGACGTGACGAGGCCTGCGTTCTCCAGCACCTTGAGGTGCTGCGAGAGCGAGGGCTTGCTCATCTCGAAGCGCGCGGCGATCTCGCCCGCCGACAGCTCGGTCTCGGACAGGTAGGCCAGGATCTTGCGCCGGGGGGTGGACGCAAGCGCTTCGAAGATTTTTTCCATTCGGCCATTCTAGCGGTTGGCCAGAAAATTTACTTAATTGCGTATTTAAGTACAACACTAAGTAATGATGCGCCGTCCGGCAGTCATGCGACCGCCTGCAGTGCCTGCTGCACATCGGCCGCCAGCTGGGGCCGCACCAGGCGGTCCACTTCCTTGCCATCCTTGAGGAAGACCAGGGTGGGCCAGAGCTTCACGCCGAATGTACGCCCCAGGCGCTGGCCCGGCCCATCCTCGACCTTGACGTGGGCCACATCGGCGCGGTCTTTCAAGGCCCCCTCGATCAGCGGCTGGGCGCGCTGGCAGTGGCCGCACCAGGGCGTGCCGAACTCGACCACGGTGGCCCCGGCCAATTGGTCCACTTCATCGCGCGACGGGGGTTGTACAAGGTGTTTGGCAGCGTAGGGCACGGCGTATTCTCTTCCTGTCTTTTCCAGATGGGGATGATTCAGCGTAGGCAATGGCCCAAGGGTAGGGCAGAGGTGATCACCGCATGGGCGTGTCAGTTATTGATGACACCGCGACTTTCCCCGATGTCTGCATTACGGGCACGCTGGAAGCCAGCGCCACCGTGGAACTGGCTTCGCCAGGCCACGGGTGGCGTCTCCCCCTCAGGGCCTGAGTGCCGCAGCTCCAAGCCTGCCTGCGCAGGCTTGGATGGCAACGAAGAGCAGCCGCCTCCGGCGGCAGCGCGGAGGCTCAAGGCGACTCAGGGGGAGTCACATGCTTCCTTCGAACACCATGACATCGACCACTTCGCCCGCGGCCACGGGGCCGCGATCACGTTCCAGCACGATGAGGCCATTGGCCCGCACCATGGAACTGAGCACGCCCGAGCCCTGGTTGCCGGTGCTGCGCACCTGCAGGCTGCCGTCGGGCGCGGTGGCGACGATGCCGCGCTGGTACTCGGTGCGGCCAGGCCGCTTGCGCAGCGCTTCGGTGGTGGTGGCGCGCAGCAGCGGGGGCTGGGCGCGGGTGTGGCCCATCATGCGCAGCAGCGCCGGGCGCACGAAGGCCAGGAAGGCCACCATCACCGCCACCGGATTGCCGGGCAGGCCGAACAGCAGGGCACCCGGGCCTGCATCGACTCCCGGCGGGCGGATGCGGCCTACGGCCAACGGCCGCCCGGGCTGGACGGCCACGCGCCAGAAGGCCACGTCGCCCAGCTTGTGCAGCATGCTGCGCGTGTGGTCGGCGTCGCCCGCGCTCACGCCGCCGCTGGTGATGATGGCATCGGCCTGCTGCGCCGCGCTGCGCAGCGTGGCGGCAATGCGGGCCGGGTCGTCCGGTACGGCGCCCAGGTCGATCACCTGCACCCCCAGTCGCGTGAGCAGGCCGAAGAGGGTGTAGCGGTTGCTGTCGTACACCGCGCCGGGGCGCGGTGCTTCGCCCAGGCTCAGGATCTCGTCGCCGGTGGAAAACACCGCCACGCGCAGGCGCCGGTATACGGTGGCGCGTGCCAGCCCCAGGCTGGCCAGCAAGCCCAGGGCCGCGGGGGTGAGGGGCTCGCCCCGTGCCAGCGCCGTGCCGCCCCGAGGCAGGTCCTCGCCCGCGCGGCGGCGGTTGCCGCCCGGGCGCACGGCATCGGCGGCCACCGTGATGTGGCCTGGTTCGGCGGCAGGTGTGGTGAGCTCGTGCGGCACCACCGTGTCCAGCCCCGGCGGCATGGGGGCGCCGGTCATGATGCGCACGCACTCGTCTGCCGCCACCGTGCCTGCAAAGGTGTGGCCGGCCATCACCGTGCCTGCCACGCGCAGGGTCAGTGGTTGGCCGGGCGCCAGTTGCGCGCCCGCGAAGGCATAGCCGTCCATGGCCGAGTTGTCGTGCGCGGGCACGTCGATGGGCGAGACCACGTCCTCGGCCAGCACGCGGCCCAGCGCGTCGAAGATGCCGGCTTCTTCCGCCTGCGCCACCGGATGCTCCACCAGTTGCGCCAAGACGGCGCCGACCTGCTCCACGCCCATGGCGTCGGGGTCGTAGCCGGGCAGTTCGGCGGCAATCTGGGCGATGGGTTTCATGGGCAGGCGGGGCGCAACGTGAGGGGGCGCAATGTCAGTCGGTGGGCGACTGCAGTGCCTGCAGCTCGGCCAGCGTATTGGCGTTGGCGAAGGCATCGGGCGCATCGCCGGGTCGGTCAAACGGTACCACGCTGCAGCGCTGCTGCATGGCCCAGACGCGCACCTTGCTGCCGCCGGCCGCCACATGGTGGGCCAGGCTGTCGCGCAGCGTGGCGCGCAGCAGGCAGAACACGGGCTGGGGGCGCAGCACGGGCTGGCCCTGGGCATCGGGCTCCGGCCCGGCCGCCATGGCGATGTCGCTGCCCTCGCGCTCTGCCACCTCGGCCAGGCGCGCCGCCAGGTCGCTCGGGAAGAGGGGGGTGTCACACGGCGCCGTGAGCAGCCACGGCGTGGTGCAGTGCGTAAGCCCCGCCAGAAACCCCGCCAGCGGCCCGGGGTAGTCCGCTTGGGCATCGGGCCACACCGGCACTCCGAAGGCCGCATAGGCCGTGAGGTTGCGGTTGGCATTGAGCAGCAGGGTGCCCACCTGCGGTTGCAGGCGCCGCAGCGCATGCTGGGCCAGTGGCAGGCCGCGAAACAGCTGCAGGCCCTTGTCCAGCCCGCCCATGCGAGCGCCCCGTCCCCCTGCGAGGACCAGGCCGGTGATGTGCTGCGGGTCGATCATGCGTGCGCTGCTGCGTGGCGTAGCGGGCTGGCGGCTTGCGCCGCGCGGGCTCAGCCGCCGATGTAGCTCATCTCCACCCGGCGCGCGGCACCTGGCATGGCGGTGTCGGCAGGCAGGCTGCCGCGCAGTTCCGAATACCGGTCGCTGCGTCCTTGCCAGATGGCGCCGATGGCGGCCGCGATGGCCTCGTCATCCGCACCACCGCGCAGCAGGCTGCGCAGGTCATGTCCCTGGCTGGCGAACAGGCACAGGTAGAGCCGGCCTTCGGTGGACAGGCGGGCGCGGTTGCAGTCGTGGCAGAAGGCCTGGGTCACGCTGCTGATCACGCCCACCTCACCCAGCGCAGGGTCGTGCCGGCCGCTGGCATCGGCGTAGCCCCAACGCTCGGCCGTCTCGCCCGGGCTGGTGGGGGACAGCGGCACCAGGGGCAGGTGGGCGCGCAGGCGCGCGATCAGCTCGGCCGAGGGCAGCACCTCGTCCATGCGCCAGCCGTTGGTGGCGCCCACGTCCATGTACTCGATGAAGCGCAGCGTGGTGCCCGTGCCGCGGAAGTGCCGCGCCATGGGCAGGATCTCGTGGTCGTTGGTGCCGCGCTTGACCACCATGTTGACCTTGATCTGCGACAGCCCCGCCGCATGCGCGGCCTCGATGCCCGCGAGCACATCGGCCACGGGGAAGTCCACGTCGTTCATGCGCCGGAACACCGCGTCGTCCAGGCCATCGAGGCTCACCGTCACGCGGTTCAGGCCGGCATCCTTGAGCGCGCGGGCCTTGCGCACCAGCAGCGAGCCATTGGTGGTGAGCGTGAGATCGGGCGGCAGGCCGTCCACGGTGCGCAACTGCGCCAGTTGCGCGATCAGCACTTCGAGGTTCTTGCGCAGCAGCGGCTCGCCGCCCGTCAGGCGGATCTTGCGCACGCCATGCGCCAGGAACAGCCGCGCCAGGCGCGTGATCTCCTCGAAGCTGAGCAGCGCGCTATGGGGCAGGTAGGGGTAGTCCTTGTCGAAGACTTCCTTGGGCATGCAGTAGCTGCAGCGGAAGTTGCAGCGGTCCGTCACACTGATGCGCAGGTCACGCAAGGCCCGCCCGCGCGTGTCCACCAGGTGGCCGGTGGGCGCCTGGGCATGCGGCGGCACCACCGCCCGGAGGGCGGCGATGCGCTGGTCCACCAGGGGGATCACACGTTCGGCCATGGGGCCGATTTTGCCGCAGTTGCCGTTTTTGGCATGCTGCACTGCAGCTTGCCCTTAAGACCTACAGGTTAGACACAACGGCCGCCATCGACCTCGATGCACACACCGTTGATGAACGAGGCCTCGTCGCTGGCCAGGTAGAGCGCGGCGTTGGCCACGTCCAGCGCGGTGGAAAAGCGGCCCAGCGGAATCGTGGCCAGGAACTTGGCGCGGCGCGCATCGTCCACCGGGCCGCCCGCGAACTCGGCCGCCAGGCCGGTGTCGGGGTTGAACACGGGGTTGATGCAGTTCACGCGGATGTTGTCCGGGCCCAGCTCGGCCGCCATGGACTTGCTGGTGATGATCACGGCACCCTTGGAGCCGTTGTACCAGGTCAGTCCCGGGCGCGGGCGCAGGCCGGCGGTGGAGGCGATGTTGATGATGCTGCCGCCGCCCACCTGGCGCAGCGCCGGCACGGCGTGGATGGCCGACAGGTAGATGCTCTTCATGTTGATGGCATAGACCTTGTCGAACTCTTCCTCGCTCACCTCCAGCATGGGGCGGTTGCGGTGCGTCCAGCCGGCGTTGTTGACCATCACGTCGAGCTGGCCGTACAGGCGCACGGCTTCATCGACCAAGGCCTTGACCTGTGCGGAGTTGGTCACGTCGGCCTTGAAGAAGGCGGCTGTGCCGCCGGCTGCGGTGATCTCGGCCACCACGCGCTGGCCACCGGCTTCATTGATGTCGTTGACGATGAGCTTGGCGCCCTCGGCCGCCAGGCGCTTGGCTATGCCCTCGCCAATGCCGTTGCCGGCGCCGGTGACGATGACGGATTTGTTCTGTGCACGCATGGAGTGTCTCCCTGTGTTGGAAAAATGGGGGCGGTGAAAAGGGGCCAGTCAGGCCGAGGGTTCGGGGGCGGGTGACGCCTTGGCCTCTGCGGGCACGCGGCCGTAGAACTGCGGGAAGTGCTCCTTCACGCCGTTGCCGTCGAAGGCCCAGCCCGTGCACTGGCCCAGGTGGCGGGGCGGATCGCCGTTGGCCGGCGGCGCGAACACGGCGGTGACGGACTGGAAGGCGGCCGTGGCCAGGTTGAACAGCAGCTCGCGCAGATGCGTGCAGCTGGCCACGCCGCCCAGGTGCTTCTGGATGGCCTGGCGCCAGCCGCGCGTCATGCTGCAGCCCACCATCTGCTGCAGCGCGGCCTGGGCCAGCGGGCAGTCCTTGAGCGGGTGGGCATCCATGGCGACGTCGATGGCCTGCACCACGAGCTGGCGGTCCACCGTCACGCGCAGCAGCATGTGGTGGATGGGCTCGCCTGCGCGGCGCATGCCCTCGCCGCGGTGCACGGGGGCATCGTAAGCCTTGCTGTCGTGCAGCTCGCCTTCGATGTCCCACAGGCCGTCGTCGCGCTCGAAGCCCTGGTAGGTCACGCGCCGGACATGGCGGGCGGTGCGGGGGGCGGGGGGGCTCAGGGGCATGGAGAGAGTCTTCGCAAATCGCTGCGTCCCGCCGCAGGGGCGGGACACCGGGCTCAGCCGTGCTTGATGGCCACCGTCTTGAGCGTGGTGAAGCCGTACAGCGCCTCGAAGCCCTTCTCGCGTCCGTAGCCGCTGGACTTCACGCCGCCGAAGGGCAGCTCCACGCCGCCGCCGGCGCCGTAGTTGTTGATGAACACCTGGCCGCTGTGCACGCGCTTGGCCATGCGGAACTGGCGCGCGCCATCGCGCGTCCAGATGCCGGCCACCAGGCCGAACTGGGTGGCATTGGCCAGTTCCACCGCATGGTCCTCGTCCTGGAAGGCCATGGCCGACAGCACGGGGCCGAAGACTTCTTCCTGCGCCAGGCGGTGCTGCACCGGCACGTCGCGCAGCAGCGTGGGGGCCTGGTAGAAGCCGCCTTCGGGGGATTCGTCCACCACCGTGCCCTGGGCCACCATGGGGATGCCGGCCACCTGCGCGTCGGACAGAAAGTCCCACACGCGCTGCTGCTGGGTCTGGCGGATCAGCGGGCCCACGTCCAGGTCCATGGCCGCGGGGCCCACGCGCAGGGCCTCGAAGGCCTTGCCCAGGCGTGCGAGCAGGGATTCGTAGATGAGCGAGTCGATCAGCACGCGCGAGCCGGCGCTGCAGGTCTGGCCCGCGTTCTGCACGATGGCGTTGATGACCACGGGCACGGCGGCATCCAGGTCGGCATCGGCAAAGATGATCTGCGGGCTCTTGCCACCGAGCTCCAGCGTCACGGGGCAGTGGCGCTCGGCCGCCACCTGCTGGATCAGCGTGCCGATCTTGGGGCTGCCGGTGAAGCTGATGTGGTCGATGCCCGGGTGGCGCGCGAGCGCGTCGCCGACCTCGTGGCCGTAGCCGGTGACGATGTTGATCGCGCCCGAAGGGAAGCCCACTTCGGCCGCGAGCTGGGCCACGCGGATCAGCGACAGGCAGGCGTCCTCGGCCGGCTTGACCACGCAGACGTTGCCGGCGGCCAGGGCCCCGCCCACGCTGCGGCCGAAGATCTGCATCGGGTAGTTCCAGGGGATCACATGGCCCGTCACGCCGTGCGGCTCGCGCCAGGTGAGCACGCTGTAGCCGTCCAGGTAGGGCAGGGTCTCGCCATGCAGCTTGTCGCAGGCACCGGCATAGAACTCGAAATAGCGCGCCAGCGCCAGCGTGTCGGCCCGTGCCTGCTTGGTGGGCTTGCCGCAGTCGCGCTGCTCCAGCGCGGTCAGCTCGTCGGCATGCTCGAGCACCTTGGCCGACAGGCGCTGCAGCAGGCGGCCGCGGTCGGCGGGCGCCATGCGCTGCCACACGGCGTTGTAGCACTGGCGTGCCGCATGCACCGCCGCATCGATGTCGTCGGCATTGCTGCGCTGGATCTCGTCGAAGGGCTGGCCGTCGGACGGGTCGATCACGGGCAGCGTACGGCCCGACGAAGACGGTACGGAGGCGTTGGCGATGTAGTTCAGTTGCATGGTGCCATTTTGCCCGGAAATAGAACGTGTTCTTAGTATTTGTGGCTCAATTGCCGCTGGGTGATAACCCGCATGCGTCGATAGCTATCGTTTCAATAGCAAGTCGCGCGCAAGGCCGCCAGGTCCAGGATCTCCACCTCGCCGCGGTGCACGCGCACCAGTGCGCGGGCTTCCAGGTCCTTGAGGATCTGGTTGGTGGTCTGGCGCGAAATCGCCAGCATCAGCGACAGCTGCTCCTGCGAGATGCCGATCACCCGGCGCGACTGGCCCTCGGCCGTCCACTGGCCGTAGCCCTCGGCCATCATCACCAGGCGGCGCGCCAGGCGCTGGCCGGCGGGCAGCAGGGCCAACTCCTCGATGGCCACGAAGGCGGTGCGCAGCTTGTCGGTGAGCAGCAGGGCCAGCGCATGCCAGTGCTGCGGATGGGCCGTGAGCCAGGCCTGCAGCGGATCGTGCGGTATCTGCAGCAGGGTGCTGGCCTCGGCCGCATGCGCATCGTGGGTGCGGGCCGAGTTGTCGAAGACCGAGATCTCGCCGAACCAGTGCGGTGGCTCCAGCCGCGTGAGCATGGCGGCGCGCGCCTCGTCCGCCCGCCCGCCCGTGCCCGAGATGTTGATCGCGCCGCGCACCACGGCATACAGACCGCAGGGCGCATCGCCGCGCAGGAACAGCACCTCGCCGGGCGCCAATTGGCGCAGGTGGGCCATGGCGAGCAGCGGCTGG
Organism: Acidovorax sp.; assembly: GCF_046339755.1. Classification (GTDB taxonomy): domain Bacteria; phylum Pseudomonadota; class Gammaproteobacteria; order Burkholderiales; family Burkholderiaceae_C; genus Acidovorax. The sequence goes on along the minus strand of NZ_JBKDTZ010000374.1, from coordinate 15,100 downwards.
GCGAAATCGGGGGGCAGGTGGGCGAACCAGCGGCCGGTCTGGAGCACGGGAAGGTAGGCGGCAGGGTCGGTCATGCAAGGGATCGGGTCGGGCGGGGCGTTGTGTCGGCTTTCCGACAGACGTTGGCCGGGGGGAGCGCGACTATGGATGCTGCTCAAAACAATACCAGGAGACACCCATGAAAACCCTGATCGACCACCTGTCCCAGTACGCCGAGTACCACCGCGACCCGCGCAACATCCATACGCACTTCGTGGGCGTGCCCATGATCATGTTCGCCGTGGTGATCCTGCTCTCGCGCCCGGTCTGGCTGCTGGGTGGCGTGCCCGTGGGGCCGGCCCTGGTGGCGGCCATCGCGGCCAGCGTCTTCTACTTCCGGCTCGATACCCGCTATGGTCTGGTGATGGCCACGCTGCTGGCGGCCATGCTGGCCGGCGGCCAGTGGCTGGCGGTGCAGGGCACCACGCTCTGGCTGGCCGCGGGCGTGGGCCTGTTCGCCGTGGGCTGGGTGATCCAGTTCGTGGGCCACTACTACGAGGGGCGCAAGCCGGCCTTCGTGGACGATCTGGTGGGCCTGATCGTTGGCCCGCTGTTCGTGGTGGCCGAATTGGGCTTTCTGATGGGCCTGCGCAAGGATGTGCAGCACGCCATCGAGCAGCGCAGCGGCCCGGTTCGCTTGCGCACCGGTCCCGCCGCGACGGCCTGAGCCTCCCCCTTCATCGAACGTTTGCCCACGGCACCGGTAACGGTGCCGTGGGTTTTGTCACAGGAGCGCGGCCAGCCCCTGGCCGCGATTGCGCCCCATGAGCTTTGTTTCCATCCTGCCCACGCTGCTGTTCATTGCGCTGGGCCTCGTCATGTTCGGCCTGGGCCTGTCGCTCACCGTAGCCGACTTCCGGCGCCTGCTGCAGTACCCGCGTGCCGTGGTGCTGGCCCTGGTGCTGCAGGTGCTGGTGCTGCCTGCGGCTTGCTACGGCCTCATCGTGCTACTGGGCGTGCCGCCGCTCTACGCCGTGGGGCTGATGCTGCTGGCGGCCTCGCCGGGCGGCGTGTCGGCCAACCTCTTCAGCCACCTGTTCGGCGGCAACGTGGCGATGAACATCTCGCTCACGGCCATCAACACGCTGCTGTCCATCGTGAGCCTGCCGCTCATCACCAACTGGGCCATCGCCACCTTCGCCAAGACGGGGCAGGTGGTGCCGCTGCAGTTCGGCAAGGTGCTGGAGGTGATCGTGATCGTGCTCATCCCCGTGGTGGTGGGCATGGCGGTGCACCGGCGCGCCCCGGCCTTCAGCGCGCGCATGGAAAAGCCCATGAAGCTCTTCAGCGCCCTGGTGCTGGCCGCCTTTGCACTGATCGCCATCGTGAAGGAATGGGCGGCGCTGTCGGCCTCGTTTGCCGACATCGGCCCTGCCGTGCTGTTGTTCAACGCGCTGAGCCTTGGCGCGGGCTACTTCCTGCCGCGCGCGGTGGGCATGGACAAGTCCCTGTCCACGGCCATCGGCTTCGAGATCGGCATCCACAACTCCACGCTGGCGATCTTCATTGCGCTGTCGGTGCTGAACAACTTCCAGCTCGCGCTGCCGGCAGCCATCTACTCGGTCAGCATGTACACCATGGCGCCGCTGTTCTGCATGCTGGTGCTGCGGCGGTCAGGCGGGCACCCCGCGCCAGCGCCTGCTTCCCGTTCATGATTTGCTTTCCAGGCTGTTGCGCATGGCCGTCTGCGCAACGGCGTCCAGGGCCACATCCACCACGGGCTGCTGGCTGAGCACCTGCAGGCTGCCCTGCTGGATGCACCGGTCGAGCAGCCGCAGGGTCATCGACTGGGTGCGACCGGATGCGTTGGTGAACAGGAAGAAGGTGCCGTGCGAGCCGACCCAGGACAGCTGGGTGCGCTCCCACTGGCCGGCCACCAGCAGGTTCACCCAGCTGCCGACGGCCAGCGCGGGCCGGGCGGGTGCATCCACCGGGGTGGGCTCCGGCAGGGGCGTGAGCTCCCCTGGCACCGAGGGCTGCAGGTCGTCCATGAAGCCGGAATCCTGGGCTTCCGACGGTGCGACCCAGGGCTCGTCATCCAGCAGCAGGTCCGGTGCTTCCACCGCCTGCGCATCGGCCGGCAAGGCGGGGGCTTGGGGTGGTGCGACGGGCTTGGGCGCGCCCTGGAAGGCCTGCTGGTGCAACTGCATCAACTGCCCGAAGACCGCTTCGGTCCGGTCCGCGGGGTAGTCGATCAGCGCCAGGCCATTGCGCAGCCGGGTCAGCAGTTGGGGAATCAGGCGCGCGAGTTCGCCGGTGTGCATGCGGGTCAGCTCGGGCTGTGCGCTCCAGACCAGAATGCCCACCAGTTCCTGATAGCTGCCCGGGTCGGCGCTGCCGCTTGGGTCGGCCAGGCGCGCCTGGGCCATGACCTGGGCCCAGGGGCCGAGCAGGAAATGGGCAATCTCGCCGGGAATGTGGTCGATCTGCGGCAGCAGCCGGATCTCTGCGGATATCTGGGCCGCCAGCAGATGGCGCTGCTCCGCGTGCTGCAGCGCCTCGATGGCGCGCTGGCGCTCGTGTTCGCGCGCCTGCTCGCTGTCGGCCCATTGTGCGTGCAGCTGCTGGCGGACCTGCTCGAAGTCGTCCGCCCCTTCGATGGTGGCGGTGGCCAGCGGCCCGGCAATGTCCATGAGGGAGCGCATGAAGCGCTTGAAGCCCGGCGCCTCGGGTCCGTTGAACGCCATGCTGCGGTCCGCAATGTCCTGCAGCAGGCGGCGCGCGGGGTGTTCCTTGTTGCTGAAGAAACGGGGGTCGCCCAGCGCCAGCTGTATCAGGGCGGGCTCCAGGGCGCGCACGAACTGCTGCACGGGCCAGGGCAGCCGGTTGTCGTGCGCGATGTTGTCCACCATGAGCGCGACGACTTCCATGCCGAGGGCATCCCCCAGCCCTGAGGCGCGCCGCTGTTCTACGGGCCCATTGCCCGGCTGGGTGCGCTGGCTGCTGCCCAGGCGCTCCATCATCTTGCCGACCTGGTTCATCTCCTGCAGTGCCTCGAAGGCCGCGGGCACGGTCACGGCGAAATCCGTGGCGGGCGGATCGATCGGGGGAAGGCCGCCAGGGCTTTCGAACTCGCGTGCAAAACGTTCGGCAAAGGGCTCATCGTTCGGCGCACCTGCCGGGGCTGGCGCGGGCTTCCCGCTGAACTCGCCGAGCAGCAGGCGGCGCAGCCGGTCGAGTGTCAGCAGCGGGTCGGCCGCGCCGGCCGGTGCGGGCAGCCCCAAGTCCATGCCCATGCCCGTTTCAGCCCCGAAGCCCGGAGAGGCGCCGTCGCTGGCCGGCGCGACATACACCACCTGGCCGTCGGCCTGGCGCATGGCATAGCCTGCGGGCTGCACGCCGCCTTGCTTGAGCAGGTCGATCTGCGCCAGGTAAAGCCGGCGCAGCTCCGTGCCCAGTGCCTTGGCCATGTGCGCCATCCAGTCGTTGCGCATCTGTGCGCTGACCTGCATCTGCGACACCACGGCCTGCAGCGCCTGCAGGAAGACTTCGGGGCGCAGGGGGTTGTGCTCGGGCTGAACCCTTTGCAGCCCCCGGGCTGCACACACCAGGGCGTCAAGGTCGGCCAGCGGCCCCTCCACGGCCGATGCCAGGATCTGGGTGGCACGGGCGCGCTCCACGCTTTCGGTGATCTGCGACTCGTCCATCAGTTCGAGCTGGTCGAAATGGATGGTGAACAGGGAGCGCGAGGGCTTTTCCTCCCCCGGCGCTGCGGTCTGCTGTTCCAGGGCCTTGCGCAGCGCGCCGGGGTAGCGCTCGCCCATCACGGAGGTGAGCCGCATGAGCTGCTGCTGCGCTTCGTGCATGGCCTGGTGCTCGCCGGAGGTGCGGGCCTCCTCCTGGCGCAGTTGCAGGGACATGCGCGCCGCCTCGGCGACCCGCTCCATCAGCTGCCTGGAATCGGCCAGCACGCTTTGGACGATGCGCTGGTACTGCGGGGCGTCGCCGTCGCGCGGGGCAGTCGGTGCGGAGTGTGTCAAGGGCATCTTCTCTGGGAATACCGGAATGCCCGAGATGTTACGCGGGCTTGCTGCCCAGGTTCCAGGTTCTCAAGCAGATCGGCCGAAACCCGGTCTTGTCCAGGCCAGCAGCGCCACCGTGCACGCCGTGCCCAGCGCCACCAGGGCGCACAGCTGCGGCAAGGCGGCGTCCAGCGGCGCACCCAGCTGGTTCAGGCGCAGCGAGGCCTGCACGCCCGAGGTGCTGGGCAGCAGCCAGCGCGCCCATTGCAGCGGCTCGGGCAGCGCCTCCACGGGCCAGGAGAAGCCGGCCACGAAGGCGATCGGCAGCGTGGTGAACAGCAGCACCTGCAGTGCACGCTCGCGGTTGCCCACCCACAGGCCGACCAATGCGCCCAGGGCTGCGATGGCCGGCACGTAGCAGGCCAGCAGCGCCAGCGCGCCCAGCGGGTTGCCGCCGCGCGGATAGTCGTGCAGCAAAAAGATCCAGCCGAAGTAGAACAGGCCGCTGGCCCAGCCCAGCGTGCTCAGCGCCAGCAGCCGGCCCAGCCAGGTGCGGGCCCGCGCCCGGTGCCGGCCGGCCTCCACCCAGGTGCCGGCGAGCATGGCCGCACCCATGAGCAGGGTCTGCTGCAGGATCAGCAGCGCCACGGCGGGCACGACGAAGCTGCCATAGCCCTCGGTCGGGTTGAACAGCGCCACCATCTGCAGCTGCACCGGGTTGCGGCTGGCCGCCGCCTGCTGCGCGCTCTGGCCCGCGGCCTGCAGCTTGCGCATCTCGACGCCCGCGGACACCGTGCCCACGGCCTCGGCAAAGCCGTACTGCACGGCCTTGTTGAGCAGGGCATAGGCGCCATTGCCCTCCAGGCGGACCAGGGCTTCCTCGCCGCGAACCACGCTGCGCTTGAGGTTGGCGGGGATCAGCGCATAGCCCTCCACCTCGCCGCGCCACAGCGCCTCCTGTGCCTCGCGCTCGCTGGCGGTCACCAGGCGCACCTCGATGCGCGGATCGGCCTCGGCAAAGCGCGTGATCTGGCGCGACAGGCTGCTGCCGTCCATGTCCACCACGGCCACGGGTACGCGCGTGAGCACCTCGTCGGCATAGAACCAGGGGTAGAAGAAGCCGTAGAGCACGGGCGCGGCCACGAGCAGCAGCAGCACGCCCTTGTCGCGGGCAATGGTGGCCAGCGCCTGCAGCCAGGCGCTCCACAGGCTTGCCGGCTCTGCGGGTTGATCGTGTCGTGCGTCCATCACCGTCCTCCCCAGCTCTCGGGCCGGCTGCGTGCCAGGTGCAGGGCCAGCGTGCAGATCGCAAGCAGCAAGGCCGTGGCCAGCGCCAGTGCCACCACGGTGGAAACACTGGTGCGCAGCGGTGCGCCCATCTGCAACTGCTCGATCTGCAGGCGGATGTAGTGCGTATAGGGCATGGCCTCGGCCCAGGCACGTGCACTGGCCGGCATGCCCGCCAGCGGAAAGCCCACGCCGCTGAACGCAAACGCCGGTGCTGCGAAGAAGCCCGCGCCCGACAGGGCCGTGCGCAGCGAGCGTGTGAGGCCCGCCAGCGCCGCGCCGGCCGCCACCGACACGGCCATCAGCAGCGCCAGGCCCGCCGCCACCCAGGCCAGGTTGCCCGGCGGGTGCCAGCCTCGGCCCCAGGTGATGCCTGCCAGCGCGAGCAGCGCCACCAGCGTGAGCGAGGCCCAGGGCAGGGCCAGCTTGCCCAGCAGGGCGGCGCCTGTGCGCAATACGCCACCATCGGTACCCAACCATTCGCCCAGCGTGCGGTCGCGCAGCTCGCGTCCCACGGTCCAGGCGCCGGCCGTCATGGCCAGGATGTGCAGCAGCGCAGGGATCAGCGCCGCGCCCAGGAATTGCTCGTAGTTGGTGGACACGTTGAACAGCGCCAGCAGTTGCGTGTGGATGGGCTCCATGCTCACGCGCACGGCCTGGGCCGGCTCGCCGCGCTTGTTGCGCGCCGCCATCTCGATGCCGGCCGACAGCGTGCCCACCACGGCGCGCACGTCGCGCTGCAGCACGCCCGAATGCGTGCCCAGTTGCGCGTTGTGCAGCAGCGTGACCTGGGCCGTGCGGCCCTGCTTCACGGTGCGCGCAAAGTCGCGCGGCAGCGTGACCACGGCGTAGACCTCCACGCTGCGCAGCGCGCGCTCGGCCTCGGCCGTGTTGGCGTAGTGCTGCACCACCTGAAGGCCGGGCGTGGCGTCGAGCATGCGCACCAGCTGCCGCGACAGGGCCGAGTGGTCGTCGTCCAGCACGCCCACGGGCAGGTGCCGCGGCAGGCCGGCCGAGAAGATCCAGCCCATGAGCAGCACCGCCAGCAGCGGCACCCAGGAGACCATGGCCAGGTCCCAGGGGCTGGCGAGCAGGCGCCGCGCTTCGCGGCGAAAGCTGTGGACCAGGGAATTCATGGCGTAGTCAAGGGGCAGGGCGTTGCGTGCCGGCTCATTGCACCAGCACCGTCATGCCGGGGCGGGCGCCTTCGATGGGAGAGGCCGGGCGGGCGCGCACTTCGAAGGTGCGCACGTCGAAGCCCTGGCCGGCACGCGTGGCGCGCCAGGTGGCGAAGTCGGGCAGCGCGGCCGTGTGGTAGACCTTGAAGCGCACGGGCTTGCCCACAGTGCCCAGTGCAGGCAGCGTGGCCTCGAACTCCTGGCCGATGGCAAAGCGCTGCAGCCGGTCCTCGCGCACGTTCAGCACCACCCACTGGTCGGCCAGGTCCACCACCGTGACCACGGCCACGCCCTGGGGCGAAAGCTCGCCGCTGCGCGCCAGCACCTTGGCCACCTCGCCGGCCACCGGGCTCTTGAGCTCCGTCTCGGCCTGTGCCGCCTGCACCTCGGCCACCACGCCCGCCACCTGGCGCGCCTGGGCGCTGGCGGCGCTGCGGTCTTCGGGCCGGGCACCGGCGCGGGCCAGCTCGTACTGGGCCTTGGCGGCCAGGGCCTGGTCGCGCGCGGCCTTGTGGTTGGCCTCGGCCTCGTCGCGCTTTTGCGCGGCCACCAGGCCTTCGTGGGCCAGGCCGTCCACGCGGCGGTAAGACGTTTCGGCCAGGTCGGCCGCGGTCACGGCGCGCTGCCAGGCCAGGCGCGCCATCTCCACCTCCTGCGGGCGGGCGCCATGCTGGGCCTTGTCGGCCACGGCCTGTGCAGCCTCCTGCGCAGCGGTGGCCTGTGCCAGCTTGGCCTGCACCTCGGGGCTGTCCATGCGGATCAGCGGGGCGCCCACGGCGATCTGGTCGCCTTCCTTCACCAGAATCTGGGCGATGCGCGCCGTGACCTTGGGCGCGATGTCCGCCTCGCGCGCCTCCATCTGGCCCTGGAAGACCTCGGGCGCTGGCTGGGAGGCCTTCCACAGCCCGACGCCGACGAAGCCGCCCACGGCCACCAGGGCCACGGCACCCAGCAGCGCAGCTTTCTTGCTGCCCTTGCCGTTGTTGTTCTTGTTGCTGGTATCGCTCATGTTCATTCCACCTTCACATCGGCACGTGCCATGTATTTGCCAAATTCATCGGACAGGCCGCAGCTTTCGCGCAGTTCGGCCCGGGCCTTCACGTAGTCGTGGGCGGCCTGGGCGCGTTCGGTCTGCGCCTTGGCCTGGTTGACCTGGGCGTCGATCAGGTCCAGCGTGGTGCTGGTGCCCGCACGCAGGCCCGAGCTGCGCAGGCGCAGCACCTCATCGGCCACCTCCAGCCCGGGCTGCAGCGCGAAGTAGGCGCGCCGCGCCTGCTCCAGCGCCTGCCAGCGCTTTTCCACCAGCAGCGCAATGTCGTTCTGCGCCTGGGCGCCGGTGCGCTCGGCCTGCTCGATCTGGCGCGAGGACGATGCGGCCAGCGCATCGCGGTCGATGGAGTCCCACAGCGTGACGCGCACGCCGATGCCGGCGACCCAGTCGGCGTCCCTGCCGCTCTTGAGCTGGCGCTGGCCACAGGCGAACACCTGCGGCTTGCGCAGGGCCTCCTGCGCGGCATGCAACTGCTCGGCCTGGCCTTTCTTGGCGGCCACCTTGGCCAGGCCCGGGTGGCGCTGCAGTGCGGCGTCGACGAAGTGGGGCAGGGGCTCCACTGGCTGGCCCAGCACGAACAGCGGGCTGGTGGGCGTCACGCGTTCGCTGGCCTTCACCGTGCGGGTGAGGGCGGTGGCGGCCAGGTCGGCGTCATCGCGGGCCTTGCGTGCGTTGCGGCGCGCTTCCTCCAGTGCGGCGCGTGCCTGCAGGCGCTCCACGCGGGCGATCACGCCGGCATCCAGCATCTTCTGCGCGGCAGCGTCGTGCTGCTCGATGGTAGCCAACGCTGATTCGCGCAGCCGCGCCGCCTGCTCGGCCAGCTGGGCGCCGAAGTAGCGCTGCACCAGCAGCGTGGTGACCTCGTGGCCGGTCTTGTCGGCATCGGCCTGCACCTCGGCGGCCTGCGCCTGCACCAGGCCGCGCGCGGCATCGCCGGCGCCGCCCATGTAGATCGGCCAGATGCCCGAGACCGAGGTGCTGGTGTCGGTCTTGTGGCGGTTCAGGGTGTAGCTGGCCGGCAGGTGCGGCAACTGGGCCAGCGAGCCGGCCAACTGGGGCGGCAGCTGCTGCAGCACGCCGGGCAGGGCCTGGTTCACGGGGTTCAGGTCGAGGTCCAGGTTGGCGTTGTAGGCGTACGCGGCACCGCTGAGCGAGACCACAGGGCCGCCCAGGCGCTCCAGGGCCTGGCGGCGCAACTGGGCGCTTTCCAGTGCGCTGCGCGATGCGGCGAGCTGGTCGGAGCGGGCCGTGAGCTGCTCCAGCGCCGTATGGAAAGCCATGGGCTCGGCATGGGCGGGTACCTGCAGGGCAAGCGCGGCCAGCAGCGCGGAAATGCGCAGGCAAAAGCGGGGCTGGCCGGCCGCTGCGTGCGGTCGGTTCGGGGTGCTGGGAATCATGGTGTCGTCGGGGTTTCAGCGTGCGCCCACGGGCGTGTAGGCGTCACGGTGGTCGGCCAGCCAGCGTTCGGAGCGGTCGCTGCCCTGCTGGCTGGGATGGAAGTCGCGCCGCAGGTACGCGCGCCAGGGGCGCCAGCTCTCGCGCACCAGCCCGCCGCGGCCGAACAGGGTGCGTGCCGCGCTGGCCCAGGTGCGCCAGCGCCACAGCGTGCCGTCGCGGCGCAGGTTGCCCACGGTCTGGCGCAGCACATCGCCCAGGAACACCAGCGTGATGCGCCGGAACCAGGTGATGCGCCAGGCATGGTCGCCGCCCAGGGCCTGGTAGATGTCGAAGGCGGTGCTCTTGTGCTCGGCCTCTTCGGCGCAGTGCCATTGCCACATCGTGGCCAGGCGGGGCTCGGCACCTTCCAGCACCTGTGGGTGGGCCAGCAGCCACTCGGCCAGCAGGGCCGTGAAATGCTCGTTGGCGGCGGTCACCGCCAGCGGGTGGCGCACGTCGGCGCCGTCGAAGAGCTTCATGCGCTCGGCCGCGCGCGGCCCCCAGGTGTTGACCAGTCCCTGCGTGTCCAGGTGGCCGTTGAACAGCGCATGGATGCGCCGGTGCGTGGCCTCCTGCCCGACGAAGCCGCGCACCTCCTCGGCGTACTGCGCCTGCTTCTCGGCGGGCAGGGCCTTGTGGCCATTGCGCACCGCGTCGATGAAGAACTGCTCGCCCACGGGAAAGCTCATCGACAGCGCATTGAAGAGCGCCGTGCGAAAGGCGTCGCCACCGCACCAGTGGCGCTCGAAGGGCGCCGTGAGGTCGATGAGCAGGCGGCGGACGACGAGTTCGGTCATGGCGGGCTCCCAGGAAGAAAAAGGCTTTGGTACTGTATGGTACCAGTTGCATATGATGCGCCTGGAGTGTGGTACTGTCAAGTACCTCCTAGGATATTCCTGGAATCCATCCCGCCGCCATGACCGACGCCCCGACCGCTGCCAGCCCGTCCACCGTGCACCGCTCCCGCCTGCTGGAGGGCATGGCGCGCGCCGTGGCCGCGCGCGGCTATGCCGACACCACCATTGCCGACATCGTGCGCGAGGCCAGCGTCTCGCGCCGCACCTTCTACGAGAACTTCGGCGACAAGGCCGAGTGCCTGATCGCGCTGTACGAGGTTGCCAGCGGTAATGCCATCACCGTGCTGCGCAATGCCATCGACCCGGCGAGCGACTGGCAGCTGCAGGTCGAGCAGGCGCTCAAGGCCTATTTCGGCGTGCTCGAGCGCAACCCGGTGCTGCTGCGCACCCTGTTCGTGGAGATGCTGGGCCTGGGCGCGCCCGGCCTGGCCGCGCGCCGCCGTGCCAACCAGCAGCTGGCCGACCTGATGCTCGACGTGGTGAACAACCGCCCGGGCGAACGCCTGCGCAAGGCCCCGCTGCAGCCCATGATGGCCATGGCGGTGGTGGGCGGCATCAACGAGATGGTGCTGCAGTCCATCGAGCAGGGGAGCGCCAGCGACCTGCAGGAGCTGGTGGAGCCGGCCGCGATGCTGCTGCGTGCAGCGATCTCGGCGGAGTTCTGACTCAGACCTCGTTCGCTACTTCGATCAGGTTCTCATCGGGGTCGTAGATGTAGACCGAGCGCAGGCGGTGCTGCGCCCCCGTGGCACCCACCGGCCCCTGCACCACGGCCACGCCTTCGGCGGCCAGGTGCAGCAGCACCTCGTCGAGCGGCGTGCGCGTGAGAAAGCACAGGTCGCCCGAGCCCGCAGTGGCGTGGCGCACGTTCGGGTCCACCACCGTGCCGACCTCGTGCAGGTTGATCTTCTGCGTGCCGAAATGCAGGGCATGGCGCCCGGGCTTGAACTCCCGCGCCTGCATGCCCAGCACGCGCTCGTAGAAGGCAATGGTGGCCGGGATGCTGGCGACGGTGAGGACCACATGGTCCAGCGATTGCACGGTGATGGGCATGGCAGTGCGTTGCAGTGGTGTGGAAAATGAAAAAGGCCCGCCGAAGCGGGCCGTGGCTGCATGGCGGTTGCCGCAGCGTATCAGCCCGAGTGGAACTTCACCACCAGCGGCACGATCAGCAGCGCCACGATGTTGATGATCTTGATCAGCGGGTTGATGGCCGGGCCGGCGGTGTCCTTGTAGGGATCGCCCACGGTGTCACCGGTCACGGCGGCTTTGTGCGCCTCGCTGCCCTTGCCGCCGTGGTGGCCGTCCTCGATGTACTTCTTGGCATTGTCCCACGCGCCGCCGCCTGTGCACATGGAGATGGCGACGAAGAGGCCAGTGACGATGGTGCCCATGAGCAGGCCGCCCAGCGCCTTGGGCCCGAGGGCCAGGCCGACCACGATGGGCACGACCACGGGCAGCAGGCTGGGGATCACCATCTCCTTGATGGCGGCGGTTGTCAGCATGTCCACGGCCTTGCCGTACTCGGGCTTGCCGGTTCCGTCCATGATGCCCTTGATGGTGCTGAACTGGCGGCGCACTTCCACCACCACGGCGCCGGCCGCGCGGCCCACGGCTTCCATGGCCATGGCGCCGAACAGGTAGGGAATCAGCCCGCCGATGAACAGGCCCACGATGACCAGCGGGTCCGACAGGTCGAACAAGATGGCCTTGCCATAGGTCTCCAGCTTGTGCGTGTAGTCGGCAAACAGCACCAGCGCCGCCAGGCCCGCCGAGCCGATGGCATAGCCCTTGGTCACTGCCTTGGTGGTGTTGCCCACGGCGTCCAGCGGGTCGGTAATGTCGCGCACGCTGCTGGGCAGCTCGGCCATCTCGGCAATGCCGCCGGCGTTGTCGGTGATGGGGCCGTAGGCGTCCAGCGCCACCACGATGCCCGCCATGCTCAGCATGGACGTGGCCGCTACCGCGATGCCGTACAGGCCCGCGAGCTGGTAGGACGCGAGGATGGCCAGGCAGACGAAGACCACCGGCCAGGCCGTGGACCGCATGGACACACCCAGCCCGGCGATGATGTTGGTGCCGTGGCCGGTGGTGGACGCCTGTGCGATGTGCTGCACGGGCGAGTACTGCGTGCCGGTGTAGAACTCGGTGATCCAGACCAGCGCGGCCGTGAGCACCAGCCCCGTGGCGCAGGCGCCGAACAGGCGCATCTGGCTGCCGCTGGCGGCGATGGCGTTGTCCGGCATGATCCATACCGTGACGAAGTAGAACGCGATCAGCGACAGCACGCCCGCGATGGCCAGGCCCTTGTAGAGCGCCGGCATCACGTTCTTCATGCCCGGCGAGGCCTTCACGAAGAAGCAGCCGATGATGGACGCCACGATGGACACGGCGCCCAGCGCCAGCGGGTACACCACGGCATTGACCGGCGCGGCCACCACCATCAGCGCGCCCAGCACCATGGTGGCGATCAGCGTCACCGCATAGGTCTCGAACAGGTCGGCGGCCATGCCGGCGCAGTCGCCCACGTTGTCGCCCACGTTGTCGGCGATCACGGCCGGGTTGCGCGGGTCGTCCTCGGGGATGCCGGCCTCCACCTTGCCCACCAGGTCGGCGCCCACGTCGGCACCCTTGGTGAAGATGCCGCCGCCCAGGCGCGCGAAGATCGAGATCAGCGAGGAGCCGAAGGCAAAACCGATCAGCGGGTTGAGCGCCTCGGCCAGCGCAGGCCCTGCGGTGACGCCGCGCGACAGCACCCAGTAAAAGCCCGTGACGCCCAGCAGGCCCAGGCCCACCACCAGCATGCCGGTGATGGCGCCGCCACGGAACGCGACGTCGAGCGCGGGGCCGATGCCCTGCGTGGCGGCCTGCGCGGTGCGCACATTGGCGCGCACCGAGACATTCATGCCGATGAAGCCGCAGGCGCCCGAGAGAAAGGCGCCCAGCACGAAGCCGAACGCGGAGTTCAGGTCCAGAAAGACACCGATGAGAATGGCCAGCACCACGCCCACGAGGGCAATGGTCTTGTACTGGCGGGCCAGGTAGGCCGCTGCACCGGCCTGGATGGCGCCGGCAATCTCCTGCATGCGCGCGTTGCCCGCATCCTTGGCAAGAATCCACCCACGGGCCCAGATGCCGTAGGCCACCGCAATCAATCCGCAAACCACTGCCAGTATCAGAGGGGACGTCAGCGCTGAGTTGTCAGCCATTCATTTCTCCTTGGTTGTATCAGTTGCACGGAAGGAAACACAACGCAGGTCGGTGGTGCTTCCGCTGCGTTGCTTCCTCGTGCTCCAGCCAGGGAGCCGATTGGCCAACGGACCCAATTTACAGGCAAACGGGGATTTGCAAGCAGGCAGAAAGGGGCATGCGCCTAAAATCAGGGTTAATCCCGACGCTCTGGGCCTTGGACCGGGCTCGCGGGTTATCGTTACAAACCACTCTCCAAAGACATGTCCCTGAACCACGTACCCCCAGGCAAGAACGCCCCCGACGCCTTCAACGTCGTCATCGAGATCCCGATGAACGCCGACCCGATCAAGTACGAAGTGGACAAGGAATCGGGCGCGATCTTCGTGGACCGCTTCATGACCACCGCCATGCACTACCCCACCAACTACGGCTATGTGCCGCAGACCCTGTCGGGCGACGGCGACCCGGTGGACGTGCTGGTCATCACCCCCTACCCGCTGTTCCCCGGCGTGGTCGTGCCCTGCCGCCCCATCGGCATCCTGATGATGGAAGACGAAGCCGGCGTGGACGGCAAGGTGCTGGCCGTGCCCACCGACAAGGTGCTGCCCATCTACACCCACTGGCAGAAGGTGGAAGACGTGAACCCGATGCGCCTGAAGGCCATCAGCCACTTCTTCGAGCACTACAAGGACCTGGAACCAGGCAAGTGGGTCAAGGTGCTGGGCTGGGAAGGCCTGGACGCCGCCAAGAAGGAAATCATGGACGGCATCGCCAACTTCAAGGCCGCGAAGAGCCAGGCCTGACTGAGCGCCGTACCCTGAGCGCCGCCTTGCGGCGCCGGCCCTTCCGAAAAGCATGCACGCCCCGGTGGCGTGCATGCTTTTTTTCATGGAAACCCCGCACTGCGCAGTGCCCCCACGGTTGCTAGACTGCGCACAGCCCAGGTGTCGGTGCGGAGTCCTGCGCCCGCCCCGGCAGGTATGGCCATGGCCAAGGGATGATATGAAGATTTCCGACGTGCGTATCGGGCTCAAGCTGGGGATCGGCTTCCTCACTCTCGTGCTGCTCACAGCCCTCTTGGGAGCGGTCTCGCTGATCCAGCTGTCCCGCATCCACCACAACGCGCAGGAGATCGCCAGCAACCTGCTTCCCAGCGTGGGCTACACGGGTGAATTGCGCGTGCTCATGAACCGCATGCGGCGCTCCGAGGCCGGCATGATCACCGCGCGCAGTACAGCCGAAGTCCAGGCCTTCGCCGAGCAGATGGGTGCGCGCGCCAAGGACCTGGAGCGTGTGGAGAGCCAGTACGAACCCCTGGTCAGTGCCGGCGAGGAGCGCGAGGCCTTCCAGGCCTTCCGCACGCGCAAGGCCGCGTACTACAAGCTCCAGGCCAACCTGGTGGAAGTCGCCAAGGCGGTGGACTTCAGCACCAACGACACCCTGGCGCTGAGTGCCGACGCCTTGTCCGCCCTGTTCGCGGGCGACTCGGAAACCGCCTTCGTGGCCGCGGCCGAAACCCTGGGCCAGTTGCAGAAGATCACCTCCGCCCAGGCCGACAAGGAACAGGCCGAGGTGAAGTCGGTCTTCCAGGCGGCACGGGTTTGGGTGCTGGGTACCCTGGCCGCCTGCGTCGGGCTGGCCGTGGTGCTGGGCGTGTCGATCACACGCTCGGTCACGCGCCCGGCGGGCCAGGCCGTGGCCGCTGCGCGCGCCATTGCCGAAGGCGACCTCACGGCCGCCATGCCGGCCCACGGCAGGGACGAAATGGGCCAGTTGTTGTCGGCACTGGAGGACATGCGTTCCAACCTGGCCCGCGTGGTCACCGGCGTGCGCGGCAACGCCGAAAGCGTGGCCTCGGCCAGCGCGCAGATCGCCTCGGGCAACAACGACCTGTCGGCGCGCACCGAGCAGCAGGCCTCGGCGCTGGAAGAAACCGCCGCCTCCATGGAAGAACTGGGCTCCACCGTACGCCAGAACGCCGACAACGCACGCCAGGCCAACCAACTGGCCCTGAACGCCTCCACCGTGGCCGTGCAGGGCGGCGACGTGGTGGCCGAAGTGGTCGAGACCATGAAAGGCATCAACGCCAGCAGCAGC
>NZ_JBKDTZ010000373.1:0-59617 GCF_046339755.1 Acidovorax sp. | reverse complement strand
GCTTGGAGCCGCGGCCCTCAGCCCCCAGCGCGGCGAGGCGGCCCTTGCGCGGGGCGACACTGGCTCGGCTCTGGTCGAGCTGGAAATCGACCTGGCCCCTTACGAGCTCGAGCTCCACCGACACGCTGCCGCACGCGAACGGCGTTTCCAGGTGCTCGACGACGCGGCGCGCGAACTGTTCGCAGGCTTCGCGCGAGTCGCCCTGCATGCGGATGCAAAAGCGCGTTTCCGAGACGTGGTAGATGGGCCAGTCGGGCCCGAGCAGGTCCTTGAGCCGTTCGGCGATCAGGCGCAGCACGCCTTCCAGCGGTGCGATGCCCACGGCGCGCACGGCGGCCTGCAGGCGCTGGTGCTGCATCACGTCGATGAGCAGCATGCCGCGCCGCTCGCCGGGCGTGCGCATGCGCTGGGCCTCAAGGTTCAGCGCCATCTGCGCCCGGTTGGGCAGGCGCGTCACCTCGTTGATGCGGCCGGCGCGCTGGTGCAGCTCGATCTGGCTCATCACCAGCGCTGCCAGGGTGGCCAGTTGCTCGCGCTCCTGCGCGCCGAAGCTGCGGGGCTGGTGGTCGATCACGCACAGGCTGCCCAGCGCATGGCCGGATGGGAGCACCAGCGGGGCGCCGGCGTAAAAGCGGATGCGGGGCTCGCCGAGCACCAGCGGGTTGGCCGCGAAGCGCGGATCCAGCAGGGCGTCTTCCACCACCATGACCTCGCCCTGGGCGATGGCATGGGCACAAAAGGACGACTGGCGATCCGTCTGGGTGGCCTCCATGCCCTGGCGCGACTTGAACCATTGCCGGTTTTCGTCGACCAGGGCCATCAGTGCGATCGGCATGCCGAACATCTGGCGGGCCAGGCGGGTAATGCGGTCGAAATCTTCGGTAGGCGCGGTATCGAGGAGCCGCGTGCGGCGCAGCAGGCGCAGACGCTCCTGTTCATGGCGGTCGGGGGAGGGGGCGGGGTTCGTCATGGGGGTGCCCGGCTTCCAGGCCTGCGGCATCGTAAGTGATCAAATGATTTTCGATATTATCATTTTTATCAAAAATTTCAATTTATCCTTGCACTTTAGGTGCAGGTCTCTTGGGAATGCCCGAAAATTGTGTTCTCCTGGGTCACTATTCTTTCGCCCTGGGCATGGCTTGCAGCCCTGCGGAGAGCCGCTATGCTGCCGGTTTCCATTCCGGGCGCGCCTGCCGAGCGTCCGCCAACCTGGCATTGCATCCATGAAAACCAAGCACGAACTCGAACTGGCCGACGTCAAGGCCATTGCCGCTGCCGCCGAAGCCGAAGCCCTGAAGAACAGTTGGGCCGTGACCATTGCCATCGTGGACGATGGCGGCCACCTGCTGTGGCTGCAGCGCCTGGACGGCGCGGCCGCCGTGTCCTCGCACATCGCCCCGTCCAAGGCGCGCACGGCCGCCCTGGGCCGCCGCGACAGCAAGGTCTATGAGGACATCGTGAACGGCGGACGCACCGCCTTCCTGAGCGCTCCCACCATCGACGGCCTGCTCGAAGGCGGCGTGGCCATCCTCAAGGACGGCCAGTGCCTGGGCGCCGTGGGCGTGAGCGGTGTGAAGTCGACCGAGGACGCGCAGATCGCGCGCGCCGGCATCGCCGCCATCGGTCTGTGACCCGCTGCATGCCCTGGGCATGCTTCCATGAAAAAACCGGCCGAGGCCGGTTTTTTTGTTGATGGGATGCTGTCAGGCCAGCGCGTCCGGCACCGGCTGGGGAAGTGCGTGGCCGCTGGCCGTGGGCGCGGGCGCGGGCGTGGGCGTGGGCGATGCCACCGGGGCCGGGTTGATCGCCGTCGGCACGCGCACCGGATTGCGCAGGGCCACCAGGCCCTTTTGCTCCAGGTCGATGCGCGGGGCGCTGGGCTGGCCCTTGAAATCGAGCCACTGGTGGTTCTCGTAGTCGTAGAGCTTGCAGGTGCGCATGGTCCTGAGCAGGGTGCGCACGGAGGCCTTCTCGATCACCAGCTTGTGGCCCACGAGCTCGTTCATGCGCTTCTGGGCCGCCTGCAGGTGGTACGAGGGGATGCCGGCGTGCGCATGGTGCGCGGCGTGGTTATAGACGTTGTTGACCACCTTGGAGAACCAGTCGGGCAGCAACCAGACCACGGAGCACACCTCGGGGCTGTGGCGGTTGTGGCGCAGGTCGTCGCTCTTGAACCAGGGAATGTTCGGGTGCGTGTGCATGATGTACAGCGAGGTGCTGCTCAGGAACATCAGCGTGAACAGCGGCAGCACCCAGCCCAGCAGCACCGCCTGCAGGGCCGTGACGGGTGCGAAGGCCGGCGCCCACAGCAGCAGGGCCACGAAGCTGCCGTGGTAGGCCAGCAGCAGGGCGGAGTACTTGCGCGACTCGGGCACCTGGTCCCTGGGCGTGCGCACGTTGGGGTAGATGCGGGTGGGGAACCAGTGGATCGCGAAGTACAGCCACAGGCCGATGCCCAGGGGGGCGCGGTAGATGTGCTCCAGCACCTTCCTGTGCCAGGGCAGGGCGTCGTAGCCGGCCTTGGAGTAGGGCGTGTAGTAGTCGAAGTGGTCGCCGTTGGTGTAGGGGTGGTGCACCTTGTTGTGGTCGTGCGACCACATGCGGTAGTTGTGCGTGGCGGGCACACCGGCCACGAGGGCCAGCACCCAGTTCAGGCGTTTGGAGCGGGCCAGCGTGCCGTGGGCGGCATCGTGCGCCAGGGTGTAGAACGAAGACAGGCGAAAGCCCGCCATCAGCGCGGCCACGACCTTGATCCACATCGGCTCGGCCAGCAGCACGGTGGCGATGAAGGCCCAGTACAGCACATGGTCGCGCAGCACCAGCATCGTGCCCTTGCGGTCGCTGGGCTTGGCGAAGGCCGACAGTTCCTGGAGCAACTGGGCCTTGGAAATCTCTGGCCGGGCGGTGGAAGGATGGGTCATTGGCTGGCAGTGCACGGGGTGGGCAGACGGCTCTTGCGTCATGCCTTGGCGCGTGGCTGGCAGTGTCCGCAAAAGGGAGAAACGTCAAGAAGTGTTTCACACAGGACCCGGGGAGGCGCGCCGGAACAGCGGGGTGAAAGCCTTCCACTTCCGGGCTTTGGTTGGACCCGTGTGCGTGCAGGGGGAGGGTGCGCCGGCGCACCAACGAAAACGGCCCCGAAGGGGCCGCGCTGTGGGAGTGCCATGGCAGGCTCCCCGATGGCAGGTACCGTGGAAAAAAGGCCTGGCTACGCGGGTCAATCTGTCCCGTTGGCTGGCAAAAACGACCCTTTCGGACTGGAAGCCCGGGAGTCGCCCCACGATGAAACCTGGTGAATCAATGTGCTTACTTGGTGAGGATCAGCTTGCCCAGCTTGGTGGCCTGCAGGCGGTACACCGCTCCGTTGTGGCTGATGGCCACGGCCTTCTGGCCTTGCAGCAGGTCGTTGCTGTCCACGGCGGCCGTTCCATCCCCGGAGATGGCGCTGCGCTGCGCTGCAGCGGCCTGCTGCGGCTGCAGGGAGTCTGCAGAGGCGGAGCGCAGGAGCGTGGCGGCAGTCAGGGTGGCTTGCATGGGAGGGTTCCTGGTACGTTGAATTATTGTGTACGGTACGCTAATGATAGTGATTCGCAATTACTGGTCAAGCGATTTCTGCAGGAATCGGCAGGAATCTTTGGCCTGTGCCACCAAGCAAAACAGGCCCGAAGGCCTGTTGCTGCAAGGCGGCTCGGCGCCTGCGGAGCAGGTACGCCTTATTGCGGGTCGGTCACGAAACCGATCTTGCGCACGCCGGCGCGCTGGGCGCTGGCCATGGCCTGGGCCACGCGCTCGTAGCGCACTTCCTTGTCGCCGCGGATGTGCAGGTCCGGCTGGGGCTGCTTGGCAGCCTCGGCCTGCAGGCGCGGGAAGAGTTCCTCGTCCGTCACCTGCGACTCGTTCCAGTAGTACTTGCCGTCGGCCGCCACGGACAGGCGCACGGTTTCGGGCTTGATGTCCTCGGGCTGGTTGGTGGCCCGGGGCAGGTCCACGTTCACCGAGTGCTTCATCACGGGCACGGTGATGATGAAGATGATGAGCAGCACCAGCATGACGTCCACCAGCGGCGTCATGTTGATCTCGTTCATCACGTCATCGGCTTCGTCTTGCGTTCCGAAGGCCATGGCTCAGCTGCCTTTCTTGATGGGCAGCACCTTGCCCTGTTCGCCGCCGGCGGACACGCGGGCACCGGTCACGAAGTAGGCGTGCAGGTCGTGGGCAAAGCTGTTGAGGCCGCCCAGGATGGACTTGTTGCCACGTACCAGGGCGTTGTAGCCGAGCACGGCGGGGATGGCCACGGCCAGGCCCAGGGCGGTCATGATCAGCGCTTCGCCGATGGGACCGGCCACCTTGTCGATGGTCGACTGGCCCGAGGTGCCGATGGCCAGCAGCGCGTGGTAGATGCCCCAGACGGTGCCGAACAGGCCGATGAAGGGGGCCGTGGAGCCGACCGAGGCCAGGATGGCCAGGCCCGATTGCAGGCGCGCGGTGAACTCGTCGATGCAGTTGCGCAGGCAGCGCGTGACCCAGTCGCTCACGTCCAGGCTGTCGTGCAGGTGGGCCTTGGTGTTGCGGTGGTGGGCCGTTGCTTCGCGGCCTTCCAGGGCCAGGTGGCGAAAGGGGTTGGTGTTGTCGTTGCCCAGCTTGGAGAGGCCGGCGGCGAAGTCCTCGCTGTGCCAGAAATCCTGCGCGGCACGGGTGTGCTTCTTGAACTTCACGATGTCCAGGGCCTTGATGATGATGACGATCCACGAGGCCAGGGACATGGCCAGCAGGATGACGGCCACTGCGCGGGTGACAAAGTCGCCCTGGATCCATACGTTGGCGATGCCGAATTGCGATTCCATGAGAACTCCTGATGATTATTCGAGAACAAAATTGACGGGCACCAGGTTCCACATGGTCTCCGGCACGCCATTGCGCTTTCCGGGCACGAAGCGCCAGCGCATGACGGCTTCCTGGGCCTGGCGGTCCAGGCGTTCGAAGCCGCTGGACTTGTTGATTTCGACCTTCTGCGGCGCGCCGTCGGTACCGATCAGCACGCGCAGGATGACCTTGCCCTGCTCGCCCTTGCGCTGGCTGGTGGGGGGGTCGCGGGGATGGGGGTTGGTCGGGAAGGCCGCGTCGGGGTACGGCCGCTCGATCTTGGGGGGGGCAGGTGGGGCGGGCGGAGCCGGGGGCGGCGCCTCCACGGCCACGGGTGCGGCGATGGGTGGGGCCGGGGGCTGCGGCGTGGTGACGCCCGTGGGAGCATTGGGGGCCGGTGTGGGGTCGGGAATGGCCACTGGCATGGGCGCTGGTTTCGGTGCCTTGACCTGGGGGGCCGGCCGTGGTGGCGGCGGCGCCGGCGGCTTGGGCGGCGGCGGTTCGACCTTGGGCGCCGGTGGCGCGATGAATTCGCTGAGCAGCTCGGCCGGCACGATGACTTCCGCCGCGCGGCGCAGCAGGCCCGACTGCAGCGCCCAGATCCCCGCCACATGCAGCAGCACGACGGAACCTACGATCACGGTATTGCGACTGACGCCCCCGGGAGGGGCAAAACGATCAGGGTGAGACATAAGTGTGATGGCGGCTGCCGCCGCTTGCGCAGCGCGACGCAGGCCTGTGAGACCTTGATTATTTGCGGAAGATCCACCAGGCCGAGCCTGCGACGAGGATCAGGCTGCCGGCGAGTGGTGAGAGGAGTTCCATGCCCTGCTTTCCATGATGGAGCTGGCAAGCTGGATCGTCTGGGGCGCTGCCTCGTTGTGCAGGGCGGCGACCGGACCCGTAGCGCTGCATTGGGCCACCACGTCGCGGGCGCAGCTTTCGCAGCATCCGCATTGCGTGGCAACGCCCAGTTCGAACTGGATTTCATCAAAGCTCATGCCCGCACGGGCGTGGCGGGCGATCTCGCGGTCAGAAATCCGGCGGCAAACACAGACGATCATGGCGGCAGGCAGTGGTGGCTGGCTGGTAGAAGATGGGTGATTATAAATGCGAATTTTTCGCATTTGCAATAAATCATTCAGCGTAAGAGGGGAAACCCGACAATTCGGTTCCCATCCATTGCACCGCCGGCATGTGGCAGCGCCGTGTCCCAGCCGGGCGGGAGCGGCAGGAGGACGCAAAATAGCCGGCACAGGGCCGGCTTGATTGCAGGAGCGCGGGCGCGTTCCGTGGGGGCGGTGGCAGGACTGCCTTGGCGCTTACTTGACGTGCTTGCCGATCAGGCCAGCCAGTTCAAACATCGACACCTGGGGCTTGCCGAACAGCTCCTTGAGCTTGGCGTCTGCATTGATGTTGCGCTTGTTGGCAGCATCCTGCAGGTTGTTGGCCTTGATGTAGACCCACAGCTTGCTGATGATCTCCGTGCGTGGCAGCGGTGCCGAGCCGACCACAGCCGCCAGGGCGGGGCTGGGGGTGAGGGCCTTCATGAACGCAGCATTGGGCGTGCGCTTCTTGGCAGGAGCGGCGGCCTTGGTGGCTGGCGCCTTGGCGGCGGGAGCTGTTTTTGCCGGAGCCTTTTTTGCAGTTGCAATGTTGGATTTTCCTTGTTGGAAGTAGATTGTCTGACCAGTGAGAGCCTAGCCTCTCTGCTGGCAGGCCGATGCTACTGGGAAAAAAACGCGTTTCCAAGGGAGAAAACGCTTTTTTTGCCTCGATTTGTTGCTTGGGTGCCCTGGGGAAGGTAAAGCTCCCTGTTTTGGTGCTTTCCCTAGGGGAAGAACGGGCTCCCGCAGTCTATTCGGGTGCGCGCTGCGCGGGGCCCGGCCGGGGCCGTGGGCGGCTGTGCACGACAATGGCAGGTGATCACCGCCCAGGCGGCATTCTTCCCATTTTTCGCACGAAAGGTCCATGCAACATGACAGCCCCATCCTCTCCGGCATTCAGCACCTGCGACTTCTGCGATGCGCACAAGGGCGACGACAGCGGCGCCTTCCGCGTGCTGCCCCCGGTGTTCCAGGACCTGGGCGGCGTGCCGGCCTTTTGCGGGCCGGTGAGCACCGTCAAGTGCTTCGAGGACAACACCCTGGTCAAGGCCGCGGTCGATTCGCCCGGCAACGGCCGCGTGCTGGTGGTGGACGGCGGCGGCTCGCTGCGCAAGGCCCTGGTCGGAGGAAACCTGGCCGCGGCCGCGGCACGCAACGGCTGGGCCGGCGTGGTGGTGGATGGCTGCGTGCGCGACATCGCCGAGCTGCGGGCCGCGGCCGTGGGCATCCGCGCCCTGGCGCTGATGCCGCTGCCCACCGAGAAGCGCGACGAGGGCCAGCGTGACGTGGCGGTGCAGATCCAGGGCGTGTGGGTGCGCCCCGGCGACTGGCTCTATGCCGATGCCGACGGCATCGTGGTCAGCGCGGCGTCACTGTCGGCCTGAGGCGTCTTTTCCGACCCGCCAGGCCAGGCGTGAGGGCAGGGTGGCCAGCAGCACGCTGGCCAGCGCGATGGCAAAGGCCACGAGCTGCAGGCCGCTGAGCGATTCGCCCAGCACCAGCACGCCCACCAGGGCTGCGCTCACCGGCAGCAGCACGGTGAACACGCCGCCCTGCGCGGCAGGCACCGCGCGCAGGCCGGTCATCCACAGCCACACGGTCCAGATGCTCGCGGCCAGCGCATAGAACACCAGCAGCAGCCAGGTGCCCCAGCCCACGGCCGCGAAGTCGAAGTGCCACGCGGCATACAGGCCCAGTGGCGCCGACAGGGCAAAACCCCAGAGGTTGATGATGGAGGTGATGCGCCGGGGGCCCAGCGCACCGGTGAGCTTCTTGCCGATCACGGAGTACGCCGCCTCGCACACCACGGCGCCCAACAGCAGCACCTGGCCGAGCCAGTCCGGGCCGGCCTTGCCGGTGGTCGCGCCAGGTTCGGGCCCATGGCCCCGGCTGGCGATGGCAAACATGGCAATGCCGGCGACGGCCAGGCCCACGGCCACCCAGGTGCGCGGTGACACCTTCTCGCGCAGAAAGGCCCAGCTCATCAGCGCCACGGCGGCTGGCATGCTGGCCATGGTGACCCCGGCCGTGACCGCATTGGTCAGGCTCACGCCGTAGATCATGCAGGCGGTGAACAGGAAGTTGCCGAGGAAGGATTCGAGGAACAGCAGGCGCCGGGTCTGGGCTGTCATCGGCGGCTCGTCGGCCGGCTTCTTCAGCCAGTGCAGCATGGCCAGGCCGCCGATGCCAAAACGCATCCAGGCGAGCAAAAACACCGGCAGCACCGCGGCGAGAGGCTTGGACAGGGCGACATAGCTGCCCACCAGGGACATGCTGAGGCCCAGGCACAGGTAGGCCAGGGGGCGGGAGGGCGGGGCGGAGCGGGACATGGGGGCTGGGGCGCACAGCGGCTTGCGGGCTGCGCAAAAGGAGGGCAGGGCTGCCTACACTGGCGGTCTGCAAAAGAAACGGACCCGCATGATGCCTGACGAAATCCCTTCTCCGAGCCCTGCGCGCTGTGTTTTTGTCTACGGGACGCTGCGCCGGGGCGGCTCCAACGACATCACGCGGCTGCTTCCCGCCCCACGCTTCGTGGGGCCCGCCCAGATCCAGGGCAAGCTGTACCACCTGGGGGGCTATCCGGGGCGGGGGCTGGGGGATGGCGGGGCCGTCGTGGGCGAGGTGTATGCGATCGAGCCCGGGCTCGAGTCGCGCCTGGACGGGATCGAGGAAATCCATGGGCGGCCTGACGACGAGTATTTCAAGCGCAAGGTCCGATTGCTGGTGGATGGAGACCCCGTCGACTGCCTCGTGTACGAGATCAATCCCGACCGGCTGACCGCGGCGCCTCGCATCGACAGCGGAGACTGGATCCTGCAAGCAGGCGGCAGCCCCGCCTGATGCGGCGTGCGCCCCGCGGCTTGCGCAACGGGCGCAAGCACTTGTGTCGGATCAACGTGTGGGTCCCTGGTTCTTCAGGGGTGAGGCACCTTATTTCATATTGCAAAAATTGCTTTTGCCGATGTGGAATGCAAGAATGTTGCGGTGCGGCAATTTCTCTCAATACGAGAAAATGGTTTTCATATTGAGGAATTTGAAGCATAAAGTCTTGTTTTATAAGGGAAAAATTTATCTCTTATATAAGACATAAGAGCTTGTGCAACTCTTATACAAGACTTAAAGTTCTCTCCATGGGCAGCAGACGCAGCCCGGTGTTTTCAACCAACCTCAGGAGTAGACCCCATGCCCCAATCCTTCAACGAACAACTGAGCCGCGAACAGCAGATTGCCGCCCTGGAAAAAGACTGGGCGACCAACCCCCGCTGGAAGGGCATCAAGCGCGGTTACACCGCTGCCGACGTGGTGCGTCTGCGCGGCTCCTTCCAGGTCGAACACACGCTGGCCCGCCGCGGTGCCGAGAAGCTGTGGGACCTGGTGAACAACGAGCCCTACGTGAACTGCCTGGGCGCGCTGACCGGTGGCCAGGCCATGCAGCAGGTGAAGGCCGGCATCAAGGCCATCTACCTGTCGGGCTGGCAGGTCGCTGCCGACAACAACGAATATTCGGCCATGTACCCCGACCAGTCGCTGTACCCCGTCGACTCGGTGCCAAAGGTCGTGGAGCGCATTAACAACTCCTTCACCCGTGCTGATGAAATCCAGTGGTCCAAGGGCATCAACCCCGGTGACAAGGGCTACATCGACTACCACGCCCCCATCGTGGCCGATGCCGAAGCCGGTTTCGGCGGCGTGCTCAACGCCTACGAACTGATGAAGGCCATGATCCGCGCCGGTGCCGGCGGCGTGCACTTCGAAGACCAACTGGCTTCCGTGAAGAAGTGCGGCCACATGGGCGGCAAGGTGCTGGTGCCCACCACCGAAGCGTGCCAGAAGCTGATCGCCGCCCGCATGGCTGCCGACGTGTACGGCGTGCCCACCCTGGTGATCGCCCGTACCGATGCCGAAGCCGCCGACCTTCTGACCAGCGACTACGACGAGAACGACAAGCCCTTCCTGACCGGTGAGCGCACCGCCGAGGGCTTCTACAAGACCAAGAAGGGCATGGACCAGGCCATCTCGCGCGCCGTGGCCTATGCCGAGTACGCCGACCTGGTGTGGTGCGAAACCGGCACGCCGGACCTGGAGTTCGCCCGCAAGTTCGCCGAAGCCGTGCACGCCAAGCACCCCGGCAAGCTGCTGGCCTACAACTGCTCGCCTTCGTTCAACTGGAAGAAGAACCTGGACGACGCCACCATCGCCAAGTTCCAGCGCGAGCTGGGCGCCATGGGCTACAAGTACCAGTTCATCACGCTGGCTGGCATCCACTCCATGTGGTACAACATGTTCGATCTGGCCCAGGACTATGTGGCCCGCGGCATGTCGGCATACGTCGAGAAGGTGCAGGAGCCAGAATTCGCTGCCCGCGACCGTGGCTACAGCTTCGTGTCGCACCAGCAGGAGGTGGGCACGGGTTACTTCGACGAAGTGACCACCGTGATCCAGGGCGGCAAGTCCAGCGTGACCGCGCTGACCGGCTCGACCGAAGAAGAGCAGTTCCACTGATCCGGAATCCCTCGCCAAGAGGGATGAGGAGACTGCAAGAGGCCACCTGCGGGTGGCTTTTTGCATGGCCGGGCCCCGGGGGCTGACGTTGCCACCGTGCGACGCCGGTGCTGCTGCGCTGCAGCAGGGGGGCGAACATGGTTAAAATGGCGCAATCAACTGTTTGATTTCCCACAAGGGCGAGAAAGGCAATCTGGTTATGACACCGCGAACTACCACGGAGTTCTCCACCGGCCACTAGTGGCTGGCCGTTCGCGCCTGCACGAGATTCACCTCTCACCAATCAAAAGCGCGGCCGGTTCCGCGCTTTTTTGTTTTTCGGTTTCGGCTGGCCTGCGCCCCGCAATCGACCCCCGATACCCACAATCCACCGACGATACCCATCATGATTCACATCACGCTCCCCGACGGCTCGCAGCGAGAGTTTCCCGGCCCGGTCACGGTCGCCGAAGTGGCGGCTTCCATCGGCACCGGCCTGGCCAAGGCCGCTCTGGCCGGCAAGATTGGCGACAAGGTGGTGGACACCAGCTACCAGATCACGGCCGACAGCCCTCTGTCCATCGTGACGGCCAAGGATGCCGATGGCCTGGACGTGATCCGCCACTCCACGGCCCACTTGCTGGCCTATGCCGTCAAGGAGTTGTTCCCCGAAGCGCAGGTGACCATCGGCCCGGTGATCGAGAACGGTTTCTTCTACGACTTTGCGTACAAGCGCCCCTTCACGCCCGAAGACCTGGTGGCCATCGAAAAGCGCATGGCCGAGCTGGCTGCCAGGGACGAGCCCGTGGTGCGCCGCGTGCTGCCGCGCGACGAGGCTGTGGCCTACTTCAAGGGCCTGGGCGAGCATTACAAGGCCGAGATCATTGCCAGCATCCCGAGCAACGAGGACGTGAGCCTGTACCGCGAAGGAGCGTTCGAGGACCTGTGCCGCGGCCCCCACGTGCCCAGCACGGGCAAGCTCAAATTCTTCAAGCTCATGAAGGTGGCCGGCGCATACTGGCGCGGCGACCACCGCAATGAGATGCTGCAGCGCATCTACGGCACGGCCTGGTCCACCAAGGACGAGCTGCAGCAGTACCTCACCATGCTGGAAGAGGCGGAAAAGCGCGACCACCGCAAGCTCGGCCGCGAGCTCGACCTGTTCCACATGGACGAGCACTCGCCCGGCACCGTGTTCTGGCACCCCAAGGGCTGGGCCCTGTGGCAGGAGGTGGAGCAGTACATGCGGCGTGTGTACCGCAACAACGGCTACCAGGAGGTCAAGGGCCCGCAGATCCTGGACAAGCAGCTGTGGGAGAAGACCGGCCACTGGGACAAGTACCACGAGAACCTGTTCACGACCGAGTCGGAAAAGCGCGAGTACGCGCTCAAGCCGATGAACTGCCCGGGCCACATCCTGATCTATAAGCAGGGCATCAAGAGCTACCGCGACCTGCCGCTGCGCTACGGCGAATTCGGTGCCTGCCACCGCAACGAGCCGACGGGCGGCCTGCACGGCATCATGCGCGTGCGCGGCTTCACGCAGGACGATGGCCACATCTTCTGCACCGAAGAGCAGGTGCTGGAGGAGTGCGCCAATTACACGGCGCTGGTGCAGAAGGTCTACAAGGACTTCGGTTTCACCAACATCATCTACAAGGTGGCGACGCGGCCCGAGGCGCGCATCGGCACCGATGAGTCGTGGGACCGCGCCGAGCAGGCGCTGATGGCCGGCCTGCGCCATTCGGGCTGCGAGTTCGAGATCGCCGAAGGCGAGGGCGCCTTCTACGGCCCCAAGATCGAGTACACGCTCAA
Source organism: Acidovorax sp. (assembly GCF_046339755.1). GTDB lineage: Bacteria > Pseudomonadota > Gammaproteobacteria > Burkholderiales > Burkholderiaceae_C > Acidovorax. The sequence continues at coordinate 47,351 of NZ_JBKDTZ010000373.1, read as the reverse complement.
GGACGCGCTGGGTCGCCAGTGGCAGTGCGGCACGATGCAGATCGACCCGAACCTGCCCGAGCGCCTGGACGCCGAATACGTGGCCGAGGACGGCAGCCGCAAGCGCCCGCTGATGCTGCACCGCGCCACGGTGGGCAGCATGGAACGTTTCATCGGCATGCTGATCGAACACTACGCCGGTGCCTTCCCCGTGTGGCTGGCCCCAGTGCAGGTCTCGGTGCTCAATATCACCGACGCGCAGGCCGACTACTGTCGCGAAATTGTTGAACGGCTGCAAAAAGCACTGCCGAATCAAGACCTTAGGGTGGCCCTGGATCTGCGCAACGAGAAGATTACGTATAAAATACGCGAGCATTCGTTGCAAAAGCTGCCGTACATCCTTGTCGCGGGCGACAAGGAGAAGGCGGCCGGCGCCGTTGCAGTGCGCGGCCGGGGCAATCGTGACCTCGGAGTGATGTCCATCGAAGCGTTCGCTGAGCTGATCGCGAAGGACATCGCCACCAAAGCCTGATGTTTGAGTCAAAACCTGCTTTGTTGCACGCCAGCTGTGCGGCTGTTGCTACACATTTTGTAGTATTTTGATTGAAGGAAAATAGCCATCGCTACTGAATTTCGTGATCGTCGCCACCGTGAAGAGCGCAAGCACCGCCTGAACCGTGAAATCATGGCCCCCGAAGTCCGCCTGTCCGGCCCGGACAACGAGCCTTTGGGCGTGGTCAGCCTCATGGAAGCCCTGCGCATGGCGGGCGAGCTGGACGTGGACCTGGTGGAAATTGCCGCCACGGCCAATCCTCCGGTGTGTCGCCTGATGGACTACGGCAAGTTCAAGTACCAGGAGCAAAAGCGTGCTGCCGAGGCGAAAGCCAAGCAGACGGTGATCGAGATCAAGGAAGTCAAATTCCGTCCGGGTACGGACGATGGTGACTACAACATCAAGATGCGCAACATTCGCCGCTTCCTGGCCGAAGGTGACAAGTGCAAGATCACGCTGCGGTTCCGCGGCCGTGAAATCACCCACCAGGAGCTGGGGCTGGCGCTGCTCAACCGCATTCGCGACGAGCTGGCCGACTCCATCATCATCGAGCAGTTTCCCAAGCTGGAAGGCCGCCAGATGATCATGATGATTGCGCCGGGCAAGAAGAAGCCTGCCGCAGCCAAGCCGGCCGCCACCGAAGGCACGCCTTCGGGCAGCGCCGCCTGAGACGGCAGCAGTACAGAGACAGGATTTGCCAGGCGATCCCCGCAAGGGATTGCCGGGCGATAGGCAGCGCGAAAGCACTGCCGCACAGCCGGTGAAAACAGGCTGAAAAAGTGGCTCGGGGCCAACAAGTTTGCAGATCGGTTTCTGCAAACGCCTCACGAGCACAAAGAAAAGGAGCATTCACATGCCCAAAATGAAGACCAAGAGCAGCGCGAAAAAGCGTTTCCGCGTCCGTCCAGGTGGTACCGTCAAGCGCGGTCAAGCCTTCAAGCGTCACATCTTGACCAAGAAGACCACCAAGAACAAGCGCCACCTGCGTGGTGCAGTGAATGTGCATGAGACCAACATGGGCTCGATCGCACAAATGCTGCCCAGCGCTGGCCTGTAAATAACGACGAACAAGGAGTACTCACATGCCTCGCGTCAAACGTGGTGTAACGGCCCGTGCCCGTCACAAGAAAGTTCTCGCCCTCGCAAAGGGCTTCCGTGGTCGCCGCGGTAACGTCTTCCGCATCGCCAAACAGGCGGTGATGAAGGCTGGGCAATATGCCTACCGTGACCGCCGCACCAAGAAGCGCGTGTTCCGCCAGTTGTGGATCGCCCGTATCAACGCCGCTGCGCGTGAACTGGGCCTGACCTACAGCCAGTTCGCCAACGGCCTGAAGAAGGCATCCATCGAGATCGACCGCAAGATGCTGGCCGACCTCGCAGTGCACGACAAGGCTGCCTTTGGCAGCATCGTGGAGCAAGTCAAGGCCAAGCTGGCTGCTTGAGTTCACGACAGGCGGCCGTCTCTCACCGGACGGCTGCTTGCGCAATAACAGCAAGGGCTAGGGCTTGTGAAGGCACTAGCCCTTGTTCATTTTCAAGAGTCGATATGAACGAGTTGGATACCCTGGTCGAGAGCGCGACGCAACTGTTTGCCCAAAGCGCCACCCCTGCTGATCTGGAAAACGCCAAGGCGCAGTTCCTGGGCAAGTCGGGCCGCGTGACCGAGCTCATGAAGGGCATGGCCCAGCTGTCGGTGGACGAGAAGAAGTCCCGCGGCGCCGCCATCAACGTCGCCAAGCAGGCCATCGAGGCCGCGCTGACCGCGCGCCGCCAGGCGCTGGCCGATGCCGAACTGCAGGTCCAGCTCAAGGCCGAGGCCCTGGACGTGAGCCTGCCAGGGCGCCAGCGCGGCAATGGCGGCCTGCACCCGGTGTCGCTCACGCTCGAGCGCATCGAGGGCATCTTCGGCTCCATGGGTTTCGACGTGGCCCAGGGCCCCGAGATCGAGACCGACTGGTTCAACTTCACCGCGCTGAACACGCCGGAAGACCATCCCGCGCGTTCCATGCACGACACCTTCTACGTCGAAGGCGGCACGCCCGAGGCGCCCAACCTGCTGCGCACGCACACCAGCCCGATGCAGATCCGCCACGCGGTGCAGCATGTGAAGCAGCACCGCGCCGCGCTCGATGCCGGCCTGCCCATGCCCGAGATCCGCGTCATCGCGCCGGGCCGCACCTACCGCGTGGACAGCGATGCCACGCACTCACCCATGTTCCACCAGTGCGAAGGCCTGTGGATCGGCGAGAACGTGAGCTTCAAGGACCTGAAGGTGGTCTTCACGGCCTTCTGCCGCACCTTCTTCGAAAGCGATGATCTGGTGCTGCGCTTTCGCCCGAGCTTCTTTCCGTTCACCGAGCCCAGCGCCGAGATCGACATCCAGTTCCAGACCGGCCCGCTGGCCGGCCGCTGGCTGGAGGTGGCGGGCTCCGGCCAGGTGCACCCCAACGTGGTGCGTAACATGGGCCTGGACCCCGAAAAGTACATCGGCTTTGCCTTTGGCATGGGCCCCGACCGCCTGACCATGCTGCGCTATGGCGTGAACGACCTGCGCCTGTTCTTCGACGGCGACATCCGCTTTTTGTCGCAGTTCCAGTAAAGGCTGGCCGCAAGGCTGGGCCGCCGAGCCGTTTTCGCCCTGGCGCGCGCTGCATTGAGGCTGCGCAGGGCACCTTCCGTACAAGAGTTCGACTATGCAATTCCCTGAATCCTGGTTGCGTGAGTTCTGCAACCCACCCCTTTCGACCGGCGAGCTGGCCGAGACGCTGACCATGGCCGGCCTGGAGGTGGAAGAGCTGCGCCCTGTGGCGCCGCCGTTCTCCAAGATCGTCGTGGGCGAGATCAAGGAAGCCGTGCAGCACCCCGATGCCGACCGCCTGCGCGTGTGCCAGGTGGATGTGGGCCAGGGGGCCCTGCTCAACATCGTCTGCGGTGCGCCCAATGCGCGCGTGGGCATCAAGGTGCCCTGCGCCCTGGTGGGCGCCGAGCTGCCGCCCGGCGACGACGGCAAGCCCTTTCTCATCAAGGTGGGCAAGCTGCGCGGCGTGGAAAGCCAGGGCATGCTGTGCTCGGCACGCGAACTCAAGCTGTCGGAAGACCATGGCGGCCTGCTCGAGCTGGATGCCAGCGCCCCCGTGGGCCAGGACATCCGCGAGCACCTGAACCTGGACGACACGCTGTTCACGCTCAAGCTCACGCCCAACCTGGCGCACTGCCTGAGCGTGTACGGCATCGCCCGCGAAGTCTCGGCGCTGACGGGCGTGCCGCTGTCGCAGCCGGCCTTCCCGGCCGTGGCGGCCAAGGCCGCCGACAAGCTGGCCGTGAAGATCAGCGCGCCCGACCTGTGCGGCCGCTTCTCCGGCCGCGTGGTGCGCAACGTGAACACGCGCGCCACCACGCCGCAGTGGATGCTGGACCGCCTGGCGCGCTGCGGTCAGCGTGGCGTGTCGCCGCTGGTGGACATCTCCAACTACGTGATGTTCGAGCTGGGCCGCCCCTCGCATATCTTCGACCTGGACAAGATCCATGGCGGGCTGGATGTGCGCTGGGGCAAGGCGGGCGAGTCGCTCAAGCTGCTCAACGGCAACACCATCACGGTGGACGACAAGGTCGGAGTGATCGCCGACGGCCAGCAGGTCGAGTCGCTGGCCGGCATCATGGGCGGCGATGCCACCGCCGTGTCCGACGACACGAAGCACATCTACATCGAGGCCGCCTTCTGGTGGCCCAAGGCCGTGGCCGGCCGTTCGCGCCGCTACAACTTCTCGACCGATGCCGGCCACCGCTTCGAGCGCGGCGTGGATCCCGAACTGACGGTGGAGCACATCGAGCGCATCACCCAACTGGTGATCGACATCTGCGGCACGCCCGAGACGGCCTGCGGCCCCTTGGACGACCAGCGCGTGAATGTGCCCGTGCCCGCACCCGTCACGCTGCGCGTGGCGCGTGCGGCCAAGGTCATCGGCATGCCGATCACGCAGGCGCAGTGCGCTGACGTGTTCAAGCGCCTGGGCCTGCCGTTCAGCGAAGGCGAAGGCACCGTGACCGTGACCCCGCCGGCCTACCGCTTCGACATCACCATCGAGGAAGACCTGATCGAAGAGGTCGCGCGCATGGTGGGCTACAACAACCTGCCCACCACGCCGCCGCTGGCCCCCATCACGCCCAAGCTGCCGGCCGAAGCCACGCGCAGCCCGTTCGCCGTGCGCCGCACGCTGGCCGGCCTGGGCTACCAGGAGACGATCAACTTCAGCTTCGTGGAAGAGCGCTGGGAGAACGAGCTGGCGGGCAACGCCCAGCCGATCAAGCTGCTCAACCCCATCGCCAGCCAGATGAGCGTGATGCGCTCCAGCCTGCTGGGCTCGCTGCTGCAGGTGCTCAAGTTCAACCTGGACCGCCGCGCCGAGCGCGTGCGTGTGTTCGAGCTGGGCCGCGTGTTCCTGCGCGATGCCAGCATGAAGAACACCGACACCACGGTGGAGGGCTTCCACCAGCCCATGCGCGTGGCCGGTGTGGCCTATGGCGCCAACGACATGCTGCAGTGGGGCCGCAAGGAGCAGGGCATCGACTTCTTCGACGTGAAGGGTGATGTCGAGGCCCTGCTGGCACCGCTCAAGGCCACCTTCGAGCCCGGCGAGCACCCGGCCATGCACCCCGGCCGCTGCGCTCGCGTGCTGGTGCAGGGCCAGCCCATCGGTTTCGTGGGCGAGCTGCACCCGCAGTGGCGCCAGTCGTGGGAGCTGCCGCTGGCGCCCGTGATGTTCGAGCTGGAGCTCGATGCCGTGCTGCAGCGTGTGGTGCCGCAGTTCAAGCCGGTGGCCAAGCACCAGGCGGTGGAGCGCGATCTGGCCGTGGTGGTGGCCGAGCGCGTGACGCATGCCGAGGTGGTGGCGGCCGTGCAGGCGGCCATTCCTGGTGGCATGCTGCGCTCTGCCGTGCTGTTCGACGTCTACCGCCCCAAGCCGCTCAAGGCTGGGGAGGAAGCGCCGGCCGGTGGCCTTGCCCCGGGCGAGAAGAGCCTGGCTGTGCGCCTGACCCTGGGCAGCGATGAAGCCACGCTGACCGAGGCCGAGATCGAGTCCGCCGTGCAGGCGGCTGTGACGCAGCTCACACAGCGTGTGGGCGCGCGGCTGCGCGGCTGACCATCGCGGCGACAATAGCCCAAGCGAACGAACACAACAACATGACGATGCTGACGGGGAGAGATGCCGTGATCGAATTTGCAGTCGAAAGCCTGGAAACCCCTGCGCTCACCAAGGCGCAGCTGGCCGATCTCTTGTTCGACCAGATCGGGCTGAACAAGCGCGAGTCCAAGGACATGATCGACGCCTTCTTCGACCTCGTCTCGCAGAGCTTGGTGGAGGGCAACGACGTGAAGTTGTCGGGCTTCGGCAACTTCCAGATCCGCACCAAGGCGCCGCGTCCCGGGCGCAACCCGCGCACCGGCGAGGCCATCCCGATCCAGGCGCGCCGGGTGGTGACCTTCCACGCCAGCAGCAAGCTCAAGGAACAGATCCAGGCCGCAGCCGGATTGTGAATTTTTGCCTGATGGTGGCTGAATCGGGGCTGGCGGTCTGGCGGTTCCTGCCGGCCTGCAGTACCCTTGCAGGCTTTCCCGTTTGATTGCTGAATCACCCATGGGTACTGTGCTTCCCGCCATTCCTGCCAAGCGCTACTTCACCATCGGTGAGGTCGCGGAGCTGTGCGGCGTGAAGCCGCATGTGCTGCGCTATTGGGAACAGGAATTCACCCAGCTGCGCCCGATGAAACGGCGCGGAAACCGGCGCTACTACCAGCACCACGAGGTGCTCATGATCCGCCGTATCCGCGACCTGCTGTATGAACAGGGTTTCACCATCAGCGGTGCCCGCAACAAGCTGCAGGAGCTGGCCCTGCCGGCGCGCAGCGAAGTGGGGCAGGGCGATCCCGATGCGCCGTACATCGAACCGCCGAGCATGCTGATCGATGATGCGATTGCGCTGTCCATCGGTTCGTCGGCCTTTGTTTTCGACTCGAATGCAGTGCGCCAGGAATTATTTGAGATTCGAGCCCTACTTTCTCCGAACTAGCCAAATTTGTGCATATAATCTAAGTCTTGTCGGCGTGTAGCGCAGCCTGGTAGCGCACTTGCATGGGGTGCAAGGGGTCGCGAGTTCGAATCCCGCCACGCCGACCATTTTTTTCCGATGAACAACGGGCTATCGCCACAAGCGGTAGCCCGTTTTTCTTTGTGCGCTCGCCTGCGGCAGCCTGGCGATCGGCACACCGGGTGTTGCCGGCCAGCGGCCTTGCCATCGCGTTCTGGTGGTCATGCTTTCCTTCATCCCGGTACCTGCACGGAGCCCTTGGGCAGCCTTGGCCTCGCATGGGTGCTCGCCGCCGGCAGCGCAACCCATTTTTGTTTATGTATCCATGTGTTTCTGGTAAGTTCTGCGACCGCAAGGTCGAAGACTTCTCTTGGCCAGATCACCGTCAAGGTCAACAAGACCACGGCCTTCCATCCCGCGCCGACACCCGAACTCGTGAACGACAGGCTGCGCGAGAATGCTGCTGCCATGGGTGCTGACGCCGTGGTGCTGGTGCGCTATGGCGACGTGGGCATTTCGATGATGAGCTGGGGTAGCCTGGAGGGCAAGGGCCGTGCAGTCAAGTTCCTACCTTAAGGTGCTGGGCGGCGCGGCCGCATTGGTCCTCGTGGCGGGTTGTGCCACCCGGGCGCCTGCGCTGCCGCTGGGTGCGGCCATTGGTTCGGCCACGGACCGCAGGCCGCAGTCGCGCTACCAGTTCCGCTACACCGTGCGGCTGGGTGATGGCGAGATGCGCTACGTGGACGAATACACAACCACCCCGTTCCGGCACTCGCCGGGCCTGTGTGTGCGCGTGCCTGAGCTCGTGCGGGTGGGGCAGCACGTCTGCAGCCAGACGCCGGACTCGGTGCGCCAGCGCTACCTGGCGATGGAGTGGACGCCGCCCGCCGCCGTGGTGGCGCCGGTTGGCGGCCCGCCTGCCGCATCGACAGCCGATGTAGTGCCCGCGCCGGCGACCCCCGCAGACGCTGCTGTACCCGGTTCTGCCAACAATCCCCCTGCCAAGCCGGTGTTGTAGCCGGCGCTGCAGCCGGTGGTTTCGCCCGCGCACCCGAGGAGCGTGGGGTGCCCTGGAGCGGGCCTTTAGCGCCCCAGCCGGGCCAGCGACTGCTGGATGTTGGCAAAAGCCTGGGTGAGCTTGTGGGTGGCGCGCTGCAGCTGCTCGGGCTGGACCTCACTGGTGCGGCGGCACCGCGGGCAGGTGATGCGCGGGTTCAGCTTGAGCCTGCCCAGCCGTTCCTTGACGGTCTGCTGGCAGTGCGGACAGGGCAGTTCGATGCTGGCGTCGTCCAGAACAGTCATGGTAGCCCCTCTCGAAAGATGGTGGGTGTGAACTGGTGGAGGTTGCAGGGCCATTGTGACCGGTTTGTGGGGTGGCTTCAAATCCCGGTGGACCGCGCTGCCCTGCACCGCGGGGAGCCGCACCCGCCCGGGCCGTGCTGGTCAGCTGTCGCGCCGCCGCCGCACCTGCCCGGCGAAAGCCCCTTGCATCCAGGCCGATGGTTACAATAGGTACAGGCTGTGGGATGGCCGTGGGGGTTGCGCACACAGGTGTCGGCATGCCTGGGTACCGGGTGGTTCGGTGGCATGGTCCAGGCGATGGCAGTCGTGCCCGAGACTGCCTGAAGGACGTTGCGCAGCACCGATGACCTGCCATTGGCAATGAAAGCCCAGTGCCCGTGGTCCTGGGCTTTTTTGTGTGTGCGCATGGCAGGCCTTGGTGCGTGTCCTGTTCAGCCGGGTGGGGTGGGGTGGTGGCCCCGACAACGACAACAAGTGCTCAGTGGGGATTGCATGATCGATGGACTGATTTCGGGCCGCCTGTACGGGGGTCCAGAGCGCCGTCTTGACAAGGTGGGTAAGCCCTACATGGTGGCCAAGGTGCGGGCCCCCAGTGCGGAAGGTGAGATGCTGTTCGTCAACGTCATCGCGTTCGATGACGATGTGTGCATGGCCATGGAGCAATTGCACGACGGGGAGTCCATCTCCGTGGCCGGCTCCATCACGCCCAAGGTCTGGACGGACAAGCAGGGCAACGTGCGCCCGGCGCTTGACATGGTGGCCCACCGGGTGCTGAGTGCGCGCGACGCCTACCAGACGCAGATGAACTGAAGGGGGAGGGCAGGCGCTGGCTCGCCTGCCGGGTTCATTGAACAGGTTCTTACGCCTCAGCCAGGCCGTTGCTGCACTGCGGGCGATGGTGCCCGTCCAAAGCCCAGTGCCAGCATTTCCTCGTGTGAAAGATACAGCTCGCGCACTTCGGGCTGGCGGTGTTCTATGGAGCGGCGGCGTTCGTGCTTGCCGGGCGGGCCGTCTTCCCGCTGGCGGCGGTCCGTGCCGCTTCTGCGCTCGTGCACGCTCCGGTCCATGGCCGGGGTCTGCAAGGTTGGGGCGAAAGATGGGCTCATGTCTGCTGCAATCGTTGACCGCATCCAGTATGCCCGCACGGTCGGGTCGCATGGCCTCGAAAAGGCCGGTAAACGCCACCAACTGACGGTTGTTGACGTTTGCCGGTTCGTCGTGGATGCACCACCGCAGGCGGGCATACCCGTCTTCTGTTCCGGTGCGGCTGCCGGGCTGGCTGTTCAGGCGGCTTTCTCGATGGCCTGCTTGAGCAGGGACAGGCCGAGATCGATCTCCGAGTCGCTGACCGTGAGCGGCGGTGCGATCCGGAAGACGCCGCCCATGCTTGGCAACTGCACGATGTTCATGCTCAGGCCCAGCGCCATGCAGGCGCGGGTGATCGCCGAGCCGAGTTCGGGGGCCACCTGCTTGCCGGTCTTGCTCTTGACGATTTCCACGCCCAGCAGCAGGCCGCGGCCGCGCACGTCGCCGATGCAGTCGAACTCGGCCTGCAGCGAGCGCAGGCCTGCCTCCAGGCGCTGCCCGGCCACCCTGGCGCGCTCCACCAGGCCGTCGCGCGTGACCACCTCCAGCACCTTCAGGCCGACGGCGGCCGGCAGCGGGTCGGAGACATGCGTGGTGTAAAACAGGAAGCCGCGCTCGTGGCAGGTTTCCTCGATCTGGGCAGAGGTCAGCACGGCGGAGAGCGGCAGGCCCGCCCCCAGTGTCTTCGACAGCGTGAGGATGTCCGGGGCCACGCCATCGCGGTTGCAGGCGAACATGAGGCCGGTGCGGCCCACGCCGGTCTGGGCCTCGTCCACGATCAGCAGCATGCCGCGCTCGGTGCATTTCTTTTTCAGGGCTGCCAGGTAGCCGGTCGGCAGATCGATCAGCCCACCGGAGCTGAGGATGGGCTCGGCGATGAAGGCCGCCAGGTTGCCGCTGGACTGCTGGTCGATCAGCTCGAAAGCGTAGTCGAGTTCGGCCTGCCAGTCGAAAGCGCCGTTGCGCTCGAAGCGGGGCCGGTAGGGGTAGGGCGCGGGGATGGCGAAGGAGCCCACGGCCGCCGGACCGTAGCCCCTGCGCCCGGCGCTGTAGGTGGCCGAGGCGGCGGCCCCGGTCATGCCGTGCCATGACTGGGCGAAGCTCACGACCTCGTACTTGCCGGTGTACAGCTTGGCCATCTTGATGGCGGCTTCGTTCGCTTCCGCCCCGGTGCTCAGCAGCATGGAGCGGCTCAGGCCCTCGGGCGCGATCTCCGCCAGCCGCGTGGCCAGGTCCACCACCGGGCGGCTGAGCATGCCGCTGAACAGGTGGTCCAGGTTGCGCGCATGCTCGGCCACCACCTGGGCGATCTCCGGGTGGCCATGGCCCAGCAGCGAACTCATCTGGCCCGAGGTGAAGTCGAGGATGGCACGGCCATCGGCGTCGTAGACGAAGCTGCCCTGGGCGCGCTCGATGATCAGGGGCTCGAAGCTGCCGCCATAGCGGATCAGGTGCTTGCGGGCGTTGTCCCAGAACGTGGGGTTGGTGTTGCGTGACATGGGGCCTCTCTGGCGGGGTGGTTTGTCGTCCTGCCAGCTTAGGGACGCGAACCCGGCCCGGGAAGCGAATAATTCTGATGCGCGGCATCAGGGGCGGTGATGGCCGGCCCTTGCGGGTGACGGGCCTTCAGGCCAGCGGGAGGAACCGGTGCACGTGGGCTGCAAACGCCGCGGTGAGCGCGGAGGGCTGGGTGCGGTCGAAGGCCAGCGTGATGCCCACGCTGGGCAGCTCGGGAAGCCCGTGGGCTGGGGTGAGGATCTCCAGGTCGTCCGGCACTGCGGTGCGCGTGAGCACGGTGACGGCCTGCCCGGAGCGGGCCATGCCGACCAGCCCCATGAGGCTGCTGCTGGCATAGGCGATGCGGTAGCTGCGGCCCGCGGCCTTTAGGGCGCGCAGGGGAAGTTGGTGGTCGAGGGCGTCCGGCGCACCCAGGGCCAGGGGCAGGGGGGCCATGGCCGCCAGTGCCGTACCGCGCCGGGCCACCCACACCAGGGGCTCGCTGCGCACCACTTCATCTTTTTCTCCATCGCCACGGCCCTGTTGCACAGACACCAGCGCCAGGTCGACCGCACGCCTGGCCACCAGCTCCAGCAGCCGGGGCGTCGGGGCGCATGCCACCTCCATCTGCACGCGGGGGTGCAGGCTGGCGAAGCCCTGGAGCAGGTAGGGCAGGAACACGGCGGCATAGTCGTCCGGACAGCCCAAGCGCAGCACGCCGGAGATCTGCGTGCCGCGCAGTTCGGCGAGCGCCTCGTCGTGCTTGCGCAGCAACTCGCCCGCGTGCTGCACCAGCCGCTCGCCCGCCGCGGTCAGCGTCACGCCGCGGGCCGTGCGGTGCAGCAGGGGTTGGCCGGCCACGTCTTCCAGCCGCTGCATCTGCATGCTCAGCGCCGACTGCGTGCGCCCGACGCGCGCTGCGGCCTTGCCCAGCACGCCGGTTTCGGCAACGGCGACAAGGCTGCGCAGAAGATCGAGATCGAGGGATTGGCTCACGGTAGGCTCCTCGTGGCATGGTGCCATGCAAAAAGCCCCTGACTCTTGCGACTCAGGGGCTTTGCGTTTGGTGCCGGAGAGATGAATCGAACACCCGACCTTCTCATTACGAATGAGCTGCTCTACCGACTGAGCTACACCGGCGTAAGACTTAGATTATAGCGTGGAATGATAGCTTGTCACGCGTTCCACTTCATTTTTTGATCCGAGGATCACGCTGACGCGTTCATGCAACTGCGTGGGCACTATATCCATGATGCGCTCTTTGCCGTTGGTGGCCGCGCCGCCGGCCTGCTCGATCAGCCAGGACATGGGGTTGGCCTCGTACATCAGGCGCAGCTTGCCGGGCTTGTTGGGCTCGCGCTTGTCCCAGGGGTACATGAAGATGCCGCCGCGCGTGAGGATGCGGTGCACATCGGCCACCATGCTGGCGATCCAGCGCATGTTGAAGTCCTTGCCGCGCGGCCCGTCCTTGCCCTGCAGGCATTCGTCGATGTAGCGCTTCACGGGCTCGTCCCAGTGGCGCATGTTGCTCATGTTGATGGCGAATTCCTTGGTGTCGTCCGGAATGCGCACGTTCTCTTCGGTGAGCACGAAGGAGCCTTGCTCGCGGTCCAGCGTGAACATGGCCACGCCGTCGCCCACGGTCAGCACCAGCGTGGTCTGCGGGCCGTAAATGCAGTAGCCCGCGGCCACCTGGGCGGTGCCGGGCTGCAGGAAGTCGCCGGCCTCGACGCCGCGGTCGTCGTCGGGCTTCTTGAGCACGCTGAAGATGGTGCCGATGCTCACGTTGACGTCGATGTTGCTCGAGCCATCGAGGGGATCGAACAGCAGCAGGTATTCGCCCTGCGGGTAGCGGTTGGGCACCAGGTAGATGCCGTCCATTTCTTCCGAGGCCATGGCCGCCAGGTGGCCGCCCCATTCGTTGGCTTCGATCAGCACCTCGTTGGCGATGATGTCCAGCTTCTTCTGGATCTCGCCCTGCACGTTTTCGCTCGATGCCGAGCCGAGCACGCCGCCCAGGGCGCCCTTGTTGACGGCCTGGCTGATGCTCTTGCACGAGCGCGCCACCACTTCGAGCAGCAGGCGCAGTTGGGAAGGGATGTGCCCGTCGATGCGCTGCTGTTCGACGAGGTAGCGGGTGAGGGATATGCGGGAACTCATCGTTGAATCGTCCTTGGCGGGTTTTGGATTATTTGGATTGCTGCTCGCGCTCGGACAGCTCGGCCAGCGTGGCCTCTGCTTCTTCCAGCAGGTCTTCGTCGCCGCTGGCGCGGGCGATGGCCACCCGCTGCTGGAGCAGGCTGTGCGCCAGGGCGCTGTCGCCGGTCTCATGGGCCAGCACGCCTTGCTGGAACAGGGTGTCCAGCACGATGCCATCGTCCTTGAGGGCCTGGCCCAGGGCCAGCCGCTGCTGCAGGTAGTGCTGTGCCTGGGTAGGGTCACCCAGTTCGTAGGCGTTCTGCGCCAGGTTGTTCACCAGGCCTGCCAGGCGCTGGTCGGTGTCGGAGCCGAATACCTGCCGTGCGTCGGCCAGCAACTGCTGGTTGTGTGCCAGGGCCTCGGCAAAGCGGCCGGCCTCGTGCAGGGCATAGCCGATCTCTTCGCGGATGCCCAGCTTCTGGTCTGCGCTCAGCGTGGCACCCTCCTGCTCGGCCCAGTGGGCCGACTGGCGCAGGTGCTCGATGGCGGTGTCGTACTCTTCGGACTGCAGCGCCGATTCGCCGATGGCGTAGTGCTTCTGGCAGCGGTCCGCCGTGGTGAGGTCGCCCAGCGCCGAGCGGATGGCCAGCGAGCGCAGCCCCAGGGGCAGGCCCTCGTCGTCCATCTGGCGCTTGGAATACACCACGAACTGCAGCCACAGCAGTTGGGCCAGCTCGGGCGACTCTGCGCCCAGGCCTTCGGCCAGAGGCCGCAGGGCGGCCAGGTCGGCCGACATGGCCGAGCCGCTGAACATGGCGTCGGCGTCGTACACCGTGTCGAGCAACTGGTTGAAGCGCCGCGCGAACTCCTGCGCGGAATCGGTGAATGCCATGGTGTGTCGCTTGTCGTCAGTCTGCCAGCGCGCGGGTGACCACCTCGCGCACGTCGTTGCTCAGGTCCGGGCGTGTGGCCACGCGGGCAATCGCCTCGCGGGCGGCCGTGCGCCAGGGTTCGGCCAGCTTCTTCCAGCGGTCGAGCGCGCGCGCCAGGCGGGCGGCGACCTGCGGGTTGATGGCGTCGAGCTCGATCACGCGGTCGCTCCAGAACACATAGCCGGCCGCGTCGGTGCGGTGGAAGGCGCCGGGGTTGGCGCTGCAGTAGCTGAAGATCACGCTGCGCGCGCGGTTCGGGTTCTTCAGGCTGAAGTCCGGGTGCTGCATCAGCTGGCGCACGGCGGGCAGCACATTGCCACCCTTGTCGGGCGCGCCGGCCTGCAGGGCGAACCACTTGTCGATGACCAGGGGTTCGTCCTTGAACAGGGCGTGGAAGCGCGCCAGCGCCGGGGCCGCGTGCACGCTGCCGCTGGCCACCAGGGCCGTGAGCGCGTTGAAGCGGTCGGTCATGTTGCTGGCCACCTTGAAGCGCTGGTAGGCCTTGCCGGGCCAGACCTCGTCGCCCGTGCGCTGGGCGGCGATGCACAGCATGTGCAATGCCATGCCGCTGAGCGAGCGGCGGCCCGAGGAGACCGGGTCGGGGCTGTAGCCGCCGGTGTCCTGGTTCTGGTCCCACGCCCATTCCCAGTCGGCCTTGAGGGCCAGGGCGAGCTGTTCGCGCATGGCTTCGCGCACGGCGTGGATGCGCTGCGGGTCCACCACGTCGAGCTGCTCGGCGATGTAGGTCTCGGACGGCAGGGTGAGCACCAGTTCCTTGAAGGCCGCATCGAGCACCGGGTTGCGCAGCACGCCGCGCAATGCATCGACCACGGCCGCGGGCAGGATGTCGCCGCTGCTCGGGCCGCTGCCGGTGATTGCGTGGATGGAGGTGCGCAGCGCCAGGCGCTGGCCGGCTTCCCAGCGGTTGAAGGCGTCGGGGTCGTTGGCCAGCAGGGTAAGCAACTGCTCGTCGCTGTAGTCGATGTCCAGCACCACGGGGGCGCTGAAGTCGCGCAGCAGCGAGGGCACGGGCGCGGCATCGAGGCCGGTGAACACCAGGGTTTGGGAGGCCTCGGTCAGCACCACGGTGCGCGATGGCGCGCTGGCGGCGTCCTCGCCCTGCAGTTGCAAGGGCAGGGCGGCGCCGTCGAGCGTGAGCAGGCCCAGGTTGACCGGGATCACGAAGGGCAGCTTTTCGGCCTGGCCCGGGGTGGGCGCGCAGCTTTGCGACAGGGTCAGCGTGTAGCTGCGCGCGGCGGCATCGTAGCTGCCCGTGGCCTTCACGCGCGGCGTGCCGGCCTGGCTGTACCAGCGCTTGAACTGGGGCAGCAGGCGCGCCAGGTCGCTTTGCGGGTTGGCGTCGGCAATGGCCTGGGCGAAGTCGTCGCAGGTCACGGCTTGGCCGTCGTGGCGCTCGAAATACAGCTTCATGCCCTGGGCGAATCCTTCGCGGCCCACCAGGGTGTGCATCATGCGCACCACCTCGGCACCTTTTTCGTAGATGGTGACGGTGTAGAAGTTGTTGATCTCGATGTAGCTGTCGGGCCGCACCGGGTGGGCCATGGGGCCGGCATCCTCGGGGAACTGGGCGGTGCGCAGCACGCGCACGTCCTCGATGCGCTTGACGGCGCGGGCCGAGGGGCTGCCCGCCAGGTCCTGGCTGAACTCCTGGTCACGGAAGACGGTGAGGCCTTCCTTCAGGCTCTGCTGGAACCAGTAGCGGCTGGTCACGCGGTTGCCGGTCCAGTTGTGGAAGTACTCGTGGCCGACCACGCTCTCGATGTTGGCGAAGTCCACGTCGGTGGCGGTCGATTCGCTGGCCAGAACGTACTTCGTGTTGAAGATGTTCAGGCCCTTGTTCTCCATGGCGCCCATGTTGAAGTCGCTGGTGGCGACGATCATGAAGCGCTCCAGGTCCAGCGGCAGGCCGAAGCGCGCCTCGTCCCAGGCCACGCTGGCCATCAGCGAGTTCATGGCGTGCTCGGTCTTGCCCAGGTCGCCCGGGCGCACGTAGACCTGCAGCAGGTGGTCCGTGCCAGCACGGGCGCGGATCTTCTGCTCGCGCGCCACCAGCTTGCCCGCCACCAGGGCGAACAGGTAGCAGGGCTTCTTGTGCGGGTCCACCCACTTGGCGAAGTGGCGGCCTTCATCGAGGTCGCCGCTTTCAACCAGGTTGCCGTTGGACAGCAGCACCGGGTACTGGGCCTTGTTGGCGCGCAGGGTGACGGTGTAGCTGGCCATCACGTCGGGGCGGTCCAGGAAGTAGGTGATGCGGCGGAAGCCCTCGGCCTCGCACTGCGTGAAGAAAGTGCCCTGGCTCACGTACAGGCCCATCAGGTGCGTGTTCTTGGCGGGGCAGCAGGTGGTGAAGATTTCGAGCGCGAAGGCATCGGTGCCGGTGGGCAGGTTCTCCAGCACCAGGCGGGTGCCTTCCATCTTGAACGAAGTGCCCTGGCCGTTGACCAGCACGCGCGCGAGGTTCAGGTCCTCGCCGTCGAGCTTGAGCGGCTGCTCGGCCACGTCGGGGTTGCGGCGCAGCGTCATGCGGTTGAGCACGCGCGTCTTGGCCGGGTCCAGGTCGAAGGTCAGCTCGACGCTGTCGATCCAGTAGGCGGGGGCGGTGTAGTCCTCGCGGCGGATGGCGGTGGCCGGGCCCGCTCCGCTGGCGTCGGCGTTATGCGATGGCAACATGGATGCGCTCCAGAAAGTCGGTGTTCATGAGTTCGTTGTAGTCGCGCACGGCAGCCAGCACGTGCGGGCCGGCGAGTTCCTGCGCGCTGTGGGTGCTGAACACCGCCACGGCATGCATGCCCGCGCGGCGCGCGGCCTCGATGCCGAAGGGCGCGTCCTCGAAGACGACGCAGCGCTCGGGCGCCACGCCGATGCGGCGTGCCGCTTAGAGGAAGATGGCCGGCTGCGGCTTGCCCGGCAGGCCCTCGTCGCCGCGCACGATGGTCAGCGGCTCGGGCTCCATGGACAGGCGCGCCATGGCGAAGGCCACGTTGTGGATGTCGCCCGCCGTGCCCACCGCCAGCTTGTAGCCCTGCACCGCGGCATGGGCCGCAAAGCTGCGAAAGCCCGCCACCTCGGTGAACGAGGGGCCGAACAGCTCGCGGTAGATGTCTTCCTTCTCGCGCGTGAGGGCATCGGCCTCGGCCTGCTCCACCTCGCGCTGCAGCAGCTCGCGGATGCACTCGGTGCCGTTGCGGCCCGTGGTGCGGGCCATCAGGTCGGGCACATCAATGGCCATGCCGCGGCGGCGCGCGAACTCCACCCAGGCCTTGGCGTGCCAGGGCATGGAGTCGATCATGGTGCCGTCCATGTCGAAGATGAAGGCTTCGACGGGCATCGCGCTGCGGCCTGGGGCCGTGGTTTCGACAGTGGTGGCGGCTGCTGCGTCGCGCTGCATCACACGCCCTGCTTGAGCGAGGCTTCGATGAAGGCGTCCAGGTCGCCGTCCAGCACCTTCTGCGTGGCCGAGATTTCCACGCCGGTGCGCAGGTCCTTGATGCGGCTGTTGTCCAGCACATAGCTGCGGATCTGGTGGCCCCAGCCCACGTCGGTCTTGGTGTCCTCGAGCTTTTGCTGCTCTTCCATGCGCTTGCGCATCTCGAAGTCGTACAGCCGGCTGCGCAGGCGCTGCCATGCCACGTCGCGGTTGCTGTGCTGGCTGCGGCCGTCCTGGCACTGCACCACGATGCCGGTCGGGATGTGCGTCAGGCGCACGGCCGAGTCGGTCTTGTTGATGTGCTGGCCACCCGCGCCTGATGCGCGGAAGGTGTCGGTGCGCACGTCGGCCGGGTTGATGTTGATCTCGATGGAGTCATCGATCTCGGGGTAGACGAAGAGCGAGGCGAACGAGGTGTGGCGGCCGCCCGAGCTGTCGAACGGGCTCTTGCGCACCAGGCGGTGCACGCCGGTCTCGGTGCGCAGCAGGCCGAAGGCGTACTCGCCCTCGATCTTGATCGTGGCGCTCTTGATGCCGGCCACGTCGCCCGGGGTTTCGTCTTCCACCGTGGTCTTGAAGCCCTTGCGCTCGGCGTACTTGAGGTACTGGCGCAGCAGCATGCTGGCCCAGTCGCAGGCCTCGGTGCCGCCGGCGCCGGCCTGGATGTCGACAAAGCAGTTGAGCGGGTCGGCCTCGTTGCTGAACATGCGGCGGAACTCCAGTTCCTCGATCAGCGGGCGCAGCTTGGCGGTCTCGGCCTCGATGGTCATCAGGCCGGGCTCGTCGCCTTCCTCCTTGCTCATCTCGTACAGCTCGGCGTTGTCGGCCAGCTCGCGGGTAAGCTTGTCCAGCGTGACGACCACGCTGGACAGGGACTTCTGCTCCTTGCCCAGCTCCTGGGCCTTCTTCGGGTCGTTCCAGACCGCAGGGTCTTCCAGCGAGGCGTTGACGGTTCTCAGGCGTTCGAATTTGGCATCGAAGTCAAAGATACCTCCGTAACTCTGCCGTGCGCAGAGCCAGGTCGTCGAGGGTGGTGCCGATGAGGTTGATGCGTTCTGCGTCCATGATGGTGTCCTGTCGTATGGTTGTTCGGTTCTGTAGGGTGGTCGATGCACCATGGGTGCCCCGCGCATGGCGGTGGCAAGGCCCTGGCAGCCTGGCTGGCGGCGCTGCCTGTCCCGCCCGCACAAGGCCGCATGGGGCGGCGCGAACGCGGGTTCGGCATCTTCCGAATCAACCATTTTCTCACGGACCGGGGGCGGGCCTGGCAAAGCCCCTTGCACCGGTGGAAACCCGACGTTACAGGCCGCTTCAGGACAGGTGTTCTTCGATCAGCCGGGCCACCGCTGCCGGCTGGTCATGGTGCAGCATGTGGGCGGCATCCTGCACCACGGCCGTGCGGCAGTCGCGCACATGGGTCAGGCGCTGGTGGTATTCGGGCAGGGCATAGCGGCCCTTCCACCACTGGCCCAGGCTGTCGTCGCTGGCCTCCACGGCCAGCACCGGGGCCTCGATCTGCGCATACAGGGCCAGGGCCTCGTCCAGCCGGTACAGCTGCGAGCTGGTGATCTTGTGCGCCGGGTCGCCCAGGATCTCCCAGCGGCCCAGTGCATTGGGCTCGGCCCAGTGCTGGGCCAGCCAGTCGGCCTTGTCCTGCGACAGGCGCGGGTTGGTCTTCATGAGGCGCTGGGCCACCCCTTCAACGCCGTCATAGGCCTTGAGGGCCATCTCGCCCTGCTGCAGCTTCTTGATCTCGTCGATCCACTGGGCGTAGCGTTTGGGCGCCTGCTCGGGTTTCGTGGCCGGCATGCCGAAGCCCTCCAGGTTGACCAGCCGGCGGATGCGCCCGGGCCGCACCCCCGCATACATCATGGCGATGTTGCCGCCCATGCTGTGGCCCACCAGGTCCACGGGGCGGTCGCCGACGTAGTGGTCCAGGAGCATGTCCAGGTCGGCCAGGTAGTCGGGAAAGGTGTAGTGGTCGCATGGGGCCGGCAGCTTGCTCAGGCCGAAGCCCCGCCAGTCGGGCGCGATGATGTGCCGGCCCTCGGCAAACGCGGCCGAGAAGGCATCCACCACGAACTGGTAGGAGGCGCCCACGTCCATCCAGCCGTGCACCAGGACCAGCGGGGGCCTGGCCGGGTCCTGGGAGGCCTCGCCCCAGTGGCGGACGTGGTACTTGAGGGTGCGGATGGGGACGAACTCGCTGCGCGAGGGGCGGACGGTGGAGTACATGGAACGCGAAGGGGAGGGATGGACGGGTCTGGCTCCGATGGTACGTCGGCAGCCCGCCTGGCATGGCCGTGGGGGTGTCGCATGGGCGCCTGCCGGCACATGGGTATGGAAATTGCTGCGGTTGATGCACATCAAAGCGGTGCGCCCCGATGCGAGCTGCGTCCCTTCCCACGCGAGGTCTCTGTCCGATGGTTCCCATGTCCGCCCTGTCCCTGGATCTGTCGGCGCTGCAGCAGCGCCCGGTCTTCACGTCGGACCTGCGGGTGGACTCCCACGACCTGGTGGCGCGCGAGTTCTCGGACCATGGGCTGAAATGGTGCGGTGGGCCCGTGGCCACGGCGCTGTCCAAGGTGCGCGTGCGCCAGTTGCAGCTGTTCATGCTGCAATACGGTGCGGAGGTGGAGATCCGCCCGCGCCCGTTCGACGATTTCGTGCTGGTGCACCTCTCGCTCTCGGGCACGGCGCAGTTGGTGTCCGATGGCGTGCCCGTGCGCCTGCCCGCCGGTGCCGCTGCGCTGATCGCGCCGCGCCACAACCTGCACATGCACTGGCAGCAGGGCGCGCGCCAGCTCATCCTCAAGGTGCCGTGCAGCCTGCTGCGCGCCTGGGCGCCCGAGTCGCTGGCGGGCGACTCGACCTTCGTGCACCCGCTGCTGCCGCTGAGCGCGGGGCAAGGCCAGCAGTGGCACTTCCTCATGCAATCGCTGCTGCACGTGAGCCAGCAGGCGGTGGAAAGCACGGCGCATGCGCGCTGGGTGGACCACATGGAGAGCAATGTGGCGCTGTTCCTGGCCTCCTGCGCGCAGAGCGTGCCGGTGCCGGCTGCGCCGCTGCTGTCGCTGGGGGCGATGGACATTGACGCCGCGAGCCCCGTTCCGCCAAGCGACATGGGCCGGCTGGACCGGCTCGACGCCTACATGCGCAGCCGCCTGTGCGCACCCGTGGCGCTGGAGGACCTGGCGCGCGCCGCTGGTGTCAGCGTGCGCGGGCTGAATGCACTGTGCCAGCGCCACCACGGCGAATCGCCCATGGCGCTGCTGCGCAACATGCGGCTCGATGCCGTGCGTGCGCGCCTGATGGAGCGCCCCGGCCACTGCGTGACGGATGCGGCGCTGGAGTTCGGCTTTGGCCACCTGGGGCGTTTTTCCAGCTACTACCGCGAGCGCTTTGGCGAGCTGCCGAGCCAGACCGCCGTCAACTGAGCGGGCCACCACCGCACATTTGCAAGAACCGGACAGGCCCGCAGCGCCGCGTGCCGATAGTGGATAGCGGGGCAGGGCGTTGATTTCTAGCATGGAGGCAACCCAATCGAAGAGGTCGCTCCCATGTCTGAAATCCCCGTCGTCGAAGTTGCGCCACCCGCCTCGCTCAAGGCCCAGCGCCAGGTCTTCTTTCCGCAGCCCGATGGCTCCAACGTGCCCTACCGGGTGTTCAGCTCGCAGGAGGTCTATGACCGCGAGCAGGAGCGCATCTTCCGTGGCCCGGTGTGGAGCTTTATGGGGCTGGAAGCCGAGATCCCGAATGTGGGCGACTTCAAGTCCACCTTTGTCGGCGATACCCCTGTGGTGGTCACGCGCACGGCCGAGGGCCTGGCCTGCTGGGTCAACCGCTGTGCCCACCGCGGCGCCATGGTGTGCCGCGAAAAGCGCGGCAACGCCGCCAGCCACACCTGCGTGTACCACCAGTGGAGCTTTGCCGCCAACGGCGACCTGCAGGGCGTGCCGTTCCGCCGTGGGCAGAAGGGCATGGTCGGCATGCCCAAGGACTTCAAGACCGAAGAGCACGGCCTGCAGAAGCTGCGGGTGGACAGCTACAAGGGCCTGCTGTTCGCCACCTTCAGCGACGAGACGCCGCCGCTGCCCGAGTACCTGGGCGAGCAGATGCGCCCGTGGATCGACCGCATCTTCCACAAGCCCATCGTCTACCTGGGCTGCACGCGCCAGTACTCCAAGTCGAACTGGAAGCTGTACTTCGAGAACGTGAAGGACCCCTACCACGCCAGCCTGCTGCACCTGTTCCACACCACCTTCAACATCTTCCGCGTGGGGATGAAGGCGCGCTCCATTCCCGATGCGACGCACGGCCTGCACAGCATCATCACCGTCACCAAGCCCGAGGTGGAGACAGACACCGCCGCCGCCTACAGCGCGCAGAACATCCGCTCCATGGACGAGGGCTTCACGCTCGAAGAGCCCACCTTGCTCGGCCAGATCAAGGAGTTCGACGAGATGACCACCAACCACATCCAACCGATCTTTCCGCAACTGGTGGTGCAGCAGATCCACAACACGCTGGTGGCGCGCCAACTGCTGCCCAAGGGGCCGGGCAACTTCGAGCTGGTGTTCCATTTCTTCGGCTATGCCGACGACACGCCCGAGCTGCGCGAGCTGCGCCTGCTGCAGGCCAACCTGGTGGGGCCGGCGGGCTACATCTCCATGGAGGACACCGAGGCCACCGAGCTGGTGCAGCGCGGCACCGTGCGCGATGGCGACAAGCATTCCTACATCGCCATGGCGCGCGAGGCGCCCGAGCAGATGGACACCGTGATCACCGAGAACCTGATCCGCCGCTTCTGGGTGGGTTACCAGGGACTGATGGGCTACTGAAGGACCGCACGCCATGACCACGATGACCACCCCCACCGCCCCCATCGGCATCAGCCGCCAGGAGCGCCTGCAGCTGTGGACCGAACTGCTGGAGCTGCAGCACCGCTACGTGAGCGCGCTCGACAACAACCGCCTCGAAGAGTGGCCCGGCTTCTTCGTCGAAGAGGGACGCTACGAGATCATCCCCAAGGAGAACTTCGATGCGGGCTTTCCCGCGCCCATCATGTACTGCCGCAATGCCGGCATGCTGCGCGACCGCGTGCTCTCGCTGCGCCACGCCAACATCTACGAGGACCATGTCTATCGCCACGGCACCTCGGGCCTGGTGATCACCGCGGTGAAGGATGGCGTGGTGCACACCCAGTCGAGCTACGTGGTGGTGATCACCGGCGCGGCCGGCGAATCCAGCGTCTACCAGGCCGGCACCTACCTCGACGAGGTGGTGCAGCACCAGGGCGAGTGGCGCTACCGCAGCAAGCGCGTGGTGTACGACACCTCGCGCGTGGCCACCCTGCTCGCCACCCCCATCTGAGGACCCGCACCATGCAGACAACGACCGACAAGGCACTGGAGCAGGGCGCGGTAGCCGCCTGGCACGACGTGGGCGAGCCCGAGGATTTCCCGGACGGCGCCGTGTGGCCCGTGGTGGTGCAGGGGCTGCCCGTGGCGGTGTTCCGCGACGGGGAGGGGCTGTTCGCCCTGTACGACCTGTGCACCCATGGCGCCGCCAAATTGTCCGATGGCTGGGTGGAAGACGGCTGTGTGGAATGCCCCTTGCATCAGGGCACCTTCGACATCCGCACGGGGGCGCCCTGCAAGGCGCCGGTCACCGAAGCGGTGCGCACGTTCCCGGTGCGCGTGGTGGCGGGGCGCGTCGAGGTCGGTCTCTGACGCCCCGACTGCCCAGCCCCCTGGCTCTCTTTTTTGTTGATGGATAAGGATCGAAGATGGCACAACTCTCCCGCACCTCGCTTCGCAACCGCCTGGGCGCAGCCGCCCTGGCCACCCTGGCCGCCTGCGCCAGCTTCACGGCCATGGCGCAGCAGGGCCCCATCAAGGTCGGCATGGCGCTCGACATCTCGGGTCCGTTCTCCGGCCCCGGTGCCGATGCGCGCGACGGCTTCAACCTGGCCATCAAGCAGCTCGCGGGCAAGCTCGGTGGCCAGCCGGTGGAGTTCTTGCAGACCGACATGGCCGGCAGCCCTGACCAGGCCAAGCAACTGGTGGACCGCTTCGTGCAGCGCGAGAAGATCGACCTGTTCACCGGCCCCATCGCCTCCAACGTGGCGCTGGCCGTGGCGCCCACGCTGTTCGCGGCCAAGGTGCCTTACCTGTCGAACAACGCGGGCCCGAGCCAGCTGGCCGGCGCGCAGTGCAACGCCTACTTTTTCGGCACGGCCTACCAGAACGACCAGTACCACGAGGCCGCCGGCCAGTTCGCGGCCGACCGCGGCTTTGGCCGCATGGTGCTGATCGCCCCCAACTACCCCGCGGGCAAGGATGGCCTGACCGGCTTCAAGCGCAAGTTCAAGGGCACGGTGCTCGACGAGATCTACACCAAGGTCGGCCAGCTCGACTACGCGACCGAGCTGGCGCAGCTGCGTGCCGCCAAGCCCGAGGCGGTGTACTTCTTCCTGCCCGGCGCCATGGGCATCAACTTCATCAAGCAGTTCGTGGGGGCTGGCCTGTCCAAGGACATCATGCTGGTGACCAGCGGCTTCTCGGCCGACGAGGACATCATCGGCGCGGTGGGCGAGCCCATGCTGGGCCTGTTCAACACCTCGCACTGGGCGCATGACCTGGACAATGCACCGAACAAGGCCTTCGTGGCCGCCTTCCGCAAGGAGTACGGCGGGCGTTACCCGTCCATCTACGCCGCACAGGCCTTCGACGTCATCAGCGCCATGGACGCGGCCGTGAAGGCCGTGGGCGGCAAGGTGGCCGACCGCGAGGCGCTGGCCAAGGCCCTGGCCAAGGCGCAGTTCCCCTCGGTGCGTGGCAGCTTCCGCTATGCCAACAACCACTACCCGGTGCAGAACTTCTACCTGCGCACCATCGGCAAGAACGCCGAGGGCCGCGTGACCAACAAGACCATCAAGACGGTGCTGGAGAACTACGGCGACGCTTTCTCCGCACAGTGTCCTCTCAAGTGACATCCCCCTGAGGCGCTTTGCGCCTTCCACCTTCTCTCGAATGGCTGTGCCATTCGGGAAGGGGGACGCCGCCAGCGCGGCTGGGCGGCCCTTGCGCGGCGGCCCTGGCATAGGCCGCGCTATTCAAAGGACTGAGGACATGCAGACGCTTTCGATAACTGACGCGATGCGGAAACGATGCTCGTGGAGCCATTGACCCCATGAACTGGATCCTCGTCATCGAGCAATTGCTCAACGGAGCGGGCTACGGGCTCATGCTCTTCCTGATCGCGGCCGGCCTCACTCTGGTCTTCGGGATCATGGACGTGATGAACCTCTCGCACGGCTCGCTGTTCATGGTGGGCGCCTATGTGGCGGCCACGGTGCATGTGCACAGCGGCTCGTTCGCGGGGGCGGTGCTGGTGGCGATCGCCGCCACCGTGTTCGTGGCCGCGCTGCTGGAGGTAACGCTGATGCGCCGCCTCTACGGCCGCGACCACCTGGCCCAGGTGCTGGCGACCTTCGGCGTGATCCTGGTGGCCGACGACGCGGTGAAGATGGCCTGGGGCCCTTCGCCCGTGATGGCACCCACGCCGGCCCTGCTCGCGGGCCCAGTGGAGCTGTTCGCGGGCCTGCCATACCCCTCGTACCGGCTGGTGGTGCTGGTGGCCGGCGTGGCGGTGGCGGGGCTGTTGTACCTGCTGGTCAACCACAGCCGCGTGGGCATGCTGGTGCGGGCCGGTGCCTCGGACCGGTGGATGGCCGAACTGATGGGCGTGCGCGTCAAGCGCGTGTTCTGCGGCATCTTCGTGCTGGGCGCTGCGCTGGCGGCCCTGGCCGGCGCGCTCATGGGGCCCATCATGGCCGTTCAGGTGGGCATGGGCGAATCCATCCTGATCCCGGCGCTGGTGGTCATCGTCATCGGCGGCATCGGCTCGGTGCGCGGCGCCTTCGTGGCGGCCTTGCTGGTGGGGCTGGTGGACACCATTGGCCGGGCCTTCCTGCCGATCTTGCTGCGCGCCACGCTGCCGCCTTCCGTGGCGGCCGACCTGGGGCCCTTGTTTGCCGAGGTCGCCATGTACGCCCTGATGGCTGCCGTACTGAGCTTTCGCCCTGCGGGGCTGTTTTCTGCCAAGGCCTGAGCATGTCCGCTTCCCTGACTTCGTATATGCCCGTGGGCACTGCCGTGCCGCGTTGGCGCGGCGCACTGCTGCCGCTGGTGCTGCTGGCTGCGCTGGCGGCTTTTCCCCTGGTCGCACCGGCCCTGGGCCTGGATTTCTATGTCGGCTTTGTGCGCCGGGTGCTGGTGGTGGCGCTGGCCGCCGCCAGCCTGAACCTCATCATGGGCTTTGGCGGCATGGTGGCGCTGGGGCATGCGGGCTTCGTGGGCGTGGGCGCCTATGCCGTCGTGGTGCTCAGCGATGCGGGCACCACATCGGCCTGGGTCGTGTGGGGGGCAGCCGTGGTGGCCGCAGCCCTGGTGGCTGCGCTGGTAGGGGCCATTTCGCTGCGCACCCAGGGCGTGTACTTCATCATGATCACGCTGGCCTTCGCGCAGATGCTGTACTTCGTGTTCGTCTCGCTGCGCAGCTACGGCGGCGATGACGGCTACACCCTGCCCATGCGGCCCGCGCTGGGGCTGGGCCTGGATGCGATGCACGAGCCCACACTGTACTGGGTGGTGCTGGCCCTGGTGGCGCTGGTGCTGTGGTGGCTGGACCGGGCCACGGCTTCGCGCTTCGGCGCGGCGCTGGCGGGCATCCGCGACAACGAAACGCGCATGCGTGCCCTGGGCTACCCGGTGTATCTGCTGCAGCTGGCGGCCTTCACGCTGGCCGGCGCCATGGCCGGCCTGGCCGGGGCGCTGCTGGCCACGGGCAACAGTTTCGTGAGCCCGTCGATGATGCACTGGACGCAGTCTGCCACCTTGATCGTGATGGTCGTCATCGGCGGCCTGGGCCGGCGCTGGGGCGGCCCGCTGGGCGCGGCCGTGTGGCTGGCGCTGGAAGAGGCGCTCAAGCTGCACACCGACTACTGGCACATGCCACTGGGCGTGCTGCTGATCGCCACCGCGCTGTACGCGCCCAAGGGCCTGGCCGCGCTGGCGGACCTGCGCGCAAGGAGCAAGCCATGAGCCTTTTTCAAGTGCAGGGCCTGGTCAAGCGCTTCGGCGGCCTGCTGGCCACGGACCATGTGAGCCTGTCGGTGGCGCATGGCGAGGTGCATGCCCTGATCGGCCCCAACGGTGCGGGCAAGACCACGCTGGTCAACCAGATCTCGGGCCTGCTGGCACCGGATGAAGGGCGCGTGCTGCTGGGCGGCACCGATATCACCGCGCTGCCCATGCACCGCCGCGTGGCCAAGGGCCTGTCGCGCTGCTTCCAGGTCACGCGCATCTTTCCCAAACAGAGCGTGCGCGACAACCTGCTGCTGGCCGTGCAGGCGCACAGCGGGTCGAGCTTTCGGTTCATGAAACCCCGTGCGCACGAGCGCGGGCTTTACGAGGCAGCCGGCCGCCTGGCCGAGCGGGTGGGGCTGCAGGGCCAGCTCGAAGAGGTCGCGGGTGCCTTGCCGCATGGCGCGCAGCGCACGCTGGATGTGGCGCTGGCGCTTGCGTCGGCGCCGAAGCTGCTGCTGCTCGACGAGCCCATGGCCGGCATGGGGCCCGATGAGTCGCAGCAGATGGTGCAGCTCATCGATCCCCTGCGCAAGGACATGGCGGTGCTGCTGATAGAGCACGACATGGAGGCCGTGTTCCGCCTGGCCGACCGCATCTCGGTGCTGGTCTATGGCCGCGTGCTCACGGCCGGTACGCCCGACGAGATCCGCAACAACGCCGAGGTGCAGGCTGTGTACCTGGGCACCGAAATCCTGGAGACCACCCCATGAGCGCGCCCGAGCCATTGCTGAGCTGCCAGGGCCTGGAGGCTGGTTACGGCGTGAGCCAGGTGCTGTTCGGCATCGATCTGCAGATCGGGGCCGGTGAGGTGGTGTCCCTGCTCGGCCGCAACGGCATGGGCAAGAGCACCACCATCAAGACCCTGGTGGGGGCGTTGCGCCCCACGGCCGGCGGCATCCGCTTTGCCGGCCAGGCGACCGACAAACTCAAGAGCGATGCCATCGCCCGCCTGGGCCTGGCCATCGTGCCCGAGGGGCGCCACGTGTTTCCCAACCTCACGGTGCGCGAGCACCTGCAGGCCTTTGCCGACCACCGCAACGGCCTGCGCGACGCCTGGGATATCGAGCGCATCTACGGCGTTTTTCCGCGCCTCAGGGAGCGGCAGAACAACCTCGGTAACCAGCTCTCGGGCGGGGAGCAGCAGATGCTGGCCATCGGCAGGGCGCTGTCCACCAACCCGCGCCTGCTCATCCTGGACGAGGCCACCGAGGGCCTGGCCCCGGTGATCCGCGAAGAGATCTGGCGCTGCCTGGCCACGCTCAAGGCCGCAGGCCAGACCATCCTGGTGGTGGACAAGTACGTGCACCGCCTGGTGGGCCTGGCCGACCGCCACGTGATCCTGGAGCGCGGGCGCGTGGTCTGGCAGGGCGATTCCGCCGCGCTCAATGCCGACCGCAGCCTGTGGTCGCGCTACCTCACCGTGTAGACCGTTCAAGGTTTTCCCCATGCAGATGACCGAAGAGGCCGGCGCAGCCGTGGCCGAAGCGCCCGCGTGCGCCATCACCCTGTTGCCGTCCGGCAAGTCCTTCACCAGCCAGGCGGGCGAAAGCGTGCTCGATGCCGCGCTGCGCCAGGGCATCCTGCTGCCCCACCAGTGCAAGACTGGTACCTGCGGCGCCTGCCGTGCCCGGGTCGTCGATGGCGCGGCCGCCTGCTTGCCGGGCGCCCAGCCTGTTGCGCTGTCGCCGCAGGAGGCAGGGCAGGGCATGCACCTGCTGTGCTGCACGCAGGCGGCCAGCGACCTGCGCATCGAATGCGCGGAGATCCCGCACATCCCCGGCATCGCCGTGCGCAAGCTGCCGGTGCGCGTGGCCGCGCTGGAGCGCCTGGCGCCCGACGTGGTGCGCGTGCTGCTGCAACCCCCGCCGGGCCAGCACCTGCAATACGCAGCCGGCCAGTACGTGGATGTGCTGCTGCCCGGCAACCGCCGGCGCAGCTATTCGCTGGCCACGCCGGCCCGCGAAGGGCAGGAACAGCTGGAGCTGCACATCCGCCACCTGCCCGGCGGGCTGTTCACTGACCAGGTGTTCGGCAAGCTCAAGGCGCGCGACGTGCTGCGCATCGAAGGGCCGTTCGGCACCTTCGGCATGCACGACCGTGAATCGCAGGCGCCTGCCATCCTGCTGGCCAGCGGCACCGGCTTCGCACCGGTGAAGGCGCGGATCGAACAACTGCTGGCCACCGGCAGCAGGCGCCGCATGCACCTGTACTGGGGTGGACGTACGCGGGCCGACCTGTATCTGCACAGCCTGTGCGGTGAATGGGAGTGTGCGCTTCAGGGCCGCCTGACCTACGTGCCCGTGCTCTCCGATGCACCGGCATCGGACGGCTGGACCGGCCGCACCGGCTGGGTGCACCAGGCCGTGCTGCAGGACCATGCGGACCTGTCGCAGCACGAGGTGTATGCCTGCGGCGCACCGGCCATGGTGGATGCTGCGCGGCGCGACCTGGCTGTCCAGGCGGGCATGCGGCCCACGGCGTTCTTTGCGGACGCCTTTGTGGCGCAGCCGGGCTGACCTGTCCATGGCTGCTGCTGCATGCTTGCGCGGGGCGCTTCTTCTCCTGCCTCTGCCCCTCAACTGGCCTGTGTGGTCACGAAGGTGACGGATCCTACCGGGGCGATCTGCTGCGGGCCGATGCCGTCGCTGGTAGCCGCCTGGGCATAGCGGGAATCCAGCACGCCCAGGGTCAGTGCCTTTTCGAACTTGTCCTCTGGAATCACGTAGTTGGCCGTCACCGTGATCTGGCTGCCCGCAGGCGGTACCTTGCCGGAGGTGTTCCAGTACTGGATGGCGATGGATGCGTTGAAGCCGGGGTCCACATTCACCTGGATGCCTGCCACATAGCCGTTGCCATTGGTTTTCGTGGGGAGCAGGGCGATGGATGTCATCTCCGGCGTGTAGCAGTCGGTGATCAGGCCGATGGTGTCTCCGGCCGGAATGCCCTGGACGGAAACACCGATCTGCAATGTGGCGGACTCTCCCACGCTCATGGGAATGTCGAAGCCCAGCCGGTAGAGCATGGCCCCCTCCACCGGATCGAACGACACCATGTTGCGAAAGCCGAACCCGAGTTGCTGCGTGAGCAACTGCGACATCTCCAGCCAGCTGCTGACGGTCGGGATGGCGCTGGCCGTGTTCTGGGAGACGAAGGCGTAGAACGATTCTGTGCTTGGCAGGCGCTCTGATCCGGTGTTCAGCAGGAAGGGCTGGGCGCCCACGCCGATGTGCCCCGCATCGGCCTGGACGCTGGCGTCCTCCAGGCCTTTCTGCGTGGTCAGCGGGTTGTTCTTCCAGCTGGACGGAAAGAGGATGAGCTGCGAGGGGGCCCAGTACAGCCGCACGCTGCCGTCGAATGCTTCCAGCGATCCATTGAGGCCGCGCAGGTAGTAGTAGTTCTGCCCCGGCGTGGGTTCGGTGGGGTAGGCCTGCTTCCAGCTGTCGATGGTGCTGAAGGCTACTGTCGGATTGGGCACCGGCACGCTGCTCTGGATGATGTCGGGGCTCTGGTTGAACGGGCTGACGGCCGGGATGGTGCCGGTGGATGCGAGGTTGTCCCGGAAATAGAAGCCGTCGTAGGTCGAGGCAGTGCTGGCCTGGGCGGGCGCTGGCTGGTTGGCAAATCCTGTGGTCATGAGGGTTCTCCTGATGGGTGTTGAAGGAAAGAGCGGGGTGCCGGGGGCTATCTGCTCACCGTCTCCCAGTTGTAGGTGCCCTGGATGATCCAGGCCTGGGGGCCGATATCGAAAACCTCAGGGCAGTGGCGGCGCAGGCGAAACATGAACTCCGCGTCGATCAGGTTGCGGGCGACGGCCTCCCGCAGTTGCGCAGGAGCTGAGGCCACGTAGTTCACCGACATCGGCACGCGCGCGCCTGCGGGCGGCTTGCTGCCGTTGGGGCTGTACATGTTGACGGTCATGAGCGCCTGGTAGCCCGGCTCCAGCACGGCACTGCTCACGCCCAGCAACACGCCGTCCTGCGTCACCTTGGTGCGGCCGAGCCTGATGGGATTGTCTGCCGAGTCGGGGCGGCTGGCATAGAACTCCGCATCCCAGCCGACATAGCCGGTGGGCGAGATGAAGATGGAGTAGGCGTTGGTGGTGGGGTAGTCCACCGGAATGGACAGTGGCTCGGTGTACTGCCACGTGGGTGTGGCGGCGATCATCGATGTGTTGCGCCAGCCCCAGCCCAGGTTGTTCATGATCAGCGAGCCCATGTCCAGCGCGGTGTCCACGCTGGGGAAGGGATTGCTGTTGTTGGCGTCGTTGAACTGCGCGAACAGGCAGTAATGGTCGCTGCCTGGCGGCGGAGGCGTCACATTGGTCCACACGAAGGTGGCGTCGCAGACGCCCACGGTGTTCGTTGCCAGGTTGTTGATGTGGCCCTGCGTCTGGCCCAGGTCTGTCTTGATGACGTTGCTCTGCCATTGAGAGGGCGAGTTGATGATGCCCGAGGGTGCGTAATACAGCTGCACGGTGTTGGTCTTGTTGACGGTTGCACCGTTCTTGCCGCGAACATAGATCAGGTTGGTCTGGCCCGAGTAGATGTTGTTGCTGGACGAGGTGGCGTAGCTGCTGTCCGTGGCCAGGACCTGCTGGAAGTTGGCAATGGGGGTGGTGCCCGCAAACCAGATGTCGGGCGATGCCGAATACGGCCCGGATGCGGGAACGCTTTCGCTGTTGCCGGAGTTCGGGCGCAGATAGACCCCATTGAACTGGCTGACGGCCTGGGCGGCGCGCATGGTGGGCAGCCCCACGGGGCCGCGGCTGACGATGGTCTGGGTTTTGGGAACGCGGATCAGCATGATGAACTCCTTGAGGGGAGAGGGTTGGGGAATCGGGCGGTGCGGATGTGCTGGGCGATCAACCCAGCAGGGCTGGAACCGCTCCGGCAATGGGGCTTGGAGATGCGTTGGAGGATGCGAGCAGGTCGGCGAAAGAGATCACGCCGGCGGCGGTGATGCACAGCGCGTCTGCTGCGGCAACCACGACCAGCGAGATGCCCGATGTGGCGGTCTCGATGGGCGGCAGCTTGAGCAGCTTGCACACCTCGGGAACGCACTGGACGATGTTGGCGGCCCGCGAGAGGCCGCTCAGTTCGCTGAAGGTGATGCCGGTGACGATGACATGCCCGGCACCGTACAGGGTGGCCACTACCAGGCCGGGGACGGTGTCGTCGTTCTCAGGGAAGGCCCCTTCGTACACCGCAAAGCCGCAATCGAGCACCACCCCCAGGCAGGTGTAGATCCAGACCCACTTGCCGGCGCCATCGGCCGTGGAGCAGTTGGGGCCGCCTGCGCTGTAGATCCATGGGCAGTACGCTGCCTGGGCGTAGATCTCCGTGCCCAGCGCGAACTTGGTCAGCACCTTGACCAGCGGGTCGACGGCGCCGGCACCGGTGGTGGGTTTGAGGTCCATGCCGGCCGACAGGAAACCATAGGCGAAGCTCGATACGGTGGCGGACACCCCGAGCAGTACCTGCGCCGCATTCAGCGCCCCGGCTGACAGGGGGACGGCAGGGGCCGGGGCCTCGATGGCGGCTTTCTTCTTTCCGGCCGGTGTGCCCTGGGCCAGGCCGGAATTGGCCAGCATGGTCTGCGCGCTGAACGAGGCCTTGAACTGGTCCACGCTTCCCTGGTCGGGGAAGGGCGCCGCGCCGTACATGGCCTTGTAGATGATGGTCGATGGAATCGCCAGGATCAGGGAGGACAGGTCGGCCAGCGAGAGGGCAGAGCCATTCGTCAGCCAGGCATAGAACTGGGTGACGAAGGGAATGTTCCACTCGGCTGTGAATTCCTGCTGCAGGGTGGTCAGGAAGCTTTGCACCAGCTGCAGCAGCCCGTCGACGATGGCCTGGACTCCGGCGAGCATGGCATTGGCCAGGCCCTGCACCACGCGCAGCAGCGCTGACAGCAGCTGCGAGAAGATCTGGTCGGGGTTGCCGCCCAGGTTCTGCATGTAGCCCAGGGCCGCGGTGAAGGCAGGGTCGTCCTGGACGGAGGTGGTCCACGCCTGTATCTGCTGGGTGAGGATGTCCCAGGGGCTGGCGTTGGGCGGCAGCACGGTATTGACCTGGCTCGATGCCGACGAGTTCTCCAGCGTAGCGTTGAGCACGAGGTTGTTGGCATTGCCCGACGAGTAGACCGGTTCGGACGGCGTCTGGCTGTTGGTGTAGCCCCCGAGCGATGCCGTGCCCCCCACGCTGGCCACCAACTGGTCGAATACTGCGGCCAACTCGCTGCGTGCCGTGGCGATGCCTTCGTCGAACAGGCTCTGGATGCCGGCCACGGCACCCGGCAGGAAGCCCAGGAACTGGGCCATGGTGTACGACAGCGCTTCATGCGTGCGCAGGATGTCGGACCAGGAGAAGATGAACCCGAGCCACTCGAAGATTTGGGTGAAGACCACCTTCACCTGGGCGAAGAACACCTCGACCAGGTCGAAGGCCTGCTCGATGAACTCGACCACCGTCTCGAACAGGTAGGTGACCCCATTCACCACGAACGAGATGGCTGCATTGACGGCATTGCCGATGGTGGTGATGACCGTGTCGACCACGGTGATGATGCCGTCCACCACACCGCTCACGAAGTCGCCGATGCTGCCGATCCAGTCGAAGAAACCGCCCACCGACTGGCCTGCCGCCACGTGGGACGCCCGCTTTTCCAGCAGCAACTGGTGGGCCTCGGTGGCGCTCAGTTCGCGGTACTGCGGCTGGCCGCTGCGAAAGTCCAGTTGCCAGTGGGTGCCTTGCGCGGGTGCCGTGATGCGGTTGAGCAGGTGTGTCGCGTCGCTGGCGACGCAGCCGACACCGCGCTTGGGGGCTGGACCCAGCATGGCGTGGCCCGTGGTGCGTGCCACTTGCGGGTTGCCGGCCAGGGCCATGCACTGGTTGAATGCGGTGGCCAGGCTGTCCGTCTGCTCGGCGGTCCGGTACTGCTCCTGCAGCAGGTAGCTGCCGTCGGCCGTTCTGGCGTTCATCAGCTCGGTGCCGGTGACGTCCTCCAGGCGCTGCTGGACGCCGGCATACTGCTCCAGCGCAATGCCTTGGCCGGCGGGCATCTGGCTGACGATGTTGATCTGCAGGGCTGGAATGCCCAGGATGCCGGTGCCCTGGGTGATGCTCAGCGTTCCCGAGCTGGCGCAGGTGAGATTGGCAGGTGTGCTGGCGTCGATGGTGTAGGAGGCGCCGTTGACGACGATCTGCGTCTGCGTCGCGGCCCACACCTGGATCGGGGCGTTGGGCATGGGCGCGCCCACGGCGTCGTACACCATGATGTCGGTCGAATACGAGATGAACTCTTCCACCTGCCCTGACGTCGGCACCTCCAGGGGGGTGATCTGCCAGTTGCCGCTTTGCTGCTGGTTGATCAGGTGGCGCAGGGTGGCCTGTGCCGTGCCCACGGTAAAGACTTCGAGGTTGCCCTGGTTCTGCTGCGCCACGCCCATCAGGGCCACGCCCGAGTCGATGACCATGGGGTCTGTCCAGCCCCTGCCGGTGGACTGGCTGGGCTGGAAGTGGAACAGGCGCCCGCCGGTGTCCAGCGTGAACAGCTGG
Organism: Acidovorax sp.; assembly: GCF_046339755.1. Taxonomy (GTDB): domain Bacteria; phylum Pseudomonadota; class Gammaproteobacteria; order Burkholderiales; family Burkholderiaceae_C; genus Acidovorax. The sequence goes on along the minus strand of NZ_JBKDTZ010000373.1, from coordinate 13,621 downwards.
ACCTCATGCGTGTTCGACAGTGCGCTTTGCACGTCCCGGTAGCCCATGCCCTGCGTGACCTGGGCCCAGCTGAAGGTGGTGGAGCCCACCATCTGGTACAGGTTGCCATCGGCAAGAATGGCGAAATACTGGTTGTTGCCGGTGCCGTCCAGGCTGGTTGTCACCGCCAGGGACTTGAACGTGGCGGCAAACGGATAGCGCCGTATGGTCTGCGTCGCCACGTTGAATCCGAGGTACACCGTATCGAGCACGGTGAATTCGGCGGTCGATGCCGCCGAGCCGGACCATACGCAGTTCAGCGTGGACAGGTTGACCGTGGTGGAGGTGAAGGCGCCAGGCTGGTCGTCCCAGAGGGCATAGGCCAGCGCATACGCATTGCCCGGACTGGCGCTCTTGAACCTGGTGAGCGCGGCCACGTACAGGCGCCCGCCGATCTGCTGCGCGTACAGGCCGGAGATGGCGATGGCGGTCGATGGCTGTGCCAGCTGTGCCGTCATCACGCGGCCCCATCGGGCCGCACCCGCCTGGCCGGTTTCGACCACATAGTTCAGCACCAGGTTGTTGGCGGCGAACAGCACGATCTTGCCGGCGGCATTGAGCCCTGCCACCACCCACCTGGCCGCCAGGCCGGTGCTGACGCTGCTGTAGCCCGTGTCGCTGTTGGTGTCGGGGTAGAAATTCCAGACGGTGCCGTCGGTCCCTACGGTGAACGTCTCGACCTGGCCACGGCCATTGCGCAGCGCAACGATGTCGCCGCCGCCGTGCGCGGCAGCGGCGATGCGGTACTGCTGCATGAACTTGGTCTCGGTATTCAGCTGTGGCCCACCCTGTCCGCCGGACTGGGTGGCGAAGGAGGGGAAGCTGGCTGCGATGGCGGGGGTCAGCGGTTTCGGGGTTTCGGACATGGTGCGTGCTCCTGGTGGTGCGGTGGTGGGCAGGCCGGCCTGTCTCTGGATGCGGCGGTTTCGGCCTGCAGTGCGAGGGGAGGGGGGAGCGCGCGCTTCGCGCTCGGTGGCGTACGCAAGAGGGCTGCCGGGCGTGGCCTGCCGTGCCCTGGTTTAGCGGCTCAGGACAGCGCGGGTGATGGTTGCCTGGCGAGCGGGCGTTCGACGTTGACGGCCTGCAGCGTGGTGTCATCCACCTCGACGACGCATGCGACCGTCATCGCGATGCCGATGCGCACCGGTGGTCCGAGGCGGTGGATGTGCACCCCCTGCCGCTTGAGCAGGCGCTCGATGGCCAGGGTGGTCACGGTCACATAGCGGCTGATGCCGTATGCCATCGCAAACCGCGCAGCCTCGGCCATCAGCGAGACGGAAAGCGGCCCGAACCCTTCTGCGCTGGTAGCAACCCGCTCCGTTGCAAGGGCGAACCGGCTCATTTCCCAGACATCGAGTGCCTGGGGCGCCGGCTGGCCGTGCAGGAGCTCGGGAAAGGTGTCCTTGAGCATGTAGGGGCCCACGGTGGGCAGCAGGCGCCAGCATGCGTCCACCCGGTGGTCCGGCGTCTTGCCCAGGATGTAGACGGCCGACGTGGCATCGAAGGCATCGCGCTCCATGCCATCGTCGGTGGAGACATCCCAGCCCAGGCGGGTGTGGAAGGTGTCGTAGCGCAGCCTGAACATGCCCTCTGCATCTGCGGGCGACATGCTTTGCAGTCGGTGGGTCTGAACGAAATGCACGATTTCCCCTCGTCGTTGGCGTGGGGGGATTTCACCAACACCAGGCGCTGGACGGTACTATCAAAAATCGGAGGGGCAGCGCATGTTGCAGGGGCGGCAGGCCCTTGCCAGGTTCAAGGCGCCGGGTGCCACGGGATCCGGGAAATGGCGCCCAGCAGGTGCCTTTGCGAAGCGGGCAGGGGCAGGTCGTAGCCTTGCCGGTCCCTGATCTGGATATTGGTCCGGATCCCGGCGGGGAGATCGATGCAGGCTCCCTGGCTTCCCACCTGGAACCAGTCCCATCCCAGCGAGAGCACCTGGCCGTCCTTGACGGAACTCCATTCGGCAGCGCCGCAGCGCATCCAGTCCATGCGCGTGTCTTCGATGAAATGTGCCAACACCCAATCGAGCGATGCCAGTTCGCTCGCACACAGCCGCAGGTAGCCGTCCCTGGAGTGGACCTGGGGCGCTTGCGGCGGGAGAAGGGGCTCTCGCCGCAGATGCCAAAAATTTCTTGAGCCCGACGAATGGTTGGTCATAGCATCCTCTTTCGCTTGGAGCTTCTATGTCAACAACGCCATCCCTGGAAGACGTCGCGGCCGTCATGGCTGCAGACTCGGAGCAGTCGCTTCTGGACGTGGTCCGCAAGTCGGCCACTGCGCTGGGTTTTGACCATTTCATGCTGGGCATCGAGGTGTCTCGCCCCTTGCTCAAGCCCGTGCAGCACGTGAGCAGCGGCTATCCGCTGGCTTGGCGGCGTATCTACGCGGACAAGGAGTACGCATGGAAGGATCCGACGGTAAGCCACTGCAAGAGGCTGGCCACGCCCCTGGTCTGGTCCGAAGCCATGTACCCGGCGCAGAGCCGCGACCTCTGGGAGGATTCCAGGGCCCATGGAATAGGCTTTGGCATGAGCATCCCGGTGCATGACTTCGCGGGGAACAAGAGCATGTTCAGCCTCGCGCGCGACCAGCCGATGGACCCGGACACCGGGGTGCTCGAGCATGTCATGGCCTGTGCCCTGGTGCTGGCAAGCTGCGCCCATTTCGTCATGAACCGGCTCATCGTTCCCGGACTGCTGAGCAAGGTCGACCCGATGCTCACGGCCCGCGAACGGGAGTGCCTGGCCTGGACGGCCAAGGGCAAGACAGCGGCCGAAGTGGGGATGATCCTGCAGATCTCTGAAGCAACAGCGGTGTTTCATCTGAACAATATGGTGCGCAAGTTCAACGTGGCCAACAAGACCCAGGCCATTGCGGTGGGGGTCGCGATGGGGCTGGTGAACTGAACTTCCCCGGGGCCCGCCCTGGCGGTGAAGTGCCGGTTCGCCCGGCCATTGTGGGCAGGTTCCCGCGGGGTATGCACTCCCAAGAGTGATAGGACGCCTCGCGGCCCGGGCCTGATAGGCTGGGAAGGTTTGCGGGTGCTTTGGGGGGCATCAGTGGCGGGGCAGGCCGCTGCCCTGCCGGGTCTCGGACGGGGTTTCGCCAAAGCGCTTGCGATAGCTCTCGGCAAAGTGCCCCAGGTGAAAGAACCCATAGCGCGCCGCAATGTCCGAGACCTGCGGGGCGCGTTCTGACGGGGCGGGCTGCAGCAGCGCCGCGTGCACCGCATCGAGCCGCAACTCGCGCAGGAAGGCCATGGGGCTCCTGCCCGTGCACTGGGCAAACGTCTGCTGCAGCGACCGGGCGCTGACGCCTACGTGCGCGCACACATCGGCCAGGGTGAGGGGCAACTCCAGCTGGCTGTGCATGAACTCCTGCGCCCGTTTGACCACGCGCGGCAGCACCACGGGGGCGGAGCCGGGCGCGGCCATGCCCGCCGCCAGTGCCGCCGAGTAATTGTGCTGCGTGGACAGCAGCAGGCTGGTGAGCAGGTGGCTTTCGGCCTGCTCGGCCAGCACCGGGTGGCCCAGCAGGAAGGCCTTGGTCTCGACCGCCGAGCGCAGATAGGCAATGAAGCTGGCCATGCCCATGAGCGTGGGGTTGGCCAGGTCCACCCCCAGCCCGAACACCAGCTGCTTGTGCACCGGCTCATGCAGCAGGGCCGACAGGCGCGCCTGAAGGGCCTCGCGCTCGATCTTGACGATGAACTGCGGGCTGTCCTCGTGCCAGCGCATGGACAGCGGCTCGGGGGGCGAGGGCAGCGTGGCCCGGAGCGCATGCGATTCCAGCGCCTGGCCGCCGCAGCGCACGCTGGCGCCCCCGCGCAGCGGTATCTGCAGCAGGTAGAAGCCCGCGAGGTGGCCGGGCTCGATGCGCACCGCCGGGCCGTACTGCACGTAGTTCAGGCTGGCGTCGCGGTGCAGGGGCACGCTGTGGTGGCAGGCATCGAGCTGTGCGCCCGGGTGCAGCGTGGCCAGCTCGTGCGGGCAGAACACCCGGCCCACGAACTCGCGCGCCTCGTCCAGGTCATGGCTGTCGAACAGGCGGTAGTGCGCCAGCGGTAGCGGGTGCGCGGTGCTGCTGCTCTGCTGGGCGGTGGGCATGCGGTTCGGCCGGTGGGGTGTAGTTTCTTCTGGAGCAAGCACGAAGCACGCCACGGCAGGGGCGCGAAAACATGCGTTTGCGGGATACGCCCTGCGCTTTCGGGATGCGTATGCGCGGGCTGCTTTCCTATTCTTGTGCATGCCCCGGATGCTTTGCAAGAGCGTTAGCACCCGGGCGCACCGGGGCGGGTGTGACGGTGTGTTACCGCTGCTGCGCCGCAACATGTTTCAGTCAGCACAGGAGTCAGCATGGTCCAGGGATTCGAAGGCATGCGCGGCAAGAGCGCGATCGTGACCGGGGACGCCACCCTCATCGGCGCCGGGGTGGTGCGTGCACTGCACCAGGCTGGGGTACGGGTGGTGGTGGCCGACATCAACGCCAAGGCCGGGCAGGCGCTGGCGGACGCGCTGGGGGATGGGGTGCTGTTCAGCCGCACCGACATCACCGATGACGCCCAGGTGGCCGCCTGCGTGGACCTGGCCGCCGAACGCCATGGCGGGGTGAACTACCTGGTGAACCTGGCCTGCTCGTACCTCGACGACGGGATCGCCTCGTCGCGGGAGGATTGGCTGGCATCGCTCAACGTCAACCTGGTCAGCGCGGTGATGGTGCTCAAGGCCGTGCGCCCGCACTTCCAGCGTGCGGGTGGCGGGGCCGTGGTCAATTTCACCAGCATCTCCTCGGGCGTGGCGCAGACGGGGCGCTGGCTCTACCCGGTGGGCAAGGCGGCCATGGTGCAGCTCACGCGCAGCATGGCCATGGACCTGGCGGGCGAGGGCGTGCGTGTGAACAGCGTCTCGCCCGGCTGGACCTGGTCGGCCATCATGGACCAGCTCACCGGCGGCGACCGTGCCAAGACCGACCGCGTGGCCGCGCCCTTCCACCTGCTGCGCCGCGTGGGCGACCCGGCCGAGGTGGCCAATGTGGTGCTGTTCCTGTGCTCGGACCTGGCCAGCTTCGTGACCGGTGCCGACTATGCCTGCGACGGCGGCTACTCGGCCATGGGCCCCGAGTCCCACACCCCCGCCATCCCCCAGCTCATGTCGTAAAGGAGCTACCATGACCATCCGATCCGTAGGCATCATCGGTGCCGGCTTTGCCGGCCTGTCCACGGCCAAGGTGCTGCGCGCCTTCGGCTTCGAGGTGACGGTGTTCGAGAAGGAGCCCGACGTGGGCGGTGTCTGGGCCGCCTCGCGCCGCTACCCGGGCCTGACCACGCAGAACCCGCGCACCACCTATGCGCTGTCGGACTTTCCCATGCCGGCGCATTACCCCGAGTGGCCATCGGGCCAGCAGGTGCAGGCCTACCTGCATGCGTACGCCGAGCATTTCGGGCTGATTCCGCACCTGCGCATGTCCACCACGGTGGAGAGCGCGGTGCAGGACGAAGAGGCCGGGGTGTGGACCGTGAAAGCCCGGCGGGCGACAGCCGGGCTGCCGGCCGAGGTGCACCGCTTCGACTACCTGGTGGTGTGCAACGGCATCTTCAGCGAACCGGCCGTGCCGCAGTACCCGGGTGCCGATGCCTTCGAGGCGGCGGGCGGGCGCGTGTGCCACACCAGCCAGTTCACCGACGCGAATCAAGCGCGCGGCAAGCATGTGCTGGTGGTGGGCTACGGCAAGTCCTCGTGCGACGTGGCCAATGCCATTGCGGCCGACAGTGCCAGCACCACGGTGCTGGCACGCCAGCTGATCTGGAAGATCCCCAAGAAGTTCATGAACGTGCTGAACTTCAAGTTCCTGCTGCTCACGCGCATGGGCGAGGCGCTGTTCAAGTACATCGAGCCCAAGGGCTTCGAGAAATTCCTGCACGGTGCGGGCCTGCCGGTGCGCAACTCCATGCTGGGCAGCGTGGAGTCGGTGGTCACGCGCCAGCTCAAGCTGCGCGAGATCGGCCTGCACCCGGGCACCCCGCTGGAGACCATTGCCCGCAGCACCGTGAGCCTGGTGACCGACGGCTTCTACGAGAAGGTGGCGGCCGGCCAGTTGGGCGTGCGCAAGGGCGTGAGCATTCGCGCACTGCAGCCCCGCCAGGCGGTGCTGAGCAATGGCGAGACGGTGCCCGCCGACCTGGTGGTCTGCGGCACGGGCTGGCAGCAGCAGGTGCCGTTCTTCGACGCCAGCGTGCTGCAGCGCGTGACCGATGCGCGCGGCAACTTCCGGCTGTACCGCTCCATCCTGCCGGTGGCCATGCCGCGCCTGGCGTTCAACGGCTACAACTCCTCGTTCTTCAGCCAGCTCAACTGCGAGATCGGCGCGCTGTGGCTGGCCAACCTGCTGCGCGGCGGGCTGCAGCTGCCGCCGCAGGAGGCCATGAACGCGCTGATCGACCGGCGCCTGGCCTGGATGGAGGAGCGCACCGACGGCAAGCACTCCAAGGGCACCAACATCATCCCGTTCTCGGTGCACAACATCGACGAGCTGCTGCAGGACATGGAACTGCCGCTGGGCGTGCTCACGCGCCTCAAGCAATGGCTGGGGCCGGTGGACCCGGCCGACTATGCCGTGGTCACACGCCAGTTGCTGGCGCGGCATGCGGCCGTGCCCGACATGGCGGCCACGCCCCAGGCCACCTCCGGTGCCGCTGCCTCCTGAACCCACTCTCCTACAACACACAAGGACCCCCACCATGCCAGGACAATGGACCACGCTCGATGCCGCCGATGGCGGCGGCCGCTTTCGCGCCTACCTCGCCACCCCTGCAAGCGGCAGCGGGCCGGGGCTGGTGCTTGCGCAGGAAATCTTCGGCGTCAACGCCACCATGCGCGGTGTGGCCGACTACTACGCCGAAGAGGGCTATGTGGTGCTGGTGCCCGACCTGTTCTGGCGCCAGCAGCCCGAGGTCGAACTCGATGCCGCCAACGACATGCCGCGCGCCTTTGCGCTCTACCAGGGCTTTGACGAGGCCAAGGGAGTGGACGATCTGCAAGCCGCGATAACGGCTCTGCGCGGGTGGCCCGAAGTCCGGGGACAGGGCGGCAAGGTGGGGGTGCTGGGCTTTTGCCTGGGCGGCAAGCTGGCCTACCTGGTGGCCTGCCGCACCGATGCCGACGTGGCCGTGGGCTACTACGGCGTGGGCATCGAGGCCGCGCTGGCCGAGGCCGCAGACATCCAGTGCCGCCTGGTGCTGCACATCGCCGAGCTCGACGGCTTCTGCCCACCGCCCGCGCGCGAAGCCATCGTGCAGGCGCTTTCGGGCCGGCAGAACGTGGAGCTGTACGTCTACCCCGGCACCGACCATGCGTTTGCACGCGCGGGCGGCGACCATTTCCACAAGCCCTCGGCCCTGATGGCGCACCAGCGCAGCGTGGCCGCGCTGCGGCGCGCCATGGGCCCGCACTACGACCTGTCGGCCCTGTGGGACAAGCACTGCGAGTACGAGTTCGCCACGCGCGATGTGGACGCCACCATGTCCACCATGGTGGCCGAGCCCTATGTGAACCACATCCCCACCATGACGGGCGGGGTGGGCTACAAGCACCTGCATGACTTCTACACGCGCCATTTCGTCAACAGCAACCCGCCCGACACCAGCCTCACGCCAATCTCGCGCACGGTGGGCGCCACGCAGGTGGTCGACGAGATGCTGTTCAGTTTCACCCACACCACCGAGATCCCCTGGATGCTGCCCGGCGTGGCGCCTACGGGCCGGCGCGTGGAGATACCGCTGCTGGCGGTGGTCAAGTTCCGCGGCGACAAGCTCTATCACGAGCACATCTACTGGGACCAGGCCAGCGTGCTGGTGCAGGTGGGGCTGCTCGACCCCAAGGGCCTGCCGGTGGCGGGGGTGGAGACGGCGCGCAAGCTGCTCGACGAGACGCTGCCGTCGAACGGGCTGATGACACAGTGACGCCTGCAGACTTGGCCGGCAACCCGTAAACTGCGCGGCTTGCCAACGGAGTCCGCATGAAAACCATCCAGCTCGGTCAGAGCGATCTGCACGTCACCCCCATTTGCCTGGGCACCATGACCTTTGGTGAACAGGTCAATGCATCCGATTCCCACGACATCCTGAGCCGGTCCCTGGCCCGGGGCGTGAACTTCATCGATACCGCCGAGATGTACGCCGTGCCCGCCAAGGCCGAGACCTTCGGCGCCACCGAGACCATCATCGGCAACTGGTTCGCCAAGAACCCCGGTGCGCGCGAGAAGCTGGTGCTGGCCACCAAGGTGGCAGGCCCGTCGCGCGGCATGCCCTGGGTGCGCGAAAGCAAGGGCATGACCCCTGCCGACATCGTGGCGTCGTGCGAGGGCAGCCTGCGCCGCCTGCAGACCGATGTGATCGACCTCTACCAGATCCACTGGCCCGAGCGCCATGTGCCGGCCTTCGGCGGCATGTACTACGACCCGGCCAAGGAGACCTCGGAGACGCCCATCCACGCGCAGCTGGAGGCGCTCTCCGGCCTGGTCAAGGCCGGCAAGGTGCGCTATATCGGCCTGTCGAACGAGACGCCCTATGGCGTGCACGAATTCGTGCGCCTGGCCGAGCAGCATGGCCTGCCGCGCGTGGCCACGGTGCAGAACCCCTACTGCCTGGTCAACCGCACCTGGGAAAACGGGCTGGACGAGACCTGCCACCGCCTGAACGTGTCGTTGCTGGCCTATTCCCCCCTGGCCTTCGGTCTGCTGACCGGCAAGTACGACGAGAGCGGCACCACCGGGCCCGACGCCCCCAAGGGCGCGCGCATCTCGTCCTACGAATCGGTGCGCAAGCAGCGCTGGGGCCGCCCCGAGGCGCTGCAGGCCGCGCGCCGCTACAACGCGCTGGCGCGTGCCAACGGGCTCACCCCTGCGCAACTGGCCTTGGCCTTCTGCTACACCAAGTGGCAGGTGGCCAGCACCATCATCGGCGTGACCTCGGTGGCGCAGCTCGAAGAAGACCTGAACGCCTGGGGAACGACGCTGTCCCCTGAAGTGCTGAAGGCCATCGACGCGATCCGCCAGGACCTGCGCGACCCGGCGCTGTGACGGCCAGGTGACGGCCCGGCCGTCACCACATCTTCAGGCGGCGCTGGCCTCGGCGGCCAGCGCGCCTTCCTTCCACGGCACGCCCGCGGGCTCGCCCAGGTCCCAGAACAGGCCGGCCATCACGGCCAGGCCTTCGCGGGCCACGCTGGCCAGCAGATGCTCGTTGGGCGCGTGCTGGGCGCAGGCCGGGTAGGAGTGGGGCACCCACAGTGTGGGCAGGTGCAGGTCGTCGGCAAAGATGTCGTTGGGCAGCGAGCCGGCCAGGGTGGGCAGCAAGGGGGCGGGCGCGCCCGCGCGGTGCTGCATGGAGGCCAGCGCCCAGTCCACCCAGGGGTTGTGCAGGTCCAGGCGCGTGGCGCCGCACTGCATGCCCAGCTCGATCTCCACCTCGGCAAAGCCGTGGGCGTCGAGGTGGGCGCGCACGATGTCCTTCAGGTTGCGCCAGTCCGTGCCGACCACGAAGCGCAACTGGCAGTGCGCCACGGCGCCCGACGGGATGGCGTTGACGGGCCGCGCGGGTGAGCCAGCGCCCAGGGCCAGCACCTCCAGCGTGTTCCAGCCCACCAGTTGCTCGCCCGGTGTCAGGCCGGGCTCGCCCCAGCCCGGGGTCAGGGCCGGGTCGTCGGCGCCGCCGCCGATCACCACGTCCTTCATGGCCGTGCGCAGCTTGTCGGGCAGGGGCGGGGGCAGCAGGCCGGGCACCCGCATCCGGCCATGCGCGTCGACCATGCTGGCCACCGCATGGGCCAGCACCGTGGCCGGGTTGGACAGCACGCCGCCCCAGTTGCCCGAGTGGTAGGCCCGAGGCCGGCTGTTCACCTTGAGCGAGAAATTGATGGCGCCGCGCGAGCCCAAAAACAGCGTGGGCCGCGCCGCATTCACGCGCGGGCCGTCGCTGGCGATGAAGCGGTCGGCGCGCAGGGCCTCGCGCTGCTGCTGGCAGAATGCGGCCAGGCCCGGCGAGCCGGCTTCCTCGCCCATCTCCATGAGCAGGGTCACGTTGTAGCCCAGGCGCCCCTGGCGCGCGGCGATGGTCTGCGCCAGGGCCGTGAGCACCACCGTGTGCTGGCCCTTGTTGTCGGCCGTGCCGCGGCCGTACCAGCGGTCACCCTCGATCTTCAATTCCCAGGGCGAGAGGCCTTCGCGCCAGTTGGCGTCCTGGCCGTTGACCACGTCGCCGTGGCCGTAGGTCAGCACCGTGGGCAGCTCGGGCGATTCCACACGGCGCGCCAGCAGCACCGGGCCGCCGCGCGCGTCGGGGTTGTCCAGCACCTCGCAGGCAAAGCCCAGGGGTTCGAGGCCGGGCACGATCTCGTTGGCCAGGTACTGGCGCAGGGCGGGCGCGCCGGGCTGGCCGGTGTCGCTCTCGGTGCGCCAGGCCACGCGGCGCCGCAGGTCGGCCTCGAAGCGGCCGGCATCGAAGTGCTGGTGCACGCTGGCGAGCAGTTGCTCTCGGTTCATCGTCGTCGCTGTCATGTCGTTGTCACTCCACAATGATCTTGGCGCGGTGGGCCAGGGCGCGGTAGCGCACGATTTCCTCGTCGATCACGGCCCGCGTGGCCACGGGGCCCAGGTGCACGGGTTCCATGCCCTGGGCGCGCATCTGCTCCTGGATCGCGGGGTCGCGCGTGATGGCCTCGACCTCGGTCACCAGCCGGCGGATCACGGGCTGCGGTGTGCGCGCCGGTGCGGCAATCGCATACCAGGCGTCGAAGGCGGCGGCGGGCAGCTTGAGCTCCTCGACCGTGGGCACGCCGGGCAGCATGGTCGAACGCGCCTTGCCCGCGATGGCCAGTGCGCGCAGCTTGCCGGCGCGGATCTGCGGGGCGGCTGCCGCCACGGTGTCGATGCCCAGCTGGATCTCGCCGCCGATCAGCGCCATCAGCGACTGGCTGCTGCCCCGGTACGGCACGTCCTGCAGCTGGATGCCGGCGGCCTGCTCCAGCAGCGCACCGGCCAGGTGCGGGCCCGAGCCCGAGCCGAAGGTCGCGTAGTGGATGGTCTTGGGCGCGGCCTTGGCGGCGGCGATCAGGGTGTTGAGGTCCTTGTACGGCGCATTGGCACTGACCACCATGACCAGCGGCGCACGCGCCACGGTGGCCATGGGCACCAGGTCGGTGGCCGGGTCGTAGGGCAGCTTGGCGCGCAGTGCGGGGTTGACCGAGTAGCTGGTGGAGCCCGAGACCAGCAGCGTGTAGCCGTCGGCCTTGGCGCGCACCACGGCCTCGGTGCCGATGATGGTGGAGGCGCCGGGCTTGTTGTCCACCACCACGGGCGTGCCCAGGCGGGTACCGAGCTTCTGGCCCAGGGCGCGGGCCACGGCGTCGGTACCGCCGCCGGGCGGGAAGGGTACGACCAGGCGCACGCTCTGGCCGGGGTCGGGCCAGGCGTCCTTGGCGGCGGTGGCGCTCTGCGCATGGGCCAGGCCGCAGGCGGTGGCAAGGGTAGCCATCAGCAGGGGGACTCGAAGACGTTGTTTCATTGGGGGCTCCAGGCTAGGGCGCCGGGCTGCGCAGCACAAGGTGGCTGCGGCAGGGCGATGGGTTGATTGGAGCCTCGATGCACGCAAGATCGATGCTGGTTTACCATTGCTATCGATAGAGAATAAGCACCAAGGTATTGCCTGAAAGGCAATATGAAAGCCGACCCATGCCCCTGTCCCTGCTGAGCCTGCCCCTGCGCTACTTCCTGGAGGTGGCGCGCACCGGTTCGGTCAACCAGGCCGCGCAGCGCCTGCATGTGGCGGCGTCGGCGGTCAGCCGCCAGTTGGCCAAGCTGGAGGACTCGCTGGGCGTGGCGCTGTTCGAACGGCAGACGCGCGGCATGCGCCTGACGACGGCGGGTGAACGCCTGCTCGCCCATGCGGGTGCGCATGCGCAGGAGTCCGCGCAACTGGTGGAGCAACTGCAGGGCCTGGCCGAGCAGGAGGCGCGGCGCGTGCGGCTGGCCTGCACGGAAGGGTTTGCAGCCGGCTTCATGCCCCTGGTGATGGCGCAGTTCCGCGAAATGCACCCCGAGGTGGAGCTGCAATTGCACGTGGGCGTGCCCGAGGAGGTGTCGGCGCAGGTCCAGCGTGGCGATGCGGACCTGGCCCTCAAGTACAGCGTGGCGCCCGAGAAGGGCCTTGCGGTGCTGCACTCGGCCATCGCCCCGGTGTTCGCGATCACCGTGGCCGGCCATCCGCTGGCACAGCAGCGCATGGTGAGCGTGGCCGACGTGGTGCGCTACCCGTTGCTGCTGGGCACGGCCGGCATCACCGGGCGCCAGTTGTTCGACCTGTCGTGCACGCTGCAGGGCCTGCGCTACACGCCTGCGGTGGTGAGCAATTTTTCCTCGGCCCTGCTCCCGCTGCTGGGCCCGCGTGATGTGGCGCTGGCCAGCTACCTCACGGCCGCGCGCTGGGTCGAAGAGGGTGTGCTTGCAGCCCGCCCGTTTGAGGACGTGCAGCTGCAGCAGCGCCGCCTGCAGGTGCTGGCGCTCGATGGGCGCCTGCAACCGCCGCTGGTGCAGGAATTCACCGGGGTGATGGTGGCCGCCATCGAACAGTACGGCAAGCGCAAGGTGGGGCGGCGCAAGCATGCGAGCCTGTGAATGGGTACCATCGCTGCGCCATGGCCAAGAAAGAACACGTCTCCGAAACCCCTGCCACCCAGCTTCTCAAGGCGCGCAAGGTGGCCTTCACCGAGCACCCGTATGAGTACCTGGAGCATGGCGGCGCCCTGCACAGCGCCGAGGTGCTGGGGCTGGACCCCTTCACGGTGGTCAAGACCCTGGTGATGCAGGACCAGAATGCCAAGCCCCTGATCGTGCTGATGCACGGCAACCGCAAGGTCTCCACCAAGAACCTGGCGCGCCAGATCGGTGCCAAGTCGGTGGAGCCCTGCGCGCCCGAGGTCGCCAACCGCCACAGCGGCTACCTGGTGGGCGGCACCTCGCCCTTCGGCACGCGGCGCGAGATGCCGGTGTACATCGAGGGCAGCATCCTCGAGTTGCCGCGCATCGCCATCAACGGTGGGCGGCGCGGCTTTCTGGTGCAGATCGACCCGCAGGTGTGTGTGCAGCTGCTGGGTGCCCAGACGGTGCACTGCGCGCTGGCAGAATAGCGGGCCTGGGTACCTGCAAGTACCCGACCCATCCAAAGGAACTGTTTTGAACGCCGTGTTGTACCCCCTGATTGCCACCGTGGCTGCGTATCTGCTCGGCTCACTGTCGTTTGCCGTGATCGTGACGCGCGCCATGGGCATGCGCGACCCGCGCACCTACGGCAGCAAGAACCCGGGGGCCACCAATGTGCTGCGCTCGGGCAGCAAGGTGGCGGCCATCGTCACGCTGCTGCTCGATGCCGTGAAGGGCTGGCTGCCCGTGGCGCTGGTGGCCTGGTTCGGCAAGCCCTATGGCCTGGAGGAGGGCACCATGGCCCTGGTGGGGCTGGCGGCCTTCCTGGGGCACCTGTGGCCGGTGTTCTTCCGCTTCGAGGGCGGCAAGGGCGTGGCCACGGCGCTGG
>NZ_JBKDTZ010000372.1:0-8455 GCF_046339755.1 Acidovorax sp. | reverse complement strand
GTCAGCATCCCCGGTACAGCCAGGCCTCGAAGCGGTTACCTAGGCATTGCCCGAGTTCGCTTTGCGGAACATCCGCGGTGGTGGCGGGTACCTTGGCAGGAATTTCTTCCCCCTCCACCAGACCCACGGCGGCAGAAGCGCCATGGGCGACCATGGCCAAACCTGCACCGATGAAAGATACGGCGCTGGCCGCAGGGCGGCGTTGCTGGAACATGGTGACCTCCAAGCGGTTTCGAGAGAGCATCATGTTCCCTGGCCAACAGGCGCTGACCTGTAGGAGAAGTGGCAGAGCACCGGTCATCAGGGGAGGACGCTCATCCCCTCTTTCATCGTCAACGCGGGAACTGGTGAGCGCTGGACAGGGCGGCCTCCTGGCCTCCACCCTGGCCGGCATCACCGCCATTGTCTTACCCCGCGTACCGTGGCGCGCTGAAAGAATGGATGCGTCCGGCGGATATCGCCCGCCAAGCAGGAGCAAGCCATGAACACCCATACCACCCCGTCCCCTTCCTCGTGGCCGTTCCCGGCTGCCGATCATTTCAGACGCCAAGCCGCCACCACACGCCCGGAGCCCGAACATGAGGAACAGGACGACACCCCGGACCATGTGGAGCAGGAGCTCGTGGACGAGCAACTCGAACGCGACCGAAACGCCTCGCGGGCCGTGGACAGCAAGATTCCCGGCCGCAGCGCCCCACAGTGAAGGCGCCCGCGGTCCACGCAGGGGCGCGGCGGCGGAGGCAGTGAAGCTCCTGCCCCGCCGACCGCGCTCACTGGATCAGATTGTTCTTCAGTGCGTAATAGGTCAGGTCGCTGTTGGAATCGAGGTGCAGCTTTTCCATCAGGCGCGTGCGGTAGGTGCTCACGGTCTTGACGCTCAGCGACAGGTCTTCGGCGATCTCGCCGACGTTGGCGCCCTGGGCAAGCTTGAGGAACACCTGGAACTCGCGTTCCGAAAGGTGCTCGTGCGCTGGCCGCTCGCCGGGGCGGTTGAGCTGCTGGGCCAGCAGCTCGGCCACGGTGGGCGTGAGGTAGCGCTTGCCCAGCGCGATGACGCGGATCGCCTCGACGATCTCGGAGGGCTTGCACTCCTTGTTGAGGTAGCCGCTCGCGCCCTGGCGGATCAGGTTGATGGCGTAGTGCTCCTCGGGGTAGCCGCTGAGGATGAGGATGCCCATGTCCGGCGCCTTGGCGCGCAGCATGGACATGGCGTCGAGCCCGCTCTGCCCGGGCATGGCCAGGTCCATCACGAGCACGTCGATGTCGTGCTCACGGATCAGGTCGATGGCTTCGCGCCCGTTGCCGGCTTCTCCTTCCACCCGCAGGTCCACATGGTCGGCCAGGAACTGGCGCAGGCCTGCACGAACGATTTTGTGGTCATCCACGATGCCGATCTTGATCATTTTGGTTTTTTCTATGGTTGATGAGAAAGCTGAAATGGGGTGAATTCGGTTCAGTCCTTGGCGCTGTAGCCCAGCAGGCGCATCGCGCCCGACAGGGATACCGCGGCCGCTGCATAGCCGTCCCAGGGGGCATTGCCCTGGCGCAGGCGCTCGCCCACGGTGCGAACGGTCCAGTGCGCCCCGCTGGTGAGCACGTCCAGTTCCTTCCAGGCCACGGGCACCGAGATGCCCATGCCCTCGCGCGAGCGCGCGGACCAGGCGCTCACGGTGGTGGCGCCGCGCCCGTTGCGCAGGTAGTCCACGAAGATCTTGCCGACGCGGTTGCGCGGGCCGCTCTTGGCCACGAAGCGTGCCGGAATGGTCTCGGCCAGGTGCTGCACCACGGCCTGCGAGAAGCCCTTGACCGCGGCCCAGCCCTGCAGGCGCTTGATGGGCACCACCACATGCAGGCCCTTGCCACCGCTGGTCTTGAGAAAGGCCGGCAGGTGCAGCTCCTTGAGAAGCACCTGCACCAGTTGCGCGGCCTCCTGCACGTCCCCCCAGGGCACGCCCTCGCCCGGGTCCAGGTCGAAGGTGATGCGGTCGGGCCGCTCGATGCGGTCCTTGCGCGCATTCCAGGTGTGGAACTCCAGCACGTTCATCTGCGCGGCCGACAGCAGGCCTTCGGGCTTGGCCACTTCGAGCAGCGGCGCATGGCCTTCATCGAGAGCCGGGTCCAGCAGCGCCACGCCGTCCATGGTGCCCCTGTCGATGTGCTTCTGAAAGAACAGCTCCCCACCCACGCCATCGGGCGCGCGCACCAGCGAGACGGGCCGACCCTTGAGGTGCTCCAGCATCAGCGGCGCCACGGTCGCGTAGTAGCGCACCAGTTCGATCTTGGTGATGCCGGACGCGGGGTCGATCACGCGGTCCGGGTGCGAGATGCGCAGCGCACCGGGCAAGCCCACAGCGGCCTTGGCCTTCGTGCCGGCCTTGGGCGCCGCGGTCTTCTTCGCCTGCTTTTTTTCGATGGCAGCCATGACCTCGGGCTTCTCCTGGACGATGGCCCGGGGCGGCTTATCTGCCCTGAGGCCGTGGAACACCGAATGGCGGATGCGCCCTTCCTTGGTCCACTCGGCGAACGACACCTCGGCCAGCAGGCGCGGCTTGACCCAGTGCGCCTTCTTTCCGGTGGCAGCGCCCTCGGGGAACGGGCTCTTGGTGGTGTACAGCGCGGTGAGCCGCGTGGCCAGCTCCTGCAGGGTGCGCTCGCTGAAGCCCGTGCCCACGTTGCCGGCATAGCGCAGCGCGCCGTCGTCGCCATGCACGCCCAGCAGCAGCGAGCCGATGCCGGTGCGCGAGCCCTGCGGGTCGGTGAAGCCGGCGATCACGAACTCCTGGCGGTGGCTGCACTTGAGCTTGATCCAGTCGGCATTGCGCCGCGAGGCATAGGGCGCGGACTTGCGCTTGCCGATCACGCCCTCGAAGCCCAGGTGGCAGGCCGAGGACACGAGATCGGAGGGCTTGGCCTCGAAGCCTTCGCTGAAGCGCACGCGCCCGGTCTTCACCTGGTCCACCAGGGCGCGCAGGCGCTCGCGCCGCTCCACCACCGGCATGCTGCGCAGGTCGTGCCCGTCGGCATAGGGCAGGTCGAACACGTAGTACACCAGGTCCTTGGCCACGTTGGTATCGAAGGCGTTCTGCAGTGCCTGGAAGTCGGGGGTGCCATGGGCGTCCACCGCCACCACCTCGCCATCGACCCAGCCCGATTGCAGCGGCAGCTCGGCAATGGCCCGGGCCAGCTGGGGCATGCGGTGCGTCCAGTCGTTGCCGTTGCGCGTGAACAAGCGCACGGAGCGGTTGTGCACACGGGCCAGCAGGCGGTAGCCGTCGAACTTGAGCTCCCACAGCCAGTCGCTGGTGTCGGCCGGCGGTTTGTCCACCAGTGTCGCCAGTTGGGGCGCCAGGGTGTCGGGCAGCGGCACCTTGGCCAGCTTGGCGGGCGGAGCGTCGGCGCGGGCGATGCCGGCAGGCCCGGGCGGCGCCAGGGGCGCGAGCGCGGTCACGCTGTCGGGCATTTCCTCGACGATGCTGAACTCGGCTGCGGGCCGCTCGAAATCGTCATGCTCCTTGATCAGCAGCCAGGGCGTTTGCTTCTCGCCGCCCTTGCCGTGCATGCGCACCAACGTCCAGTGGCCTTGCAGCTTGTGGCCGTGCAGTTCGAACTTGAGCTTGCCCTTGCGGTAACCCTCGGCCGCGTCACCTACCGGCACCCACCAGCCGCGGTCCCAGACGATGACCTTGCCAGCGCCATACTGCTTGGGCGGTATCTGGCCCTCGAAGCTGTTGTACGAGATCGGGTGGTCTTCCACCTGCACGGCCATGCGCTTGTCGGCCGGATCCAGGCTCGGGCCCTTGGGCACGGCCCAGCTCTTCATGGTGCCGTCGAGTTCCAGGCGCAGGTCGTAGTGCAGGCGGCTGGCCCAGTGTTTCTGGATCACGTACTGCAGCGCCTCCGCGCCCACTTCGCCACCATCGGCTGGCTCGGGCGTGACGGCGAAGTTGCGCTTCTTTTTGTAGAGCGCGAGCGAGTCGGTCATGTGCGGGTCTTTGGCCATGGTTCAGGCCGCGCGGCGTCCAGGCGCCTTCCGAGTGGCGGTCTTTTTGGCCGGGATCTTCTTCGCCGCGGCCTTGGCGGTCACCTTGCGTGCGGCCGGCAGCGGGGTCACCGAGGCCGCCGCCTTGCCTCTGGGTGCCGCCCCTGCGCCCTTGCCTTCCAGGCTGCGCTTGAGCAATGCGGTCAGGTCCAGCACGTCGGCACCTGCCGGGGCGCCTTCCCTGGCGCTGTCCACCTTGACGACCGTGGCGGTCTCGCCCGCGGCCACCTTGCTCTCGACGAGCTTGTGGATCTCCAGCGCGAACGAGTTGCGGAACGCATCGGCATCCCAGGCCTGGGTCATGTCCTCGATGAGCTGCAGCGCCATGTCCATCTCGGCCGGCTTGATGCCCGCAGCCTTGGCGTCGAGCGGCGGCAGGTTGAGCTGCTCGAACGAGCGGATCTCGCCGCCCCAGCGCAGCAGGTTCAGGATCAGCGCGGGCCCGCACGGGATCAGCACCGCCAGGTGCTGCCTGGTCTGGATCACCACCTTGGCCACGCCCACCTTGTTGCTCTGGCGCAGGGCCTCGCGCAGAAGCGCATAGACCTTCTCACCACGCTTGAGCGGGGCTGTGTAGTAGGGCCGCTCCAGGTACACGAAGGGGATCTCGTCGGCATCGAGAAAGGTCTCGATCTCGATGGTCTGGGTGATCTTGGGGTAGGCCGCGGCGATTTCCTCGGGCGTGAGCACCACGTAGTGCCCGTCCTCGTACTCGATGCCCTTGACGATATCGGCCGCGGCGATTTCCTTGCCCGTGACCTTGTTCACGCGCTTGTAGCCCACGGGCTCCATGGAGCGCTTGTCCAGCCAGTCGAAGTCGACCCCCGAGCTCACCGTGGCCGAGTACAGGCCCACGGGAATGTGCACCAGGCCAAAGCTGATCGCCCCCTTCCACATCGTGCGCGTGGAGGTGGGTGCCTTGCCTTCGTCTTCTTTCGCACGGGCCATCGGGCTACCCTTGTCAGCGGGCGTGGCTCAGATACTCGCGCACCTTGTCGGCCGAGGAGCCGACGGCCGCCACGGCCTCGCGCAGCTGCGCCTCGGTCACGCCCAGGCTGTTGCTCCAGTCGCGCACTTCGTACTGCTCGCTGAGGTTGATGAAATGGCGGTCCTGAACGGTCTTGTCCTTGTCGTCGCTCATGGCGCTTGTCCTTTCAGAGGGTGGTCTGGAAAGTAACACCAGGCTACGATCGCTCTTGTAGGACAGCAGCCGCTCCGCCTCCCGGCAAATTGCCCGCCTCGGCCCCGTGGCACGGGGCTCAGGCGGACTGCAGGCGTATGTTCAGGTGCGGTCCGGCCGTGAGATCGAAGACATCGGCACGCGCCAGGTCGGGGCTGTGCTGGAATTGCGTTTCGACGTATTCCGCCGTGAGCCGGCCGGCAATGGACTCCAGCAGGGCATGGGCGCTGTCCAGGCCGCCAGCAGTGAAGCCGTTGCCCTCCAGCGTGTAGCCGTAGCGCCCATTGCGGTGGGTGACGAGCGCCAGAGCGACGAGGTGCCCTTCGGTATCGCCCGCGTAGACCCGGCCTCCGGGAAAAAAGAGGGTGTAGCACCGCACTTTCTGCAGCTGGTCGTGGCCGGGTGCGTGGGCGATGGCGATCTCCTTGCCGCGGGCGGCTTGATAGGCATGGATGCCGACGATGGCAGCCAACCATGCGGCAAATTCTGCGGCTTGCCGTGCATGCGCGCAAGGGCCCGCGTCCTGCATGCACATGGGCTGATGTCCTACATCGATGTGCAGTTGGCACTCTTCTCGCACTGTGGGTACCAGCCCCCTTCGGCCCGCATCGCCAGCGCTGTCGCGCCGCTCTATCCGGCTGCGTCCTACAGCGGCGCGCACTGCAATTTCTTACGATCCCGTGCATCGGTGGCAACGCCACAGGCGGGCGGCTCGCGCTGCATGCACCTGAAGTGCAGGTTTCCACATTGGCAACCTGGTTTCCTTTCGTTCCATCGATTTCTTGATCCCGCCAAGATGGCTACCACCACCCGCCGCAAGAAACGAAGCCCCCCGCCGATCTTCGGCATTGCCAAGACGCCCACCGGCATTTCCGGCCTTGACGAGATCACCGAGGGCGGGCTTCCCACCGGGCGCCCCACCCTGGTCTGCGGCGCTGCGGGTTGCGGCAAGACCATGCTGGCGGCTGAGTTCCTGGTACGGGGAGCCACCGTCTACGGCGAACCCGGCGTCTTCATGATGTTCGAGGAATCGGCCGACGAACTGGCCGTGAACATGCGCTCGCTGGGCTTCGACCTGGACGCGCTGCAGCGGCAAAAGAAGCTGGCGCTGGACTTCGTGCGCGTGGAACGCAGCGAGATCGAAGAAACCGGCGAGTACGACCTCGAAGGCCTGTTCATCCGCCTGGGCTATGCCATCGATTCCATCAAGGCCAAGCGCGTGGTGCTCGACACCATCGAAGCGCTGTTCGCGGGCGTTCCCAACCACGCCATCCTGCGCAGCGAGCTGCGGCGCCTGTTCCGCTGGCTCAAGGACAGGGGCGTGACGGCCATCATCACCGCCGAGCGCGGCGAGAGCGCCCTCACCCGCTATGGCCTGGAAGAATATGTGGCCGACTGCGTGATCCTGCTGGACCACCGCATCGCCGAGCAGGTTTCCACCCGGCGCCTGCGCGTGGTGAAGTACCGCGGCTCGGAGCATGGCACCAACGAGTACCCCTTCCTGATCGGGCGCACCGGCTTGTCGGTGCTGCCCATCACCTCGCTGTCGCTGAACCACCAGGCGTCGCGCGAGCGCGTTTCCATCGGCATCGCCGGGCTCGACGACATGCTGGGGGGCCGGGGCATCTTCCGGGGCAGCAGCCTGCTGGTGTCGGGTGCGCCGGGCACTGGCAAAAGCAGCATCGCCGCCAGCTTCGTGGACGCCGCCTGCGCGCGTGGCGAAAAGGCCGTGCTCTTCGCCTATGAGGAGTCCGAGAGCCAACTGCTGCGCAACATGGAGTCCATCGGCCTGAACCTGCGCCGCTGGGTGGGCAGGGGCCTGCTCAGGATCGAGTCCACCCGCCCGACCCTTCAGGGGCTGGAGCAGCACCTGGTGCACATGTACGAACTGGTGCGCGCCTTCGGCCCCACCGTGGTCGCGGTGGACCCCATCAGCAACCTGACCTCGCAAGGCGACGATACCGGCCTCAAGATCACGCTGATGCGGCTCCTTGACTTCCTCAAGACCCAGGGCATCACGGCCCTTTTCACCAGCCTCACTGCAGACGTGGCCAACACGCCGGTAGCCACCTCGGAGGTGGGGGTGTCCTCGCTCATGGACAGCTGGCTGCTGCTGGCCAACGTGGCCGTCAACGGCGAGCGCACGCGCACGCTGCAGGTGCTCAAGTCGCGCGGCATGCCGCACTCCACCCAGGTGCGCGAGTTCGTCTTTTCGGACCATGGCGTGGACCTGGTGGACGTCTACCTCTTTGGCGACCAGGTGCTCACCGGCACGGCGCGCATTGCCCATGAGGCGCAGGTGCTGGCCGCCAACGACCTGCGCGGGCGCGACCATGCACGCCGGCTACGAGACCTGGCCAACCGGCGCAAGGCGCTGGACGCGCAGATCGAGGCGCTCAACGTGGATGCCCAGGAGCGCGCTGGCGAGGTGCAGTTCGAGATCGAACGCGAGCGGCTGGAGGCCCAGGGCGTGCAGGACCGGACCCGCAGCATCGCGGCCCGGCGGGGCGCCGGCACCGGCACGCGTTCGAAAAACACCGCTTCGCGCAAGGGCTGATGCAATGGCCCCCACCAGCACCTCCCGCAAAAGCCCGGCGCCTGCCGCCCCAGGCAGCTCCGCTGCGGCATCCTCCAGACCCGAATGGCAGCTGCGGCTCTACGTGGCCGGCTCCACACCCCGCTCCGCCGCCGCACTCCACAATCTCAAGCGCCTGTGCGAGACCCACCTGGCCGGGCGCTACAGCATCGAGGTGGTGGATCTGCTGGTCAACCCGCAGCTGGCGGCCGGTGACCAGATCCTGGCCGTGCCCACCCTGGTGCGCAAGTTCCCCGAGCCCATCCGCAAGATCATCGGCGACCTGTCGAACGAGGAACGCGTGCTCGTGGGCCTGGACGTGAAACCCCTGGGCTGATGGCCATGGCACACACCGCAGCCGCGCCAGCGCACCATGACCAGCCAGCGGAGGTTTCGCACCAGCACAGCTTTCGGCTCTACGTGAGCACCACCTCGCCGATCTCGCTGCGCGCGATTGCCAATGCGCGCCGCATCCTGCAGGAGGCGTACCCGGGCAACCACCAGCTCACGGTACTGAACATCGCCGAGCATGTGGCGCTGGCACGGGCCGACCAGATCATCGTCTCGCCCACGCTGCTGCGCCTGGCGCCCCTGCCCCAGCGCCGCTTCATCGGCGACCTGTCGGACCTGGACCGGCTGCGCCGCGCCTTCGGCGTGCGCC
>NZ_JBKDTZ010000371.1:0-11112 GCF_046339755.1 Acidovorax sp. | reverse complement strand
GGACACACAGGACCAGCTCTCGGCCGTCAAGCGCCTGTGCAAGCAGCACAACGTGGACGAGGAACGTTTTCCGCCCAAGCAACTGGTGTACTTCATCGCCGGATGCAAGGAAGAGGGCATGCGCCCGGGCGACGTGCAGGCCCATGACAGCGATGGCCGCAAGAAGGTCGAGATCTACCAGCTGTATGAAGAGCAGTGCCAGCGCGAGGGCGTGGTCGACTTCGGCGAGCTGATGCTGCGCAGCTACGAGCTGCTGCGCGACCACGACTCCATCCGTGAGCACTTCCAGCTCCGCTTCGCTCACATCCTGGTGGACGAGTTCCAGGACACCAACAAGCTGCAGTATGCCTGGCTCAAGCTGCGGGCGGGCACCGACGTGGGCGGGCGATTCGAGGCGCGCGGCAGCGTGATCGCCGTGGGCGACGACGACCAGTGCATCTACGCCTTCCGCGGCGCGCGCGTGGGCAACATGGCCGACTTCGTGCGCGAATTCGACGTGCGCCAGCAGATCAAGCTGGAGCAGAACTACCGCAGCTACAGCAACATCCTTGACTCGGCCAACGCCCTCATCAGCCACAACAGCCGCCGCCTGGGCAAGAACCTGCGCACCACGCAGGGCCCGGGCGAGCCGGTGCGTGTGTACGAGGCCACCACCGACCTGGCCGAGGCCCAGTGGATGGTGGACGAGATCAAGCAACTGGTCAGGAGCGATGGCTTCGAGCGCAAGGAGATCGCCGTGCTCTACCGCAGCAATGCGCAGAGCCGGGTGATCGAATCGGCCCTGTTCAACGCCAGCGTGCCCTACCGCGTGTACGGCGGGCTGCGCTTATTCGAGCGCGCGGAAATCAAGCACGCGCTGGCCTACCTGCGCCTGCTGGAGAACCCGCACGACGACACCAGCTTCCTGCGCGTGGTCAACTTCCCGCCGCGCGGCATCGGCGCGCGCAGCATCGAGGTGCTGCAGGACGCCGCGCGCTCCGCGGGCTGCTCGCTGCACGACGGCGTGAGCGCCGTGCCCGGCAAGGCGGGGGCCAACCTCTCTGCCTTCGTCGCCATGGTCGACGTGCTGCGCGAGCAGACCGAGGGCATGAACCTGCGCAAGATCATCGAGGCCATGCTGCAGACCTCGGGCCTGGTGGAGCATTTCCGCACCGAGAAGGAGGGCGCCGACCGCATCGAGAACCTGGAGGAACTGGTCAATGCGGCCGAGAGCTTCGTCACGCAGGAGGGCTTTGGCCGCGACGCCGTGGCCCTGCCCGTGGACGAGCTGCGCAACGACCGCCTCACGCAAAGCCCCGCCAGCCAGGGCCTGGACCCGAATGCGCCGGTGACCGACGAAGCCCTGCCCGCCGTGGCCGGCCTCGTCGATGCCGACACGGGCGAGACGCTCTCGCCGCTGGCCGCCTTTTTGACCCACGCGGCGCTGGAGGCCGGCGACAACCAGGCCCAGGCCGGGCAGGACGCCGTGCAACTGATGACGGTGCACGCCAGCAAGGGCCTGGAGTTCGATGGCGTCTTCATCGGCGGCATGGAGGAGGGCCTGTTCCCGCACGAGAACTCGGCCAACGAGCGCGAGGGCCTGGAGGAAGAGCGCCGCCTGATGTACGTGGCCATCACCCGCGCGCGCAAGCGCCTGTACCTGAGCCATTCGCAGACCCGCCTGCTGCACGGCCAGACGCGCTACAACGTCAAGAGCCGCTTCTTCGACGAGCTGCCCGAGGCCGCGCTCAAGTGGATAACGCCCAAGCAGCAGGGCTTTGGCAGCTATGCGCCCAACGCGGGCGGCAGCAACCCGTTTGCCCAGCGCGACCGCAGCGGCTATGGCGCCGTGCGCAGCGAGCACTTCGCCAGCCCGCCGGTGCCGGTGCAGAAGGCGGCGCCATCGCATGGGCTGCGGGTGGGGCTCGCGGTGTTCCACACCAAGTTCGGCGAGGGCAAGGTGCTGGCACTCGAAGGCACGGGCGACGATGCGCGCGCGCAGATCAGCTTCCCGCGCCACGGCACCAAGTGGCTGGCGCTGTCGGTGGCCAAGCTCACCATCGTCGATTGACGGGAGCGCCTTCTTGGCGCCCTTTCTTACAGACAGCGCCGGCCTTGGGCGCAAGAATGGAGGCCCTAAAGGGCTGCGCCGTGCCGTCCGGCGCATGCCCTCCGTCCCGACGGCCAGGGAGGTCCCCGCCCATGCTGTTCCATCCGTCTCCCCTGTCCCGCGCGGCCGTGGCCGCCGCCTGTGTGCTGGCGCTCGTGGCCCTGGCCGGCTGCGACAAGGTGCCCAAGCCCAAGGCCCAGGAGGCACCGCCCGCCGCTGCAGCTGTGCCAGCCCAGCAGTGAGCGATCAATCGACCTTGATGTTGCGCGCCTTGACCACGCGGCTGTAGATCTCCGCGTCGCGGCGCACCATGGCGGCCATCTCGGTGCGCGTCACGCCCAGGGGCTCGCTGTGCAGCTCCTTGATACGGCGCGACAGGTCGGGGTCCTTGCTGGCCTCCACCATCAGTGCGTTGAAACGGGTCAGGATGGGCTGGGGCGTGGCCGCGGGTGCCCAGATGCCGTGCCAGGACATCATGGAGAAGCCGGGCATCACCTCGGACAGCGTGGGCACATCGGGCAGCGCCGGGTGGCGCGTGGGGCCCGAATAGGCGAGCGCCTGCACCTTGCCGCTGCTGATGAGCTGGTAGCCGGTGGCGATGGGCTCCATCAGCGTGTCCACCTGGCCGCCCACCAGGTCGGCAATCGGGCTGGCGCGGTAGGGAACGTGCAGCATGTCGATGCCCACTTCGTCCTTGAGCGATTCCACGATCAGCTGCGAAGGGCTGCCCGCGCCGTAGGACGCATGCGAGTAGGTACCCGGCTTGGCCTTGGCCGCCGCCACCATGTCCTTGACGGTCTTGGCCGGGAACTTGTTGGTGGCTATCAGCACCAGGCCCTGGCGCATGGTGGTGGCCACGGGCACCAGGTCCTTGTCGGGGTCGAAGGGCAGCTTGCTGTAGATGTAGGGGTTGATGGTGAAGGCCGTGGACAGGTTGTACACGAAGGTGTAGCCATCGGCCGGCGCCTTGGCCACCGTGTCCGAGGCCAGGTTGCCTGCAGAGCCGGGCCGGTTGTCGATCACCACCGGCACGCCCAGCTTCTTGCCCACGTAGTCGCCGTACATGCGGGCAAAGATGTCCGGCGGCGTTCCGGGCGCAAAGCCCCCCTGTATGTTGATGGGCTTGTTCGGCCACTCTGCCCCCTGGGCCAGGGCGTTGCCGGCACTGGTGGCCAGCAGCATGCCGCTGGCCAGGCCCAGCAGCGTCTTGATCATCATCGTTCTGCGCATTGCTTGTCTCCTGTTGCGGGTCATTCGTGCCCGCTTGTGTGGTTGCTTGCGTGGAATATCTGCGGTGCCTCGCCGCCATGGCGCGCACCGCGTCGTGTGGAAAGCTCCGTCCCTAGGTCAATCGATGGCGTCACTCCTTTCGGACCGGGCATGGCTGCGCCAGAGCCGCCGCCGCTCCGGGCGCGCTGTGGGGTCAGTGTTCATGGCTTGCTGCGGGGCTTAATCCACCTGGGCGCCGGAGCGTTTCACGGCCTCGCCCCATTTGGCGATTTCGGCCGTGCCGAAGGTGGCCATTTCCGCCGCGTTCATGGCTGCGGATTCAATGCCCTGTGCCGCGAGCTTGTCGCGCACCTCGGCCTGGGCCAGCACGGCCTGCGTCGCATCGCGCAGTTGGTCGCGCTGCGCGGCCGGCATGGAGGCGGGCGCATACAGCATGAACCAGGCCACCAGGTCGAAGTCCGCCACGCCCTGCTCTGCCAGTGTCGGCACATCCGGGGCCGCAGCGCTGCGCTTGGCGCTCGATGCGCCCAGCGCGCGCAGCTTGCCCGCGCGGATGTGCGGCAGCACGGCGGCCGGGTGGTAGAACATGAACTGCACGTTGCCGCCCATCAGCTCGGTGAGCGCCTGCGCCCCGTCGCGGTAGGGCACGTGCACGAAGTCCTTGGCCAGGCGGATGTTCAGCGTCTCGCCCGCCAGATGGCCCGAGGTGCCGTTGCCCGCCGAAGCGAAGCTCACCGCCTTGCCGCTGGCCTGGCGCAGGTCGGCCACACTTTTCCAGGGCGCGCTGGCCGGCACCACCAGCAGGGTGGGCGTGGCGCCCGCAAAGCCCAGGGGCACGAAGTCGCGCACCGGCTGGTAGGGCAGCTTTTTGTACAGCGTGGGGTTGATGGCGTGCGTGCCCACGGTGCCCATGAGCAGGGTGTTCGCGTCGGCGCCCGCGCGCGCCACCATCTCGCTGCCGATGGTGCCGCCCGCGCCGAGCTTGTTCTCCACCACCACCGTCTGCCCGAGCTGGCGGCCCAGGGCTTCGGCCAGTACCCGGCCCACGATGTCGGTCGAGGTGCCGGCAGCAAAGGGCACCACCATCTTGATGGGGCGGCCAGCGCTTTGGGCTGCGGCACTGCCCGCCAGCAGGGCCAGGACGGTAGCGGCGAGGATCTGGCGGCGCTTCGTCATGCCGCACCCCCGAAGCCTTCGGGCACCTGGCCGTCGTACTGCAGTTCGCGTGTGGCCTGGTAGGAGAGGGCGAAGCCGCTCGGTGTCTCGGCCTCTTCGGCCAGGTGGGCGATCAGCCCCGCTGTGCGCGCCAGGATGGGCACGCCGCGCAGTGACGCCACGGGAAAGCCCACGCCCATCAGCACCGCCGGGATGGCGGCCGAGACGTTCAGGCGCAGCTCCTTGCCCACGATGCCCGGGATCACCTTCTCCAGCGCCTGGGCGATCTGCACGTAGCGCAGGTCGGCGCCGGCCTCGGTGGCCACGGCGATGAGCCGGCCCACGCGCGGGTCCACCTCCTTGTGCAGCGGGTGGCCGTAGCCGGGGATGGCGCGGCGCGCTGCCTTGAGTTCGGTGATGACCGCCGTGGCGGCATCGTCGAGCGTGGCACCGGCATCGACCCGTGCCGCCACGTCGGCGAACATGCGGCCTGCTGTCTCGGACGCACCCAGGATCACCGAGCCGCAGCCCAGGATGCCGGCCGCCACCGCGCCCTGCAATGCGTCGGGCGCCGCCGCAAAGGTCATGCGGCTGGCCTGCACGCTGGGCACCAGGCCGTGCTCGGCAATCGCCACCAGCGTGGCGTTGAGCACCGCGCTGCAGGCCGCGTCGGGCTTGCGCCCTGTGAGCAGCAAAAAGAAATAGTCGGCAAACGACACATGGCCGATCAGGTCCTGGCACAGGTCCTGGCCGCGCACGACGATGGTGTGCTCGTCGGAGGTGCAGATGGCGGTGCGCGGGACGGTGGATTTTCCGATTTTCATGGAGCGGCTTTCAGGCGTGTTGCGGTTCGAGGCGGAAGTCGTAGTGCGCCGACCACCAGGACGCAGCCTGGGCCGTGCCGTCGGGCGCCTGGCCCGCGGCGTGCTGCTCGAAGTCCACGATCAGGCTGGGCCGTACGCCGAACACCGCGTCCGACTCGATGTAGGGGCTGTTCGCCACGAAGAGGTGGGTCGTCACGCGCGCATGCCCCGGGGCCGAGACCATCATATGGATGTGGCCGGGCCGGTTGGGGTGGCGGCCCATGCCGTCGAGCATGCGGCCTACGGGGCCGTCCACCGGCACGGGGTAGAAGCTCGGGCGGATGGACCAGAACCAGTAGCGGCCCTGGTCGTCGGTGCGCACGCGGGCGCGCGCCGCCATGCCCGAGCCCTCGACCTGCATGTCGTACACGCCCTCACCATCGCCCGACCAGATGTCGAGCAACGCGCCGGCCAGCGGCTGGCCATGCGTGTCGGTCACGCGGCCGCTGTAGAAGGTGGGCTCGCCCTTCACGCCTTCCGACAGGTTGGCGCCCAGCGGCAGCTCGGGCGCGCCCTCCCAGTAGTAGGGACCCTGGACCGTGGCCTCGGTGGCTTCGGTCATGCGCTGGCTGCCCTGGGCATGGGCGGTTGCGCGCAGCTGGTCGAGCATCACCACCATCATGGATGCACCCAGTGTGTCCGACAGCAGGATGAACTCCTGCCGCTGGCCCGTGCAGGCCTTGCCCACGGCGGTGAGGAACTCGATGCCCTGCATCCATTCCTCGGGCTTCAGGTCCACCTCGCGGATGAAGGCGTGCAGGTGTGTGACCAGCGAGCGCATGATCTCTGCAAAGCGTGGGTCGCTGGCGCCCTCCAGGCGCTGCAGCACGGCCTGGGTCAGTTCGTTCTCGTTCGATGGGGTCATTGTTCTTGTCTCCGGATGGTTTTCTTTTTGAAGTGCTGGTCAGGCGGGTTGCCCCAGCCGCTGGCGTATGGGCCCGAGGATGGCTTCGTTGTCCGCCCCCAGCGTGGGCGGGGCCGTGACTTCCAGTGCGCGTTCGCCGTCGAAGCTCACCGGCGAGCGGATGGTGCGCCAGATGCCGCCCTCGGGATGGTCCGTGCTCACCTCCAGCTGCAGGTGGCGGGCCTGCGGGTCTTCCATGGCCTCGCGGGTGTCGTACATGGGGGCGTGGGGCACGTCCTCGGCTTCGAGGCGCTCGCACCAGGTGGCGCGCGGCTGCTCGCGGAACAGGCCGCCGAGCAGCTCGATCAGGTCTTCCTGGTGCACGATGCGCGCTTCGCGCGTCGCAAAGCGCGGGTCGTCGAACAGGCGCGGGCGCTCGATGGCATTGGCCAGGCCCTGCCAGAACTTTTCGGGCGAGGACATGTGCAGCGCGATCCACAGCCCGTCGGCGCATTCGAGCACGTAGGACTGCGAGACGCTGGGCCGGCTGTAGGGCCCCATGACCTCGTCCTCCGAGAAGTAGTGCGTGAACGCATCGAGGTTGAAATGGCACATGGCTTCGAGCATGGACACCTCGACCTTGCGGCCCACGCCCGTGCGGCCGCGCTCCACGATGGCGCCGAGCACGCCGTAGGCGGCGTAGAAGCCGGTCATCGCATCGGCCAGCGCCGGGCCCACCACGCGCGGGTTGGCGGGGTTCACCAGCAGCTTGAGGAAGGCGCTCGCGGCCTGGGCCACGGTGTCGTAGGCGGGGCGCCCGGCGGCCGGGCCGGACTGGCCGAAGCCGCTGATCGCGCAGTACACCAGGCGCGGGTTCAGGCCGCGCAGCCGCGCCTCGCCTGCGCCCAGCCGGTCGGCCGCGCCGGGGCGAAAGTTCTGGATGTAGACGTCCGCATCCTTGACCAGTTCGTCGAACACCGCCGCATCCTCGGGCAGCTTGGGGTTGAGCGTGATGCTGCGCTTGTTGCGGTTGTAGGTCTGGAAGTGCGGGCTGTAGAGCCCGCCGCGGAAGGCGCGGAACGGGTCGCCCGCGCCGGGCTGCTCGATCTTGATGACCTCGGCGCCCAGGTCGGCCAGGAACATGCCTGCCGCCGGGCCCGTGATGAATGTGCCTTGTTCCAGCACCTTGATACCGCTGAGGACTTTGTGCACCTCGTTGTCTCCTGTCGTTGTTGGAGGCGACTGTAGGGGGCGCGCAGGATTCCTGGAAATGATTGTTTTTCATGGATACCATCGATGGCATCGATCAACAAACACTGCCATCAAGCCACCATGGAACTGAGGCACCTGCGCTACTTCATCGCCCTGGCGGGCTCGCTCAACTTCACGCGCGCGGCCGAGCGGCTGCACGTGACCCAGTCCACGCTGTCGCACCAGATCAAGCAGCTCGAAGAGGAGATCGGCGCCACGCTGTTCGACCGCGCTGGCAAGCGCGTGGCGCTGACCGAGGCGGGCGACGAGTTCCTGCATTACTGCACCAAGGCCCTGCACGAGATCGACCTGGGCCTGGGCGCCCTGCGCCAGAACAGCTCGGAGGCCGCGGGTGAGCTGCACATCGGCTCCACGCACACCTTCAACCTGGGCTTCATCCCGGGCTGCATCGCGGCCTTCCACGAGCGCCACCCGCGCGTGAAGGTGGTGGTGGAAGAACTCCCGGCCGACCAGATCGCCGCGCGCCTGCAGCAGGGCACGCTGGACCTGGGCATCGCCTACCGGCCGGCCGTGCCGGGGCCGCTGCAGTTCGAGCCGCTGTACAACGAGGAGATGGTGCTGGTGGTCGCGCGCGGCCACCCGCTGGCGCGGCGCAAGCGGGTGCGCATGGTGGAGCTGCACCGCATGCCCATGGCGCTGCTGCCCGCGAGCTTTGCCACGCGCCAGATGCTGGACGAATGCTTTCGCTCCTGCGGCGCCGAGCCGCAGGTGGTGGCCGAGATCAACACCCTGGCACCCATGATGGAGCTGGTAGGCCAAACGCAGCTGGCCTCCATCGTCGCGGCCAATGTGGTGGCGCCCGGCTCAGGCCTGGTGGTGGTGCGGCTCGAAAGCCCCACGCCCGTGCGCACGCCGGGCATGCTGTGGTCGCCAGTGGCGCGCGAGTCGGTGCCCACGCGTGCCTTCTCCACCATCGTGCGCAAGCTGGCGCTGCACGGCAGCCTGCGGGATGTGGCCCGCAGCCGGGGTTAGCCGAATTTCACCCAGTGATTGTCTATGCGTGCGCCAGTGAGCTCTTTGGCATGGGCGTGGGTGAGCGGCTTGGCCGCGCGTGCATCCTCCAGTGAATGGGAGACCCCTGCCGCCCACAGCCGGCCGCTGCCCACGGCCAGCGCGCAGACTTCCTCCAGCCCCACCAGGCCGCGCCACTGCCCATCGGGCGTGAAGGTGGCCACGCCCTGGCTGCGCGGGCAGCTCACGGCCCAGCCCTCGGCGGTGCTGGCAATGCTGCCGCCATAGCCTGCCATCGACTGGCCAGCCGGGCACAGGCGCAGCGCCTGGCCGTCGAAAAGCGCGAGGATGGGGGCGGCCGCCTTGTCGGCTGCCTCTGCGTGCTCGGCCTGCAGGGCAATGCCCAGCACCGTGCGCTCGGCATTCCAGGCCAGGTGGCGCAGGCTCAGGCGCGCATCGGGCAGGCGCCACTGGCCTTGCAGCTCGCCGCTGTCACCGTGCAGCCGCACGATGCTCGAATCCATGGTGTGCAGGTCGCGCTTGGTGCGGCCCGTCTCGGGCGCCGTGGGCACGCCGCCGTTGGCCACGATGAGCGACGGCTTTTCGCCATGAGCGGCAGGCGCCCAGATCAGTTCGTGCGCATCGATGCCGTGCGTGGCCCACTCGTCAACGGTCTCCAGGCTGCGCGCGTCGCGCCGTGCCACCAGGCTGGCGCCGGTGTCCACATCGGTCTCGGTGGTGTAGAGGGTGCGGCCGTCTGCGCTGGCGATCACATGGCCGTTGAAGGAGCGTGTCGCATCCACCCAGTGCCATTGCGCCTTGTCGGCGGGCTGGCCCGGGTGCCAGCGCACCAGCCAGTCGCCGGGGCGGCGCGCGGTGGCCACCACGCTGCCATCGGGCAACTGGGCCAGGCCGTGGGCGCGCGTGGGCACTTCCAGCACATGGCGCGTGCGCAGGGGCGAGGGGCCGCCGGCCTGGGCCGCCAGCACGCCGGTGCGGTAGCTGCCATCGGCCTCTTGCCAGGCGCCCAGCAGCTGCATTTCAGCGCCCTGGGGCGCAGCGTGCGCGGCAAGGGGTACGGCGGCCAGGCTGCCCATCAACACCAGGGCTCGGCGGCGGCTCAGCGGTGCACGCACGTCAATCACCGTCGGCATCCGAGAAGCCGATGCTGACCTGCAGCGCCGGGGCAATCTCCGCTTCGGCCAGGCGCTTGAGCGCGGCCAGCTCCTTGGAGGCCTGCAGCACCCGTTCGCCACCGGCCTTGCCCGTGGCGCCCGACTGGTCGATGGCCTGCAGGGCCTTGTCCACGCGCTGCGTGGTGGCCAGCAACCGGTCGGCCAGCGGGTTCAGGCCGCGGCCGCGCAAGTAGGTCTCCAGCGGCACCAGGGCTTCGCCGGGCGCGGGCGTGGCCGCGCTTTCGGGCAGCACGGCCAGGGTGCGCAGGGCGTTCCACTCGGCCTTCCAGGCCGCGATGGCCTGGCCGCTGGCGGCGCGCGGGTACTCGGGCGCGCGGCCTTGCGCCGCGCGCAGAGGCTTCTCCATGTGCGCCCAGCGCAGGCGTTCGATGCCACCCACCCACTGGTTGATGAACTCGCCCATGGCGGCGGTGGAGCGTTCCTGCTCTTCCTCGGCCGCCCAGTCGGTGCCGGCGGCGGTGTCGAAGGCACTGGCCAGGGCCACGGCCTCGCGCTCGATATCGAGCGCCGCTTCCACGGCATAGCCGCAGGCCGGTGTGCCGGGGGCCACGGGCTGCGCCCACAGCAGCCATTCCAGCGCCGGCAGGCCCTTGGCAGGGGTGCCGATGCGCTCGAAGGCCTTGGCGCCTTGCGGCTGGGTCTTGATGGCGCGTTCGATCAAAGCGGGGCGGGTGGGCGCGAAATCCATCTGCCGCTGCGTGCGCCGTGCGATCACGGGGCCCACGGCCACCGCACCCAGCGTCTCCCAGGCCATCATGCTGCGCTGCCAGGCGCTGCGGGCGTTGGCCAAAGCGGCTTGCGATTGCCCAGCCGGTGCCTCGCACAGCGCGCGCACGGCCGGTGCCAGCGCCTGCGCGGCCGTGGCCAGCTCCTGCGCGCGCGGCTTGCCCCAGTGGCCATACAGGCTTTGCAGCGCGTGCGTGGTGTCGTAGAAGGGCACGGCGTTGAGCTTCCAGCCGGTCTGGGCCTGGGCTGGCAGCACCATGGCGCCCAGGGCCAGGGCGGTCGCTGCTGCGCGAAGGAGATGGTGTTTCATAGCGACTCCACGAACTTGACCAGCGCATCGCGCTCGGCCTTGTTCATCTTCAGTACCTGGTCCTTGGCGGCTTCGGCCTCACCGCCGTGCCAGAGGATGGCTTCGAGCACGCCGCGCGCGCGGCCATCGTGCAGCAGCCGGGTGTGGCCGTTCACGTCCTTGATCAGGCCCGTGCCCCACAGCGGCGGCGTCTTCCACTGCCGGCCGTTGGCCGCGAAGTCGGGCCGGTTGTCGGCCAGGCGCTCGCCCATGTCGTGCAGCAGCATGTCGGTGTAGGGCCAGATGCGCTGGCCCGACAGGGCCTTGCTCGTCAGGTGCGGGAACGGGCCTTCCTTGGTCACATAGCTCGGCCGGTGGCAGGTGGCGCACTGGGCCTGGGCAAACAGCGCCTGGCCGCGCACGACCTGCGCGTCCTTGATGTTGCGCCGCGCGGGCGGCGCCAGCGTGGCCTGGTAGAACACCACGTCGTCAAAGGT
>NZ_JBKDTZ010000370.1:0-30828 GCF_046339755.1 Acidovorax sp. | reverse complement strand
GCGGCCGACAGCGTCTACCTGCTGGCCTACTGGACGGCCGACCGCGACCTGCCGCGCCGCTTCGAAGTGCCCTTCCTGGCCGCCCGCATGCCCCAGGGCCAGACGCCGGTGGCCGACGAAGCGGAGCAGTTCGAGCCCGTGTGGGTACGACCGACCGATGCGCTGGCGCGGCACGAGGCGGGCCAGTTCTTCATGATCTTCCCGACCATCCGCACGCTGCAGCGGCTGGCCAAGTTCAAGAACACCCAGGCCGTGCTCGACGCCCTGGCCAGCGAGCAACCGCTGTGGGTGAGCTGCCCGCGCGCCGGCCTGCTGGCCGGCAAGGAGGCGCGCTACATGGAAGACGAGATGCCCTTCGGCGAGCTGGCCCTGGTCTGCCCCGACGGCCAGATCGTGCACCCGCTGGACTGGCAGACCGACCATGCCGTGCCCTTGCTCAAAAACGTGCAGCGCCTCACGGCGCCCAACTCGGGCGTGATGACCGGCCCGGGCACCAACAGCTACCTGGTGGGCGACCCGACCACGGGCTTCATCGCCATCGACCCGGGCCCGGCCGACCCCGAGCACCTGGAGAAGCTCTGGCGCACCGCCGGCGGCGACATCCGTGCCATCGTCTGCACGCATTCGCACCCTGACCACTCGCCGGGGGCCGCTCCTCTGCAGGCCCTGTGCGTGCAGGCCGGCCGGCCGGCACCGCCCATCCTGGGCCTGCCCTCGGCGCCCACGGCGCGGGTTGCCAGCGCCTTCACGCCCGAACGCGAACTCGCCCACGGTGAAAGACTCGTGCTCTCGGCCAAGGTGGCCGATGCCGCCACCAATCACACCCTGCAGGTGATCCACACGCCCGGCCATGCCGCCAACCACCTGTGCCTGCTGCTGGAAGAAGACGGCCTGCTGTTCAGCGGCGACCACATCCTGAACGGCAGCACCACGGTGGTCGACCCGCCGGATGGCAACATGGCCGACTACCTCGATTCACTGGACGCGCTGGATGCGGCCTGCGAGGCCTACCAGATCCACTTCATCCTGCCAGCCCACGGCCATGTGCTGGGCGAGGCGCGCAGCGCCATCGCCCGCCTGAAAGCCCACCGCCTGGCGCGCGAGGCCAAGGTGCTGGCTGCCATGCAGGCCCTGCCCCAGGGCAGCATGGAGGATTGGGTGCGCCATGCCTACGACGATGTGCCGCCGCGCATGTGGCCGGTGGCCCAGCGCTCGCTGCTCGCCCATGTCGAACGTATCCGCGCAATGGAACCGGGGAATGAAAACACCCCACACTGAATGACTGAAAAAAACCCTGAAGCCGGCCATGTGCGCCTGGCCAAGCGCGTGGCCGAGCAGCTCAACTGCTCGCGCAGCACGGCCGAGCAATTCATCGAGGGCGGCTTCGTGAGCGTCGATGGCGCCATCGTCGAGGCCCCCGGCGCACGCGTGGCGC
The DNA here is from genome assembly GCF_046339755.1 of Acidovorax sp. Taxonomy (GTDB): domain Bacteria; phylum Pseudomonadota; class Gammaproteobacteria; order Burkholderiales; family Burkholderiaceae_C; genus Acidovorax. The sequence continues at coordinate 29,393 of NZ_JBKDTZ010000370.1, read as the reverse complement.
CGCGCCAGAGCGTGACCGTGGACCCGAATGCCAGCCTGCTGGAGTTGACGCCCGTGACCCTGCTGCTGCACAAGCCCGCAGGTTTCGAGGCCGGCCTGGGCGCACCCGGACAGGCCGGCGCCGCACACGGCAGCCGCAGCCAGGGGGCCGCACCCGCACAGACGCTGCTGTCGTCCGCCTCGCACCTGCCCGAAGACGCCTCGGGCATCCGCGTGCTGCAGCGCCATTTCCGCCAGCTCGAATGCTTCACCCCCTTGCCCACCGAAGCCAGTGGCCTGGTGGTCTACACCCAGGACAAGCGCATTGCGCGCAAGCTGGCCGAGGACATCGAATCGCTGGAGCAGGAGTGCATCGTGGAGGTGGCCGGCGAGATCGCGGTCAATGGCCTGCAGCGCCTGTGCCATGGCCTGTCGTTCAACGGCCGGCCGCTGCCGCCCATCAAGGTGAGCTGGCAGAACGAGACCCGGCTGCGCTTTGCGCTCAAGGGCATTCGCCCCGGGCAGATCCCGGCCATGTGCGAGGCCGTGGGCCTGCGCGTGGTGGCCATCAAGCGCCTGCGCATCGGCCGCGTGCCCCTGGCCAAGGTGCCCGAGGGCCAGTGGCGGTACCTGCAGCCCTGGGAGCGATTCTGAGCAGCACTGGCCAGCTATCAAAAGGTGAGCAATCACCGTTTCGAGGGATGGTGCGCCGCCACGAGCCGCTGATACACTGCCCGCCATAACAGGAGGGAGTCCATGGACCATCAGCAAACCGGGGCCGGTGCGGCGCCCGTCTCGACCTTCGCGGCGCAGGACATCAACGCGCATCCGCTCGAGTTCACCGGCAGCGGCGGCGAATACTTCCGCGTGTGGATCGTCAACGTGCTGCTGACCATCCTCACCCTGGGTTTCTACACCCCCTGGGCGCGGCGGCGTACCGCCCAGTACTTCTATGGCCACACGGTGGTGGCCGGCAGCCCGCTCGAATTCACGGCCCAGCAGGGCCGCATGGTCAAGGGCTTCATCATCCTGGTGATGATCAGCATCGCCTACCAGATCGCCGTCAACACCGGGCAGGACACGGCCGTCGGGGTCTTCCTGCTGGCGGGCGCCCTGCTGTCGCCCTTCATCTGGGGCAGCGCCATGCGCTTTCGCCTGGGCTCCACGCGCTGGCGCGGCCTGCGCCTGCAGTTCACTGCCCCCTGGCGCGAGGTCTACAAGGCCAGTTGGCCCGTGTTCGCGATCGCCCTGGTGTGGTTCGGCGTGTTCTTCGGCATCCAGTACCTGGCGCCCGAATCGGCCAGCGCCCTGCAGGAACTGGCGGACGAAAGCAGCGACGCCGACCTGCCCACCATGACGGCCGGCATCTGGGGCCTGCTGGCCATGGGCTTGCTGCTGTCGATCATGTGCGTCATCCGGCTCGAGTACAACTACAAGAGCCTGCTGGTGCTGCGCACCCAGGTGGGTGCCGAAACCGGCCGCTGGAAGCCGGTGTACATGGATTTCATCAAGGTCTGGCTGGCCACGGTCGCCGTGTTCCTGCTGTTCGCGATCGGTGTCACCGTGGTGGTGGGCGTGCTGGCCGGCGGGACTGCGGCACTGTTCATCGACGATGCCAAGAACCGCTCGTTCGCCTTGATCATGGTGGCCATCGTGGTGGGCATATTCGGCGGTATCTTCATGCTGCTGCTGACCTCGGCGCCGGCACGCGCCTACCGCGAAGCGCGCATGTTCCAGCTGATGTGGGACAACATCGGCCTGAGCCAGGTGGCGCGCTTCAAGTGCGGGTTGCGTACGCGCAGCTTCGTGCTCCTGCGCATCAAGAACCTGTTCCTGACCCTGCTCACGCTGGGCCTGTACCGCCCGTTTGCGCGCGTGAGCGAGTACCGCATGAAGGCCGAGTCGGTCACCCTGCATGTCAAGGGCGGCGTGGACCAGGTGACAGGCGCCATGGTGCGCCAGCAGCAGCAAGGCGGCATCGGTGATGCACTGGCCGACGCCGCAGGCCTGGACCTGATCGGCTGATGGGCACGGCAGCCCCTTCCGGGGAACTGGTTCCCGGGCGCTGGTTCGATGGCTTGAGCAGCCAGGCCAAGCCGGTGCTCGTGGGCCTGCAGCCCACACCCAAGGGCCCCTCGCTGGTGCTGCACCCGGTGTCCCAGCCCGGCGCGGCCCCCACCGTGTTCTCCTGGGGCCAGGTCGGCTGGCCCGAAGCCTGGAGTGAACGCCGCCCGCAGCAGCGCGTGGTGGTGGACCTGCGCGACCACGGCAGCCTGGAAATCGATGCCGTGGCCCAATGGCAAGCGGCCCTGGCCGCCGCGGGCGCCCGCCCCAGCCTGGCAGAGCGCATGCAGAACCGCTGGCCCGTGCTGCTGGGGGTGACGGCCATCGCCGTCGTCGGGCTGAGTCTGTTCTACCGCTATGGCACGCCCTGGGCTGCCACGGAACTCACGCGCTTCGTTCCCGTTTCCTGGGAAACCAGCGTGGCCAGCAATGTGCTCACGCAGATGGACAAAGGCACGCTCAAGCCCAGCAAGCTGCCCAGGGAGCGCCAGCTTGAGCTGCAGGCGCGATTCAATGAATTGGTGCAGCAGATGCCCACGGGGCTGCAGCGCTATCAGGGCTACCGGCCCACCTACACCCTGTCGTTCCGTTCAGGGATGGGCGCCAACGCCTTTGCCCTGCCCGGTGGCACGGTGGTGATGACCGACGGCCTGGCCAAGGCGGCAGAGAAGCAAGGGCTCAGCGACGACGCCCTGATCGGCGTGCTGGCCCACGAGATCGGCCATGTGGCCCAGCGCCACACCACGCGCATGATCGTGCAGCAGGGCGTGCTGCAGATGGGCATGGGTTTGGCGCTGGGTGACGTATCGGGCATCGTATCCACCGGCGCCTCGGTGCTCACCGGCCTGGCCTATAGCCGCAACCACGAGCGTGAGGCCGACTGCTTTGCCATCGCCCTCATGGGCCACGCCAAGCTGCCCACGGCGCCCATGGGCAAGCTGCTGCTGGCCATTGCGCAGGATGAGGACGCCGAAGAGAAGGCCGACAAGAAGAACAAAGCCGCCACCGCAGCCAAGGAGGGCGCGAGTGCCCCGACGGAGACCGCCGCGGCGAAGAAGGAACCGGAGACCATGGGCCCCGTGTGGTCCCTGCTGAGCAGCCACCCCGACACCGTGGAGCGCGCCAAGGAACTGGAGCAGGGGCATGCGATGCACTGCCCCAAGCCTGCCTGAAGCACTGGGATGGCCGGAAAGACCGGCCATGGAATTAAGTGTGAAGCGCGCCGATAAGCCGGATTCTGTGCGCCGCGGTTGCCCGCGGCGTGACCGCCATTACTCTGGGCCGGGTGTCGCCACGCCGGCTCGATGCTACCTACCCGCCAGCTCTGCGGAACCACATCAACGCTGGCCTACTTGGTATTGCTGCGCGTAGAGATTGCCCGTTTCACCTCGGGCGCGGAACGCGCCCGAGGTGGCTGTGGGCGTTCCCGGCTTGCGCCGGGAACCGTCTGGCTTGCGCCATCCGCAGCCAGCTTGCGCTGGCGGCCCACAGAACACCCCTGGTGGTCCCGTGTCCGAACTCGTCTCTGTTGCTCTGATCCTCACCTCGCGGTGGGCAGCCGTTAGCTGCTACGCTGTCCTGTGCAGTCCGGACGTTCCTCCAGTGCCTGGTTTCCCAGATTGCACCAGCGGCGGTCTGGCGCGCTTCACAGAGCGATTATCGTTCACCGCGGATGACCGACTCCCAATCCAGGCCAAACCGGGCCAGGTATTTGCGCAGGCGGTCGGCATCATTGACCACCGTGCGCTGCGCGCGCGAGGCCTGGAACAACTGCCGCCCCGCATCGGACAGGGTGCGCGCCTGCCGGCACACGCGCAGCACGGCGGCCAGTTGAAGCTGGTCGAACAGGTCCATGGCCTTGATCTGTGCCTCGTCGAGAAGCGTGTTCAGATCAATGGCATCCCCAACCGCACCACCTCCATCACGTGCGGCCTTTGCCGGTTGCCACAGCCACTGCAGGCGGGCGATCTCCGCCTCCACCAAAGGCAGGCCGATACGGCCACTGTCGGCCAGCGTGGCCAGGCGCGTGGCGCTGGCGGACAGGTCGCGGAAGTTGCCGCTCCACAGCGCATCGGGCGACTGGGCATAGCGCAGGTAGGCAGTGCGCGCCTCGGCCGAGAGGCGCACCGTGCGGCCCAGCTCCGTGCCGGTGCGCGCCAGCAGGTGGTCCAGGGTGGGTTCGATGTCCTCGGGCCGCTGGGCCAGGCCGGGCAGCTGGTAGCTCCAGAGGTTGATGCGCGCGTACAGGTCTTCGCGGAAGCGCCCGGCCGCCACTTCGGTGCGCAGGTCGCGGTTGGTGCCGGCGATCAGCTCGAAATCACTGGCCACCTCGCGGTCGCTGCCCATGGGGTAAAAGCGCTTTTCCTCCACCGCCTTGAGCAGCATGGCCTGTTCGTCCAGGCCCAGCTCACCGATCTCGTCGAGGAACAGCACGCCCTTGTGCGCCGTGCGCAGCAGGCCCGCCCGGTCGGCCGCGGCGCCCGTGAATGCGCCTTTCCTGTGCCCGAACAGCGTGGACGCAGCCCCGTCGCCGTGCAGGGTGGCACAGTTCACCTCGACGAATTCGCCCTCCACCTGGTGGCGGGCCTTCTTGAGCTGGTACATGCGCCGCGCCAGGTGCGACTTGCCCGCCCCCGTGGGCCCGGTGAACAGGATGGGTGCACGCGAGCGCACCGCCACGCGCTCCACCTCGTCGATCAGCGCGTTGAAGCGCGCATTGCGCGTGGCGATGCCGCTCTTGAGGAAGTCCACCGCATCGCGCTGCTCGGCGCCGAAGCGCTGGGCGATGACGTCGTAGCGCGACAGGTCCAGGTCGATCAGCGCATAGCTGCCCGCGTCGCCCATCTGCTGGCGCCTGGGCGGCGAGGTCTGCGCCAGCACACCCGGAATGCGCCGCGACTCCACCAGCAAAAACAGGCAGATCTGCGCCACGTGCGTGCCCGTGGTGATGTGGGTCCAGTACTCCTCGCGCTCGGTGTCGAAGCGGTAGGCCTGCGTCCAGTCGAACAGCTTGGCGTAGACCTCGCCGAAGTCCCAGGGGTCGGCGATCTCCATGGGCACCAGCCGCACCGTGGTCTCGGGCGATGCGGTGGCGATGTCGGTGCGCACCTGGTGCGCCAGCTCCTGGTGGGCGGGGGTGTACAGCAGCTCCATGCGGTGCACCACCATGTCCTCGTGCTGGACCAGCGAGACGGTGGGCCGCCACTTCTCCCACCGGCCCGCGCCCTTGCCGGAGTCGAGCTGGGTACCGATGAAACCGATGACCACCCTGTTCTTGCGCATCTCTAGCTAGCTACAAAACTAGCTTCTATTCTAGCAAAAAAGAAACCATCAAGAAACCCAGCACTTACTCTTTTTAAAAAACCTATTTCAAATCAAATACTTGAAAAATTTTCGCGTTTCAGCAGATGGCTGGCACGCAATTCGCAGATACCAAGGCACTCGGCGCAAACAGCGAACGCTCACAGGCCAGGGTTGGGGCAAAGGCCCGCCCTGCCGGTGCCGGGAGTCCGGGGCTTTATTGCCTTTTGGATTCCCCGCATGCCGCACGCTGCGAGCGCCGGGTGACGGCAGGGCTGTGGAAGCCAGCCCGCAAGGGACTGCCGGGTTCGACTCCCGGCCTGCACCACTGGTAGCTCAGTCTGGTAGAGCACCCCTGCAAAGGGACTGTCGCAGGTTCGACTCCTGCCCATTCTTCCGGCCTTCGGGCCGGCTGTTGAAGAAACGGTCGAAAGACCACCCGCCGGACGCGGGGTGAAGGACAGAAGGGTTGCGCCGCAGCCCGAAGGCCATTGCCCCGTCAGCGGTGGCGGTTTGTGCCAGCACCCGGCACGGCCCGCGCCCGTAGCCAGCCCAGGCGAAAGCCCCCTCGGGGCCACCGCCACGGCGCACTGCAGGGCCCGGACCGCGCCCCCTGGGACCACTGCCCCGCTGTAACGGCCCCCATGCAATTTGATGCGGCAACCGCAAGACATTGAACAAGAAAGAATGAGGGTAGACACATGCTGAAGATCCAACGCACCACCGTCAAGAAGAACGAACGCGCCCTGCTGCTGCGCAACGGCGACTTCGACCGCGTCCTGCACAGCGGCACGCACTGGCTGTTTGCCGGCCTGGACCAACTGCGCGTGGAAAGCTTCGCGCTGGAACAACCTGCCTTCACCCACGCCCTGGCCGACTACCTGATGGCGCGCGAGCCCGAAGTGGTGGCCGCTGAATTCGTGCGCGTGGAGCTGGCCGAGAACGAAGTGGGCCTGCGCAGCGAGAACGGTGTGCTGGTGGAGATCCTGCCCCCTGGCACCCGCCGCCTGTACTGGAAGGGCCAGGCGGAGGTGTCCGTGCAGGTGATCGACCTGAACGCCGGACCCGAACTGCCCGCCGCCCTGGTAGCGCGCCTGACGCAGCCCCAGTTGCGCCACCGCACGGTAACCGGCCTGGCCGGCCTGCTGCAGGTGCAGGTGCCCGAGTCGTCCTGCGCGCTGCTGACGGTGGATGGCAAGGTGGAACGCCTGCTGCCCGCTGGCGCCTACGCCTTCTGGAAGTACGGCCGCACCGTGGCGGTGGAGCTGGTGGACCTGCGCCTGCAATCGGTGGAAGTCTCGGGCCAGGACATCATGACCCGCGACAAGGTGGGCCTGCGCATCAACCTGTGCGCGACCTTCCGCTACACCGACGTGCTGCGCGCCTGGAGCCAACTGCAAAAGCCTGCAGAACACCTGTACCGCGAGCTGCAGTTCGCGCTGCGCGCCGCCGTGGGCACCCGCACGCTCGATGAGCTGCTGGAGAACAAGACGGTGATCGACGAGGTGGTGAACGCCCACATGGCCGCCAAGCTTGCGCCCTACGGCATTGCGCTGGAGAGCGCCGGCGTGAAGGACATCGTGCTGCCCGGCGACATGAAGGCCATCCTGACCCAGGTGGTGCAGGCGGAGAAGCAGGCCCAGGCCAACGTGATCCGCCGCCGCGAGGAAACGGCCGCGACGCGCTCACTGCTCAACACCGCCAAGGTGATGGAGGACAACCCTGTCGCCCTGCGCATGAAGGAGCTGGAGACGCTGGAACGCGTGGCTGAGCGCATCGACAAGATCTCGGTGTTCGGCGGACTGGACCAGGTGCTTAACGGCCTGGTGAAGATGCGATGAGCGCGAAATGACAAGGAATACGGGCGCGCTGGCACAGAAGGGAGCGCCACTGCCAAAAATGTTGTTATTGCCGGCAGGTCGGGTAACACCGAGTGCAGCGGGAGAGTCGGTGAACGGGCAAGGTTGAGGATGCAGGTGCTGGCTCCGATGACGGGTCTGCCACTGGCGCGCGTTTCCAACCGTTCACTGGGCCAGCGGAGTAAAGCACCCTGGTCGCTGCAAAGATGCGGGTTCGAATCCCGTCGCGTCCACCAGACAGATAGAAAAGAAGAAAGAAGAAAAGAGGAACACCATGAAACAGACCGCGCGCGCAAAGCGTCTGGCAAGGCAGGCTTCGTCGCCAGTGACACCCGAGTCCCTGGGACTCGATGCCACGCTGTACGCCGACGCCATCCGCTACCTCTTCGACCGGCCCGTCCCGGGCAAGAAGGAGCGCGAATGGTACTGGGACATGGACGGGCCCTGCTTCGAAGCCACTGCGCTGCAATGGACGCATATCCAGACCGTGCTGTTCGCCAACGCGGGCGCCGACCTGGCGCCCTTCAACGACGAGCAGGTGGGCATGGGCCTGAATTGCGTGATGAGCACCAACGCCGGCGACATCCCGCTGCAGGTGCTCGACCCCTCGGTGCCGCTGGCGGATGCGGTGCGCATGCTGCAGGCCTTCCCCCGGCTGTGGAGCGACTGCATCGGCCCGCGCAGGGCCCGTGTGCACGAGGCCATCGGCACCAGCAGCGGCCGGCTGGGCTTTGTCTGCTACATGTGGTTCGACGTCTGGCCTACCTTCTGGAACGCCAGGCACATCCCCGAATGGCGGGACGCGATGTGGCAGCTGTTCTGCCAGATGCTGGAGGTGCCCTGCCGCGACGTGCAGGTCTCGGCCCTGCACGGCATCGGCCATGAGGGCCGCGCCCTGCTGCGCCCCAGGGAACTGCAGGAGCGGGTGGGGCAATTCATCCGCGGCGTTCCGGCACACGATGAGGAACTGAAGAACTATGCACACGCTGCGGCCCAGGGAATGGTGCAGTAGCAGCGCGCGATGAAGGACCGAACGGCGCCCGGAGCGCCACGGAGAAGATGATGACGACGAAAGTACCTGCAACCGCCACCGACACTGCCCTGCCCCCGGCCCTGCGCACGGCGGTGGCCGCTGCCTACGCCGCGTTCCAGCACCACGAGGCCCCCAAGAGCACGCTGGACGTGTGCCTGGCCTGCTGCATGGACGAGGCGCTGGAGCGCGAGATGCGCCGCATGCCCCTGCGCCAGGTGACGACGCGCCACTTTTACGAATACAACAGCTCCGCCAAGAGCAGCGAGCAGCCGCCTGAAGAACTGCTGTACTTCCTGCCCCGCATGCTGGAGCTGCTGGCCCAGGGCGAGGAACTGCACCACTCGACCGAGCTGTACCTGGACCGCCTGGGCAACTGCCCGGCCGATGCCCTGTCGCCCAAGGAGCGTGCCGCCGTGGATGCTTTCGCACTGGCCTTCTTCAACGAAGGCCTGGGGCACACCGGACCCGAACCCAGCCCGTTCAATGGCGCCAACGCCTTCGATATCCTGCTGATGTTCCACAAGGGCGGCGTGAACTTGCAACCGCTGTTGGCGCACTGGCTGGACAACGAGCGCCCGAGCGCCGTGCTGCACTACGCCGAGGCGAGCTACTGGGACTTCTGGGGAAAGCACGAGATCCAGAACGCCTTCGCCGAAGACCAGCCGGAATTCCGCGAGGCAATGAAAGCCTGGCTGCTCGACGACGCCAACCGCCAGCGCTTTGCCCAGAAGATCCTGGCGCTCGATAGCAGCGCCATGGAACGACCCGCCTACTGTACCTGCGGCAACTGCATGGGCCCGCGACAGATCCTGGAAGCAGTGTTCGACCTGGTCAGCGGATGAGGCCACGCAACGATAAGAACAAGGAATGGCAAACACCATGGAAACCCAAGCCAAGAAAGACATCAAGATCAAGCAGCCTCCGGTGCTGTTCAGCAAGACGCAGGCGGTCATCGGACAGCTCACGGCGTTGCTCGGCGGCCCGGTCATCAGCTACTGGAACAGCCCGCGCGGTTCGGTGTGCCACTCCGACGTGGTGGCCCTGTACGACATCCTGGGACAACTGGGCCAGCATGAGACGATCTACCTGTTCCTGAAGTCCGATGGCGGCAGCGGCCAGGTGTCGCTGCGCCTCGTGAACCTGCTGCGCCAGCACTGTCAGCGCCTGGTGGCGCTGGTTCCGCTGGAGTGTGCGTCGGCAGCAACGATGATCGCGCTGGGCGCGGACCGCATCCTGATGGGCCCGACGGCCTACCTCACGGCGGTGGACACCTCGCTCAACCATGCGCTGTCGCCGCTGGACCGGGACAACGACCGTGTCAGCGTGAGCCTCAACGAACTGCAGCGCGTGATTCGCCTGTGGCGTGAACAGCAGGGGGACACCATGGACAACGCCTACAAATCGTTGTTCCAGTACGTTCATCCGCTGGTGATCGGCGCAGTGGACCGCGCGGAGTCGCTGTCCATCATGCTGTGCCGCGAGCTGCTGAGTTACCACATCGACCGGGAAGAAACGGCAGAGCTGATCGCCACGACGCTCAACTCCAAGTACCCCTCCCACAGCTACCCCATCCTCATGGATGAGGCGGTGAAGATCGGACTCAAGGCAGAGCGCATGCCCGACGATGTCAATCGCTTGCTGCTGCAGCTCAACGGCTGCTACAGCGAGATGGGCCAGAAGGCGACGACGGACTTCAACGAGTTCCGCGCCCATGGCAACGAGATCGTCAACATCTGGGAAACCGTGGGTGCCCAGGTGTTCTACCAGCAGGACAAGGACTGGTTCTACCGCGCCGAAGAACGGCGGTGGATCACGATGAACGACAACAGCAGTTGGCGCCGCATCGACCGCCATGGCAACAAAATTCGCAAGACGGCCCTGCACGTGGCCTGAGCCCAAAGACAGAGAGAGTGAAGAAGGAAAGTAACATGCCAAAAGACAACTACATCCTCAAGCCCGTTGAAAACGGCGTCCCCATCAAGATGTGGACCCAGGGCGTGCCCGTGGAAGACGAGGCCCAGAAGCAACTGGAGAATGCGGCGCGCCTGCCCATCGTGTTCAAGCACGTGGCGGCCATGCCCGACGTGCACTACGGCATCGGTGCGACGGTGGGCTCGGTGATCCCGACCTTCAAGGCCATCATCCCGGCCGCCGTGGGCGTGGACATCGGCTGCGGCATGATGGCGTGCAAGACCACCCTGCATGCCAACGACCTGCCCGACAACCTGGGCCCGCTGCGCAGCGCGATCGAGAAAGCCGTGCCGCACGGCAGCAACCCTCGCCGCATGGGCCGCGACAAGGGCGCGTGGGAAACCCCGCCCGACGAGACCGACGTGGCCTGGGCCGCGCTCAAGGGCGAATTCGACGCGATCTGCGAGGACTACCCGCGCTTTCGCAACACCAACAACCACAAGCACCTGGGCACGCTGGGCACCGGCAACCACTTCATCGAGGTGTGCCTGGACGAGCAGGGTGGCGTGTGGTTCATGCTGCACTCGGGTTCGCGCGGCGTGGGCAATGCCATCGGCACGCACTTCATCGAGCTGGCCAAGAAGGACGCCGAGCTGCACCAACGCAACCTGCCCGACCAGGACCTGGCCTACTTCGAGGAAGGCGCCAAGTACTTCGGCGACTACGTGCGCGCAGTGGGCTGGGCGCAGAAGTTCGCGCGCGCCAACCGCGAGGTGATGATGCAGCGCGTGATCGCGGCCGCCCGCAAGGTGATCACCAAGCCGTTCGAGGCACATGTGGAGGCGGTGAACTGCCACCACAACTACGTGAGCCGCGAAACGCACTTCGGCGAGGACGTGCTCGTCACACGCAAGGGTGCTGTGAGCGCCAAGGCCGGCGAGCTGGGCATCATCCCGGGCAGCATGGGCGCCAAGAGCTTCATCGTGCGCGGCAAGGGCAACCCCGAGAGCTTCATGAGCTGCAGCCACGGTGCGGGCCGCAAGATGAGCCGCACCAAGGCCAAGAAGATGTACACCATCGCCGACCAGATCGCCGCCACCGAGGGCGTGGAATGCCGCAAGGACGCCGACGTGATCGACGAGATCCCGATGGCCTACAAGGACATCGACGCCGTGATGGCCGCGCAGCAGGACCTGGTGGAGGTGGTCTATACGCTCAAGCAGGTGGTCTGCGTGAAGGGATAGGCCCCTTTGCACCTCCTCGGCAACCATTGAACGGAGCCGGCGCTGGCCAGACCAGCGCCGGCATCAGCACATGCACAAAGAACAACAACTGGAAGAATTCCTGCAATCGGCCCACCCCATCGATCCCGCCATGCGCGAGAAGATCATGGAGAACCTTTGCTCCATCGAAGCACAGCACCGGGTCACCATCCTTTTCGCCTGCGAGTCGGGCAGCCGGGGCTGGGGCTTTGCCTCGCCCGACAGCGACTACGACGTGCGCTTCCTCTACGTGAACCGCCTGCCCTGGTACCTCACCGTGGCCCCGGGGCGCGACGTGATCGAGGTGCCGATCAGCGGCGACCTCGACATCAACGGCTGGGACCTGCGCAAGGCACTGGGCCTGATGCGCGAGTCCAACCCCACGCTGCTCGAATGGCTGCGCTCACCCGTGGTCTACCGCGAGGACGGGATCGCCATGGAGCGCTTTCGTGCGCTGGCCGAGACCGTGTTCTCCAACGCCAAGGGCTGGCACCACTACGCCTCCATGGCCAGGAAGAACTTCCGCGAGCACCTGCAGGCCGACGAGGTACGTTACAAGAAATACCTTTACGTGCTGCGCCCGCTGCTGGCTGCGCGCTGGATACGCGCGCGCCCTGGTGTGCCGCCCATGCGCTTTGCCGAACTGGCCCAGCACACGCTGGACCCGGTGGCCGACGCCGCGCTGGTCGCCGAGATCAACGCCCTGCTGGAGGTGAAGATGCGCGCTGGCGAAGCCGCCACCAGCCCGCGCTGGCCCGGCATCCACGCCTTCATCAAGGCCGAACTGGCGCGCAACGCCGCAGAGCCAGTGCAGCCTTTGCCCGTGCCGGGCCATGGCGCGCTCGACGCATTGCTGCACGACACCGTGCTGCGCTTCACCACACCTTCATCGAAGGAGGCGCCATGCTGACGCTCGACGGCTCCCAGGGCGAAGGCGGCGGCCAGATCCTGCGCACCGGCCTGGCGCTGTCCATGGTGACGGGGCGGCCGCTGCGCATCGAGCGCATCCGTGCCGGCCGTGCCAAGCCCGGGTTGATGCGCCAGCACCTGGCCTGCGTGCAGGCCGCGGTGCAGGTCAGCGGCGGGCAGGCCGACGGGGCGGAGCTGGGCTCGCAGTCGCTGCAGTTCACGCCCGGTGCGGTGCGCGCGGGGGACTACACCTTCCGTATCGCCGGGGCCGGCAGTTGCCTGCTGGTGCTGCAGACCGTGCTGCCCGCATTGATGCTGGCCGATGGTGCCAGCCGGGTGCAGTTGGCCGGCGGCACGCACAACCCCATGGCACCGCCGTTCGACTTTCTGCAGCGCGCCTATGCACCGCTGCTGGCGCGCCTGGGCGTGGGGCTGGAACTGGCATTGGAGCGCCGCGGTTTCTACCCGGCGGGCGGCGGACTGCTGCATGCGCAGATCAAGCCGGCCGCGCAGGCTCCGGCTCCGTTCGATTTGATGGAGCGCGGAGCGCCGGTGGCCGCCTGGGCCGAAGCCCTGGCGCCAGGACTGGCGCGCAGCGTGGCCGCACGCGAGCTGGAAGAACTGGGCCGGCGCCTGGGCTGGACGCATGAAGCCGACCAGTTGCGCGCGCCTGGCGTGCGCCAGCACGAAGGGCCCGGCAACGTGCTGCTGGCCACGCTGGACTACGCGCAGGTGACCGAGGTGTTCTGCCAGTTCGGCGAACGCGGAGTATCCGCCGAACTTGTGGCGCGCCGGCTGGCCGAGGAGGTACAGGCCTACGAGCGCAGCACGGCGGCCACTGGCCCCTACCTGGCCGACCAGTGGATGCTGCCCCTGGCCCTGGCCGTGTGGCGCACGGGCCGGGAAGCCCGCTACACGGCCAGCGAGCTCACGGACCATACGCGCACCAATGCTGCGGTGATCAGCGCCGGCCTGCCGGTGCAAGTGGCGACCGACACCGGGATGGACGGAAACGCCCTCGTCCATATTCGCCCGCAATAGCGAAGCGGGCTCTTGGCACAGCCCTGCCAGGATCGCCTCGGTAGTGGGACACAATGCCGATTGCTTGCATTGTCACCCACCCTTTTCTTGACCAGGAGACGCCATGAAAGTCGACAACATTCTGCAGACCATCGGCAACACGCCGCACGTGCGCATCAACCGCCTGTTCGGCAGCGCGGCCAATGTATGGGTCAAGGCCGAGCGCGGCAACCCCGGCGGCTCCATCAAGGACCGCATCGCCCTGTCGATGGTGGAAGACGCCGAGCGTTCGGGCGCGCTGCAGCCCGGCGGCACCATCATCGAGCCCACCTCGGGCAACACCGGCATCGGCCTGGCGCTGGTGGCGGCCGTCAAGGGCTACAAGCTTGTCCTCGTGATGCCCGACAGCATGAGCATCGAGCGCCGCCGCCTGATGCTGGCCTACGGCGCCACGTTCGACCTGACCCCGCGCGAGAAGGGCATGAAGGGCGCCATCGCCCGCGCCCAGGAACTGCTGGCCCAGACGCCCGGCGCCTGGATCCCCCAGCAGTTCGAGAACCCCGCCAACATCGACGTGCACGAGCGCACCACGGCGCAGGAGATCCTCAGGGACTTTCCCGACGGCCTCGACGTGCTCATCACCGGCGTGGGCACGGGCGGCCACATCACCGGCGTGGCGCGTGTGCTCAAGGCAAAGTTCCCGCAGCTCAAGGTGTTTGCGGTGGAGCCCTCTGCCTCGCCCGTGATCTCGGGCGGTGCGCCCGCGCCCCACCCCATTCAGGGCATTGGTGCGGGCTTCGTGCCAAAGAACCTCGACACCAGCCTGCTCGACGGCGTGATCCAGGTGGATGCCGAGCCCGCGCGCGAATATGCACGCCGCTGCGCCCGCGAAGAGGGCATGCTGGTGGGCATCTCCTCGGGCGCCACGCTGGCCGCCATCGCGCAGAAGCTGCCCGAGCTGCCTGCTGGCGCCCGCGTGCTGGGCTTCAACTACGACACCGGCGAGCGCTACCTCTCGGTCGAAGGCTTCCTGCCGGCGTGACCCGTATGGGCAGGCGCTGCACGCGTTGACGGCAAGCCGTCCTACAGAAGCCCTGGCCAGGGGCCGGAACAATCAAGGAACGACCCCCTGACGGCACCCGCCCGAGGGGGTGCGCACCACTGCGGTGCGGCACCCTTTTCAAATTGTTTCCATGGCGCACACACCCTCCTCCCAGCCCATTGCCTTCAAGGTGTTGACCGTGAATGTGCACAAGGGCTTCACCACCTTCAACCGGCGCTTCATGCTGCACGAGCTGCGCGATGCCGTGCGCCATGTGTCCGCAGACCTCGTGTTCCTGCAGGAGGTGCTGGGCACGCACCACCGCCACGCAGGCCGGGTGGAGAATTTTCCGCAGGAGCCCCACTACGAGTTCCTGGCCGACACCATCTGGACACAGTTCGCCTATGGCCGCAATGCGGTGTATGACAACGGCCACCATGGCAATGCACTGCTCTCCAAGTTTCCCATCACCCACTACGAGAACCATGACATCTCGGTAAGCGGGCCGGAGCGCCGCGGCATGCTGCACTGCATCCTGCAGCCGCCCAAGCACCACAGCCCGGTGCATGCCATCTGCGTGCACCTGGGCCTGCAGGAGGCGCACCGCCAGCGCCAGCTGCGCGCCGTGTGCGACCTGGTGAACACCTTTGACCCCGAGGAGCCTGTGGTGGTGGCCGGCGACTTCAACGACTGGCGCGGTCGCGCGCACGAAATCCTGCGCGAGCGTGCCGGCCTGCACGAGGTGTTCGTGCAGTCCACTGGGCGTGCGGTGCGCACCTTCCCCGCCTCCATGCCGCTGCTCGCGCTGGACCGCATCTACGTGCGCAATGCCGCCGTGCACGCGCCGCTGCACCTGCCCAAGAAGCCCTGGGACAAGCTTTCGGACCACGCTCCCCTGGCCGCGGAGATTTCGCTGTGAGCCGCGCCGCGCAATCCTCCCGCTGGGTGCCCGGCAACCACTTCGAGCTGCTGGAGAACGGCGAGGACTTCTTTCCCCGCGTGTTCGAGGCTATCGGCGAGGCGCGCCGCGAAGTGATGCTCGAAACCTTCATCCTGTTCGACGACAAGATCGGGCAGGAACTGCATGCCGTGCTGCTGGCTGCCGCGAAACGCGGCGTGCAGGTGCATGTGCTGGTCGATGGCTTTGGCTCGCCCGACCTGTCGGATCGCTTCGTGGGCGAGCTGGTCGAGGCGGGCGTGCACTTTCGCATCTTCGACCCGGGCCGGCGCCTGCTGGGCCAGCGGCTGAACATGCTGCGGCGCATGCACCGCAAGATCGTGGTGGTCGATGGTGAGCATGGCTTCATCGGCGGCATCAACTACTCGGCCGACCATGTGGCCGACTTCGGGCCCGAAGCCAAGCAGGACTCTGCCGTAGAGGTTCGTGGGCCCATCGTCGCGCAGATGCACCAGTTCACGCACGAAGCCGTGCTGAGCCCTGCCGAGCGCCGCCGCAGCCGCGCGAAGAATGCGCCTGCGCGCGGCCTGCCCTACGCGGGCACCGACCATGCCATCTTCGTCACGCGCGACAACCACGACCACACCAACGACATCGAACGGCACTACCGCATCGCCCTGCGCTCGGCGCGCAAGCGGGTGGTGATCGCCAACGCCTATTTCTTCCCCGGCTACCGCTTCATCCGCGAAATGCGGCGCGCGGCGCGCCGTGGGGTGGACGTGCGCCTGATCCTGCAGGGCCAGCCCGACATGCCCATCGTGAAGACGGCCGCCGGCCTGCTCTACGATCACCTGCTGCGCGCCGGTGTGCGCATCTACGAGTACTGTGACAGGCCACTGCACGGCAAGGTGGCATTGGTGGACGATGAATGGTCGACCGTGGGCTCAAGCAACCTCGACCCGCTGAGCCTGTCGCTCAACCTGGAGGCCAACGTCATCATCCGCGACCGCGCCTTCAACGCCACGCTGAATGAGCGCCTGGCGCACCTCATGGAGCATTCGTGCAAGCAGGTCGAACCCACGCCAAAGGGGCGGTGGGAAGGCCTGCGCCTGGTGCGCAGCTACTGCGTTTTCCATCTGATGCGTTGGTTCCCGGCCTGGGCCGGCTGGCTGCCGCGCCACGAGCCCACGATCTCGCTGGTCAAGGCCCAGGCGCAGGCCGAAGCCCTGGCCACGGACAATCCGCAGGCGGCATCGGCCACGTAAGATCGGCTCTCCATGAACGGCAGCGCGCCCGCCACACACCCTCTGCACGGAGCGACGCGGCGCGCCGGCCGCTGGCATGCCTTGCGCTCCAGCCGCTGGTGGCCCTGGGCGGTGACCCTCGCCACGGGCGCCGTGGTGCTGCTGATCGGCGCCCTGCTGCTGCGCCAGGCCCGCAATGTGGACTGGGGCGCCGTGTGGAGCGCATTGGTCGCCATGCCCCTGCCTGTGCTGCTGGGCGCTGCGGCCCTGGCGTTTGCGAGCCATGGCGTCTACAGCACCTTCGACCTGTTCGGCCGGGCCTACACAAGGCATGGCCTGCCGGTGGCGCGCACGGTGGGTACCACACTGGTCGCCTACCCCTTCACCCTGAACCTGGGCTCGCTCATCGGCGGGGTCACCGTGCGCTACCGCCTGTACTCGCGCCAGGGCGTCTCGGTGGGCGATATCGGGCAGGTGGTGGCCCTGAGCATCATCACCAACTGGCTGGGTTACTTCGTGCTGGCCGGCGCTGTCTTCTGGCTCTGGACACCGCAGCTGCCCGAGGGCTGGGACATGGCCAGCCACCAGTTGCCCTGGGTCGGCAGCGCCATGGCCGCGGTCACGCTGCTGTACCTGGCCGCCTGCGTGCTGCGGCACGGCCGGCCTGTCACGGTGCGCGGGCGCAGCTTTCCCGTTCCGCACTGGCGCACCGGGTTGCTGCAGGTGGTGCTGTCTGCGACCAACTGGATGGTGATGGCCGGCGCCATCTGGTTGCTCACACAGCAGCAGGCCCCTTACGTGGCGGCTCTGGCCACGGTGCTGCTTGGTGCGGTGGCGGGGCTGATCTCGCGCATCCCCGCCGGGCTGGGCGTGCTTGAAGCCGTGGGCACGGCCGTGCTGTCGGCGTACATGCCCGCGCCCCAGGCGCTGGCAGCCATCCTTGCCTACCGCACGCTGTATTTCTTTGCGCCCCTGGCCGTGGCGGCAATTGCCTTCGGCGCGGTCGAGCTGCGCTGGCGCAACAAGGGCCAGCAGCCCTGACGATCCGGGGCAGAAGGCACAATCGGTGCCTTCATGCCCTCTTCTTTCGACAATTCCCTGCTGCGCATCGCCGAGCAGCCGGGCCAGGCCCCACTCACGGCCGCGCAGCAATCCTTCAACGCACTGCTGGCCCAGATCGATGCGCAGCGCGCCATCCTGGCCGCATGGAACCAGGCCATCGACGCCTACCACCAGCGTTACGCCAAGGATGTAGCGCCCCTGCTCGACCGCTACTACGCTGCGCATGCCGATCTGGTGCATGCCTTGGTGGACGCATCCACCCGCAAGGGCCTGGGCCGCACGCTGCTGCGCAGCCTGCATGCGGTGATCGCCCGGCTTGCCCGCGATCTGGCCGACAACGTGCGCAACCCGGACACTCGTACGGCCATGCAGGCACTGCACGCCCAGTTCGCCGAAGCCTCTTCCACCGAGCCAAAGGAGGAAGCCGACCCAGCCAGCGTGCCAGCAGGCGACGACCTGGAATCCCCCGAGGACATCGTGCGCCGGGTCGAAGAAGAAATGCAGGCCCGCCAGGCCCGCGCCGAGCAGGAGCGCCAGCGCCACCGCGCCAGCCGGGCCCGAAAGCCCAATGCGCGCGAGCGCGAGCAGCAGGCCGCTGCCCAGGAAGCCAGCCAGTCCGTGCGCGCCGTGTACCGCAAGCTGGCCAGCGCCCTGCACCCCGCCCGAGAGCCCGACGAGGCCGAGCGCCAGCGCAAGACCGCATTGATGCAGCGCGTGAACCAGGCCTATGCCGCAGCCAGCCTGCTCGACCTGCTGCAACTGCAGCTGGAGGTAGAGCAAATCGACGCGGAACACCTGGTGGCCGTGGGAGACACCCACCTGCAGCGCTACAACCAGGTGCTCACCGATCAACTGGCCGAGCTGCAGCAGGAAGTGGCCACGCTGGAGGCCACCATGCGCGAGCAACTGGGCATCACCTCGCGGCGCAAGCTGCAGCCGGGCCAGCTCATGGCCCAACTGCGCAGCCAGATCCAGGCGCTGGAGCACGACATTCCGCTGCTGCGGCGCGAGTGCGAGGCCCTGGAGGACAACGACTACCTCAAGCAATGGCTCAAGGCGCAGCGCGACGACCTGCTGGACACGGACTGACCGCCCTGGCGAGCGTGAATGGAGCGCCTCCTTTAAAATAGCGGCCCCACGAATTGCCTTAGCCCGATCGACACGGGCCTGCAAGACCATGATCCGCCTTTCCGAACTCAAGCTGCCGCTGGCAGCCGTGCCGGCCGACGCCGCCGAGCACCCGCTGGATGCGCTGCGCGCCCAGGCTGTCCAGATCCTGGGCACCGCCCCCGCCGACATCGCCGCAGTGCACGTGCACAAGCGCAGCTTTGACGCGCGCAAGGCCGACCTGCTGGCGGTCTACATCATCGACCTCACGCTGGCCGACCCGTCGCGCGAAGCGGCCCTGCTGGCCCGGCATGCCGGCCGCCCGCACATCCAGCCCACGCCCGACATGGCCTGGCATCCGGTGGGCCAGGCGAGCGCCGACGTGCCACTGCGCCCGGTGGTGGTGGGTTTCGGGCCCTGCGGCATCTTCGCCGCGCTGGTGCGGGCGCAGATGGGCTTCAAGCCCATCGTGCTGGAGCGCGGCAAGACCGTGCGCGAGCGCACCAAGGACACCTGGGGCCTGTGGCGCAAGCGCGAGCTGCACGCCGAGAGCAATGTGCAGTTCGGCGAGGGCGGGGCCGGCACCTTCAGCGACGGCAAGCTCTACAGCCAGATCAAGGATCCGCGCCACCTGGGCCGCAAGGTCATGGGCGAGTTCGTCAAGGCCGGCGCGCCCGAGGAAATCCTCTACGTGGCGCACCCGCACATCGGCACCTTCAAGCTGGTGAAGGTGGTGGAAAACCTGCGCGAGCAGATCATCGCCCTGGGCGGCGAGATCCGTTTCGAGCAGCGGGTGACCGACGTGGTCATCGAAGACACGGGCGAGGGCCGCCACCTGCGCGGCCTCAAGGTGCTGAACCAGGCCACGGGCGAAACGACCGAGTTGCGCACCGACCATGTGGTGATGGCGCTGGGCCACAGCTCGCGCGACACCTTCGCCATGCTGTACGAGCGTGGCGTGGCCATGGAATCCAAGCCGTTTTCCATCGGCTTCCGGGTGGAGCATCCGCAGGGCGTGATCGACCGCGCGCGCTGGGGCCGCCATGCCGGCCACCCGCTGCTGGGCGCGGCCGACTACAAGCTGGGGCACCACGCGGCCAACGGGCGCGCGGTCTACAGGTTCTGCCTGTGCCCGGGCGGCACCGTGGTGGCGGCCACCAGCGAGCCCGGCCGCGTGGTCACCAATGGCATGAGCCAGTACTCGCGCGCCGAGCGCAACGCCAACGCCGGCATGGTGGTGGGGATCGACCCCACCGACTACCCGCGCGATGCCGAGGCCTTTGCGCAGCACCTGGGCGCGACCTACGGGGTCGAAACACAGCCTGCCGGGCAGTTTCACCCGCTCGCGGGCATCGTGCTGCAGCGCCAGCTCGAATCGAATGCCTATGTGCTGGGCGGCAGCGACTACAGCGCGCCGGGCCAGTTGGTGGGCGAGTTCGTGGCCGGCCGGCCTTCGACCCAGCTCGGTGATGTGATGCCCTCGTACAAGCCCGGCGTGGCGCTGGGTGACCTGCATGCGGCCCTGCCCGGCTATGCCGTCGAGGCACTGCGCGAGGCCTTTCCCGCTTTTGGCCGCAAGATCAAGGGCTTCGACATGCACGATGCGGTGCTGACGGGCGTGGAGACGCGCACCTCGTCGCCGCTCAAGATCGGCCGCGGCGAGAACCTGCAGAGCCTGAACACCGCCGGCCTGTACCCCGCCGGCGAGGGTGCCAGCTATGCCGGGGGCATCCTGTCTGCTGGCGTGGATGGCATCAAAGTGGGCGAAGCCGTGGCCCGCGCCATGCTGGGCACGGGATGACCGCCATGCGTTTCACCATGCCCACACGCACGCAGTTCGCCGTTGCCGCGTTGGCCATGGCCGGCGTGGTGCTGGCCTCCAACATCCTGGTGCAGTTCCCGATCAACGACTGGCTCACCTGGGGCGCCATCACCTACCCGGCGGCCTTCCTGGTCAGTGAGCTGGTGAACCGCCGCCACGGACCCATCCAGGCGCGGCGCGTAGCCTGGGTGGGGTTCGCCGTGGCCGTGGCCGCATCGCTGGTGCTGGCGCCTGCGCGCATCGCCGTTGCCTCGGGCACGGCCTTCCTGCTGTCGCAGTGGCTGGACATCGGCGTGTTCGACCGCCTGCGCCATGGCAGCTGGTGGCGAGCACCGCTGGTGGCCACGCTGCTCGCCGCCATGCTGGACACAGCGGTGTTCTGGAGCATCGCATTTGCGGGCACCAGCGACCCATGGATCACCTGGGCCCTGGGCGACCTGGCCGTGAAGCTGGCGCTGGGCGTGGCCTTGCTGCTGCCGTTTCGGCTGCTCATGGGCCAGCGCCTGGCGGGCGGCACAAGCGCCTGACCCGCCTTTTCTAGCCACTTATTTACTGCGCTACAGGAAGTCCACCGCCAGCGCGGCCAGGGTGCGGGCGCCCACGGGCAACTGGTCTTCGTCGATATCGAACAGCGGCGAGTGGTTGGACGGCGCCTTGTTGAAGTCCACGCCCTTCGGTGGCGCGCCCAGGAAGTAGAAGAAGCCCGGCGCCACCTTCTGGAACTCGGAGAAGTCCTCGGAGCCGCTGACCTTGGGGATGATCATGGCCTTGCCGCCCGATGCCAGCTTGAGTGCGGGCAGCGAAGCCTCTGTCAGCGCCGCAGGGTTGGCGGTGACCGGATAGGCCACGGGGCCGAAGCGCACCTTGGCCTTGGCACCGCTTGACGCCGCGATGGATTCGGCCGTGGTGGTGATGCGCTTGAGCGCGTCCTGGCGCATCTCTTCGTCGAAGGTGCGCAGCGTGCCCAGCAGTTCCACGTTGTCGGGAATGATGTTGTAGCGCGTGCCACCGTGGATGGAGCCGATGGTGATCACCGCGGGCTCCTTGCTGATGTTGAGCTGGCGGCTCACCACCGACTGCAGGCCCAGCACCACCTGGCTGGCCGCGACCACCGGATCCACCGCGTTCCAGGGCGACGAGCCGTGGCCCCCGCGCCCTTCGACCTGGATGCTGATGTTGTCCGAGCCGGCCATTAGCGGGCCGCTGCGGTAGCCCACCACGCCGGACGGCAGGTTGGCTGTGACGTGCAGGCCGTAGATGGCCTGCACGTCCTTGAGTGCGCCCTGCTCCACCATGGCCTTGGCACCGAAGCTGGGCACCTTGCCATTGGCGTCTGGCTCCACCGGCGCGCCTTCCTCGGCGGGCTGGAAGATGAACTTGATGGTGCCCGGCAACTGGGCCCGCATGCCGGCCAGTGCCTCGGCCGCGCCCATGAGCATGGCCACGTGGGCATCGTGCCCGCAGGCGTGCATCACCGGCACTTCCTTGCCCAGGTAGTTGGCCTTGACCTTGGAGGCGAAGGGCAGGTTGGTGTTCTCGGGAACGGGCAGCGCATCCATGTCTGCGCGCAAGGCGACCACCTTGCCCGGCAGGCCACCGCGCAGCGTGCCCACCACGCCGGTGCCGCCGACCCCGGTCTGCACCTCCATGCCCAGGCGCGTGAGGTGCTCGGCCACGAGCTTGGCGGTGCGCACTTCCTGGCCCGAGAGTTCGGGGTGCGCGTGGATATCGCGGCGCCAGCTGACCATCTTGCCGGCCACGCTGTTCACGGCGGTGTCGATGGCCTGCAGGCCGGCGGCATCGAGTGCCTGGGCATGGGCAGTGGAAACCAGGGTCAGGCTGCCGGTCACGAGGCTGGCGGCGAAGGCGACGGCTGAGATTTTTTTGTACATGGAGGGCTTGGTTCAGGGGTGAATGAAAACGAACGCCCGTTCATGCTAAGAGCAGCAAGTTGTTTCATGACAAGCGAAAATCGCCATCCACAGAGCCGATACCGCCATGCTTGCTCCCATCTTTTCTGTCGACATTTGCCTGGTGCCCGAGTCCGCCCTGGGCAACGCGCTGCAGTTCATCGACCTGCTGCGCAGCGCCAACCTGTTGGCCCGCCTGCGTCTGGGCCACCACGCGCCGCGCCTTGCCTGGCGGCTGCGCGATGCCGGGGGCCGGCCCCTGCCCGCCCTGCCTGGGCCCTGGGAGGTCTATGGCGACACGGCTGTGGACGGCCCGGCGCAGGCGACCTTCATCCCTTCGTTCCACGCAGCCGACATTCCGGCCATACGCCAGGTGGTCGCGCGTCACCCGGGGCTGGTGCGCCAGATTGGCGTGGCGGTCGACGCCGGGCAGACCGTGCTGACCGTGGGCAGCGGCGCCTGGCTGGCGGCTGCCAGCGGTCGCCTGCAGGGCCGCACGGCCAGCCTGCCCTGGTTTTATATGGCGGGCTTTGCCCGGGACTTCCCCGGCATTGGGTTGGCACCCGACCAGGACTGGACGGACGATGGCCCCTGGATGAGCTGCGCGTTACCCCACGGCCTGTCCCAATTGGCCATTGCCCTGGTGCACCGCGCCTTGGGCAAGGAGCTGGGCGACGCCTGCCACACCGTGCTGGTGCCCGACCACGCCCGCGCCCGGGCGGCCGTGCAGGCCAATGCCCAACAGCACATTCCTGCCACGCGCGACAGCACGCTGGCGCGCGCCATCGCCTGGATGGAGGAGCACCTGGACCAGCCCTATTCGCTGGAACATCTGGCCCAGGTGGCTGCGGTGAGCACGCGCACCCTGTTGCGGCATTTCCGGGCCGAGCTGGCACAGTCGCCGCTCGACTACCTGCATGCCCTGCGCTGCGCGCGCGCCAAGGTGATGCTCGAGGTGACGCTGGAGAGCGTACCCAGTATCGCCGTGGCCTGCGGCTACGCAGACCCCGCCGCGTTTCGTCGCATCTTCGTGCGCCACATGGGCATGCCGCCGGCCGAGTACCGCAAGCGCCATGCACTGCGCGCACCGCGTCGGCGCTGGCGTGTGGACATGGCAGGTGCCTGACTGCCTCAGCGCAATGCGATGCTGCTGGCTGGCAGGCGGAAGGCTTCCACCAGCTCCGCCAGTTGCTGTGCCTGCATGCGCAGGCCCTGGGCCGCGGCGGATGACTCCTCCACCAGGGCCGCGTTCTGCTGCGTCATCTGGTCGAGCTGGGAAACGGCCTCGCCCACCTGGCTCAGGCCCGTGGTCTGCTCGCGCGCGGCCGTGCTGATCTCGCCAATGATGGTGGCCACCTGCTTCACCGCATCGACGATCTCGCCCATGGTGCCGCCTGCCGCGTGCACGAGCTGCGAGCCTTCGTCCACCTGGCGCACGCTGTCGCTGATCAGGCCACCGATCTCCTTGGCGGCCGTGGCCGAGCGCTGCGCCAGGCTGCGCACCTCGCTGGCCACCACGGCAAAGCCGCGGCCCTGTTCGCCAGCGCGCGCCGCTTCCACGGCGGCATTGAGCGCCAGGATGTTGGTCTGGAAGGCAATGCCGTCGATCACGCTGGTGATGTCGGCAATGCGGCGCGAGGACTGGGCGATGCCCTCCATGGTGCCCACCACACGGTCCAC
Organism: Acidovorax sp.; assembly: GCF_046339755.1. Lineage (GTDB taxonomy): Bacteria > Pseudomonadota > Gammaproteobacteria > Burkholderiales > Burkholderiaceae_C > Acidovorax. The sequence goes on along the minus strand of NZ_JBKDTZ010000370.1, from coordinate 5,292 downwards.
CGCCTCCCGGCCGCGTTGGGCCACACCGCTGGCCCCGGTGGCCAGGCTGCTGGCCTGGGCGGCCGCATCGGCGCTGTGGCGCACGGTGGCCAGCAACTCTTCCATGCTGGCGGCGATCTCTTCGAGGTTGGAGGCCGTCTGCTCGGTGCGCGCCGACAGGTCGCTGTTGCCCGCCGCGATCTCGCCGCTGGCATCGGCCACCGAGCTGCTGGCCCCGCGCATGCCCACGACCAGCGACGCCAGGCGCGCCTGCATGCCACCGAGGCGGGCCATCAGGGCTTGCAGCTCATCGCGGTTGCCGGCATCCGCGACAGCGATGTGCGAGGTCAGGTCGCCCTCGGCGATGCGGTCGGTCACACCCGACGCGAGGGCCAGCGGCCGCAGGATGGAGCGCGACAGCAGCCAGGCACACACCAGGCTCAGCAGCAGCCCCACCGCCGAGCCCGCGGCCAGCAGCAGCTTGCCCTGCCGCTCGCTGCGCAGGGCCGCCTCGCGCGCATCGGCCACGCGCTGGCGCTGGTATTCGGCCAATTCGTCCACCGCCTTGGCGTAGGCGTCGGCGGCAGGGCGCAGGCTGCCGGCAATGGCATCCGCGGGCAGGGCCTCGCCCGCCTTGCGGCGCTTGACCAGGTCGTCGCGCACGCCGCGGAACTGGTTGCCCGCCTTGTCGATGGCATCGAAGAGGCGCTGGGATGCAGGATCTTCGGCCAGTTCGTCCAGGCGCTTGCGCACCTCGGCCGAGCGGGCCGAGGTGAGTTTGCGGTCGGCGTCGATGCGCGCGGCGTAGGCGGGGTTGTCGCCCAGTTCCAGCAAAGTCTCGGCGCGCACCGAGCTGAGCACCACGATGGCATGCAGCTCGCGCGCCAGCAAGGCGCGCTCGGAGGAATTGCCGCCCAGGTCATCGGCAATGTCCTGCAGCTCCGCCAGCCGCCAGATGCCTACGGCGGCCGACAGGGACATCACAAGGCAGACGACGCCAAAGGCTAGGGCCAGGCGGAACGCGACACGTGTCTGGGAGAGGAACATGGTGGGAGTCTGTTCGTTCAGTCAAAGATGTTCCCGGCAGCGCACAGCCAACGACCCGGGTTTTCCCTTATATCGTCAATCCATGGCACCGACTTGAGCCCCATCTGCTCCCGACCATCCCCGTGGCTGGGGAAAAGTCCCGGATTCATCCAGCCGCCTGCTCCCTCATCACCGCCGCACCCGCCGCGGCACGCAGGTCCCTGGACAGTTCAGGGCTGCGGACTGCCCGCGCCAGCACCAGGGACCCGACCAGCTGCGACAAGGTGGACAGGGCCAGCTCCCTGCGTTTATCCGGCCCTGCGGCCTGCATCAGCGGCTCCAGCACCCGCAAGAAATTCTCGACCCCCACCTCGAAGGGGCCCTGCAGCGAAGGACCGGCACGGGCCACATCGCCGGCCAGCGCGGCCATCGCACAGCCATTGGCTAGGCGCTGGCAGTGCAGGTCAGAAAGATAGAAACCCACCAGCGCCTGCAGCGCCGCGGCTGGCGGCTTGGCAGACAGCTCTTCCCAGTAATGGTTGTTGGCCGCAAGTGCGCGCTCACATGCCAGGCTGGCCAGTTCGTCCTTGGACTCGAAATGCCCGTAAAAACCGCCGCGCGTCAGCCCTGCGGCCTGCATCAGCTCGTTCAGGCCGATGCCATCGAAACCTGTTTCGCGGAACAGCTCTCCTGCCACATCCACGATGCGTTCGCGGTTGGCTTCGGCCTGCGCCCTTGTCACTTTCATGGTTGCCTCCTGGTGCTTGACTTATTTTACATGTTGATCGACATTTATATTTATTCATGTCGATTGACATTTAACTAACGGGACTTGCCCATGAAAGCCTTGATCTCCGCTTACGCCCGCACCCCTTTCCACTTCGCTCGCAAGGGCGCGCTGGCCCAGGTGCGGCCCGATACCCTGGCCGCCGCACTCATCAAGGACCTGGTGCAACGCACCGGCATCGACCCGGCCACGCTGGACGACGTGATCGCCGGCTGCGCCTACCCCGAGGGCGCGCAGGGCAACAACATCGCACGCATCGCATCGCTGCTGGCCGGGCTGCCGCACGAAGTCAGCGGGATGACAGTGAACCGCTTTTGCGGGTCGTCCATGTCGGCAGTGCACATCGCCGCCGCCCAGATCGAGGCCGGGCTGGGCGATGCCTACCTGTGCCTGGGCGTGGAGTCCATGACCATGGTTCCGCAGGGCGGCCTTACCTTCTCGCCCCACACTGCGCTGTACGAAGAGACCGATGCCTATATCTCCATGGGCGACACGGCCGAGAACGTGGCCGCGCGCTACGGCGTCTCGCGCGCCGACCAGGAGCAACTGGCTTTTGAATCGCACCGCAAGGCGGCAGCCGCGCGCGAGTCCGGCCTGCTGCGCGGCGAGATCGTGCCCATCACCCTGGCGGATGGCCAAGTGGTGGCCGAAGACGGCTGCATCCGCCCCGCTACCTCGCCCGAAGCGCTGGCCGGCCTCAAGCCCGCCTTCCGCGATACAGGCACGGTCACGGCCGGAACCTCGTCGCCGCTGACCGACGGCGCCGCCGCCGTGCTCGTGACCAGCGAGGCCTATGCCGCACGCCACGGCCTCGCGCCACTGGCCCGCATCGTTGCGATGGCCACCGCGGGCGTGGACCCGGCCTTCATGGGCCTGGGGCCCATTCCCGCGTCGCGCAAGGCGCTGGCACGTGCCGGCATCACTGCAGCCGACCTGGACCTGGTGGAAATCAACGAAGCCTTTGCCTCCCAGGCGCTGGCCTGCATTCGCGAGCTCGGCCTCAGGCCCGAAACCATCAACCTCGACGGCGGCGGCATGGCCATCGGCCACCCGCTGGGCGCCACCGGCGCGCGCATCACCGGCAAGGCCGCCGCCCTGCTGCAGCGCCAGGGCGGGCGCTACGCGCTGGCCACGCAGTGCATCGTCGGCGGCCAGGGCATCGCCACGTTATTGCAAGCCCTGTGACCACCAATCTCTCTCACCTGCCTTTTCCCTCAAGGACTGCTTTCATGAAACTCCAGAACTCCGTCGTCTTCATCACCGGCGCCAACCGCGGCCTGGGTCTGGCCTTTGCGCAGGCCGCACTCGCCGCGGGTGCCCGCAAGGTCTATGCTGCAGCGCGTGACCCGTCCACCGTCACCCTGCCGGGCGTGACGCCTGTGCAACTGGACGTGACCGATCCCGCCCAGATCGCCGCGGCCGTGGCGGCCTGCCCCGACGTGACCCTGCTGGTGAACAACAGCGGCATCTCGCGCGGGTCGAGCTTCCTGGGCTCGCCCGATGCGATGGCAGCCGCACGTGCCGAGTTCGAGACCAACTTCTTCGGCCCCTGGGCGGTAGCGCAGGCTTTCGCTCCGGTGCTCCAGGCCAACGGCGGCGGCGCCGTGCTCAATGTGCTGTCGGTGCTCAGCTGGCTCACCATCCCGGGCGTGGCCACCTACAGCGCCTCCAAGGCCGCCGCCTGGTCGCTGAGCAACGGCCTGCGCAATGAACTGCGCGCCCAGGGCACCCAGGTGACCAGCCTGCACGTGGCCTACATGGACACCGACATGGCGCGCGGCCTGGATGCCCCCAAGGCCGCCCCACTCGACGTGGCGCGCCTGGCACTGCAGGGCGTGGAAGCGGGCCTGGCCGAAGTGCTGGCGGACGACACCACGCGCCATGTGAAACAGTCGCTGTCCAGCGCTGCACCCGCCTACGCTGGCTGATCCCCAACAAAAAACGCCGCCGGGTTCGCACCCGGCGGCGTTTTCCTTTCTGCCCCAGCAGGCTGCATCAACCTTGGCGGTTTTGCAGCGCGGCGATGCGCTCCTCGATGGGCGGGTGGGTGCTGAACAGCTTGCCGATGCCACCGGCAATGCCCATGGCGGCCACGCTCTTGGGCAGTTCGCCCGGGTGCATGCCGCCCAGGCGGGCCAGGGCGTTGATCATGGGCTGGCGGCGGCCCATCAGCTGGGCGGCACCCGCGTCGGCGCGGAACTCGCGCTGGCGGCTGAACCAGGCCACGATCATGGCGGCCACGAAGCCCAGCACGATGTCGAGCACGATGGTGGTCACGTAGTAGCCGATGCCGGGGCCCGAGCTGTTCTCGTCGTTCTTGCGCAGGAAGCTGTCCACCGCATAGCCGACGACGCGCGAGAGGAACACCACGAAGGTGTTCATCACGCCCTGGATCAGCGTCATGGTCACCATGTCGCCGTTGGCGATGTGGGCCACCTCGTGGCCGATCACGGCCTCGACCTCTTCGCGCGTCATGCCCTGCAGGAGGCCGGTGGACACGGCCACCAGCGCCGAGTTCTTGAACGCGCCCGTGGCGAAGGCATTCGGGTCGCCCTCGAAGATGCCGACTTCGGGCATGCCGATCTTCGCCTGGTCGGCGAACTTGCGCACGGTCTCGACGATCCAGCGCTCGTCGGGCGAGCCCGAGCCGTCGATCACGCGCACGCCCGAGGTCCACTTGGCCATGGGCTTGCTGATGAGCAGCGAGATGATGGCGCCGCCAAAGCCCATGATGAGCGCGAAGCCGAGCAGCGCGCCCAAGTTGAGCCCGTTGGCCGTGAGGTAGCGGTTCACGCCCAGCAGGCTGGCAACCACCCCCAGCACGAGGACGACGGCCAGGTTGGTCAGTACAAACAAAATAATCCGCTTCATGTTCTGTGCTCTCCGTGGGTAGACAAGGAACTGCGGACTAGATGGGGGGTATCCGGGCGCGATTCAAGCGCCTGTCTCCCTGGGACCGCACGCCGCAGTTTCCCGTCGCGGTATGGTAGGGCGAATCGCCTGAAACGCCCTTATCACACAGTCGCTGACGGGAATTACTGCGCCTTGTCCGACACAGGGCGGTGGGGACGAAACACCTGCGGATCGGCATAGAACTGCGGAACCTCATTGGCAGGCCACCAGCCAGGAGTGCCCAGCACAGGCAGCGGTGTGAAGGGCTTGGCGGCCCAGTGCCCGGGCTCGATCTGCTGGGCCAGCCAAGCGTCGGCATCCGCTACGGAATCCATAGCACACTGAATCCGGTACACATGCGCCACGATGGGCTTGCGCGGCGCCACCAGCTTTTCCAACAGCGCATGGCCGAACAGCAGCAGCCGGGCCTCGCGCCACAGCAGGCGCAGGTCCACGAACAGCCGCGTCCATTCGCGCGCTAGCAGCGCCTGCCAGATAGGTTCGGGGGCGTCGAGCAGAGCGCCGTTTTCGTCGAACACGGTGATCGCATCGCGCAGCGGTCCGCGCACCGCGCCAATCCCGTGCGCGGCGATGGCGCCGGCCTGCAG
>NZ_JBKDTZ010000369.1:0-7570 GCF_046339755.1 Acidovorax sp. | reverse complement strand
GCCTCGGCCACGGCCATGCGGCCCGAGGCGGGAGCAGTGATGGCGGCCAGCGGCGTGCGCTCGCCCATGCTCATGGCCTCGCCGGCAAAGCCCGTGTAGTCGGCCAGGGTCACGGCGCAGTCGGCCACGGGCACCTGCCAGGGGCCGACCATCTGGTCGCGGTGCGACAGGCCGCCCACCGTGCGGTCGCCGATGGTGATGAGAAAGCGCTTGGAGGCCACCGTGGGGTGGGCCAGCACGTCGATCACGGCCTTTTGCAGGGGCACGCCCGTGAGGTCCATGGGCGCGAACTGGCGCTCTACGGTCGCCACGTCGCGGTGCATCTTGGGCGGCTTGCCCAGAAGCACGTTCATGGGCATGTCCACGGGCAGCTTCTGGTCGCCGCCGGCCACGGCCGTGTAGTCCAGCACCAACTGGCGCTCTTCGGTGGCGGTGCCAATCACGGCGAAGGTACAGCGCTCGCGCTCGCAGAAGGCCTGGAACTGGGCCAGCGAACCGGGGGCGATGGCCAACACGTAGCGTTCCTGGCTCTCGTTGCTCCAGATTTCCTTGGGCGCCATGCCCGATTCTTCGAGCGGCACGGCGCGCAGGTCGAAGCGTGCACCGCGGCCGGCGTCGTTGGTCAGCTCGGGGAAGGCGTTGGACAGGCCGCCCGCACCCACGTCGTGGATGGCCAGGATGGGGTTGGCGTCGCCCTGCGCCCAGCAGTGGTTGATGACTTCCTGTGCGCGGCGCTCGATCTCGGGGTTGCCGCGCTGCACGGAGTCGAAGTCGAGCTCGGCCGCATTGGTGCCGGTGGCAATGGAGCTGGCCGCGCTGCCGCCCATGCCGATGCGCATGCCGGGGCCACCCAGCTGGATCAGCAGCGAGCCAGCGGGGAATTCGATCTTCTTGGTCAGGCCTGCGTCGATCACGCCCACGCCGCCCGCGATCATGATGGGCTTGTGGTAGCCGCGCTGCACGCCACCGACGTTCTGCTCGTACTCGCGAAAGTAGCCCGCCAGATTGGGACGGCCGAATTCGTTATTGAACGCCGCGCCGCCCAGGGGGCCTTCGACCATGATCTGCAGCGGGCTGGCGATGTGCTCGGGCTTGCCCACTTCGCTGCCCCAGAGCTTGGACACGGTGAAGCCCGTCAGACCCGCCTTGGGCTTGGAGCCGCGGCCTGTGGCGCCTTCGTCACGGATCTCGCCGCCCGCGCCGGTGGAGGCACCGGGGAAGGGCGAGATCGCCGTGGGGTGGTTGTGCGTTTCCACCTTCATCAGCACGTGCTGGGTGGCCTCGCTCTTGGTATAGCCGGGCGCACCGGCCTCGCCCATGCGGGCGATGAAGCGCTCGACCTGGTGGCCTTCCATCACCGAGGCGTTGTCCGAATACGCGATCACCGTGTGCTGGGGCGCCAACTGGTGGGTGTTGCGGATCATGCCAAACAGGCTCTTGTCCTGCGCCACGCCGTCGATGGTGAACTCGGCGTTGAAGATCTTGTGGCGGCAGTGCTCGCTGTTGGCCTGGGCGAACATCATCAGCTCGACGTCGCTCGGGTTGCGCGCCAGGCCGGTGAAGGCGTTGACCAGGTATTCGATCTCATCCTCGGCCAGCGCCAGGCCGAAGCGGGTGTTGGCAGCCTCCAGCGCGGCGCGGCCGCCGCCCAGCAGATCCACATGCTCCATGGGCGCGGGCTGCAGCTCGGTGAACAGGGCAGCGGCGCCGCTGCGGTCGGCCACCACCGATTCGGTCATGCGGTCGTGCAGCAGCGCGGCGACCTGGGCCACCTGCTCGGCATTCAGCTCGGGCGTGCCGCCCAGCAGGCCGGGTTTGAGGGAAACGCGGTATTCGGTGATGCGCTCCACGCGGCGGATGGCGATGCCGCAGTTGCGAGCGATGTCGGTGGCCTTGGAGGCCCAGGGCGACAGCGTTCCCAGGCGCGGGGTGACGACGATGACGGCGCCGCTGTCCGGCCCGGCGTAGGGGTCGCCGTAGGTCAGCAGGGCGGCCAGGCGCTCCTGATCGGCCGCCGAGGGTGCCGTATCGGTGGCAACCAGGTGCACGAAGCGCGCAGCGATGCCGGTGATCTTGGGGTGGATGGCCTCGAGGGCGGGCTGGAGTTGCTGGGCGCGGAAGGTGCTGAGGGCGTTGCCGCCCGCCAGCGTGGTCATGTGCAAGGTCACGGTAGCGGCCTGTTGGGGGTGTGAGGGGTACGTGGGCACAACCGCCGCCCCGTAAAAAGTCTGCGCAGGCAGCGGTTAGCCTCCCATTTTAACCGGCCGTGTGCAAGCGCATGCAGCGTCAGAACCTGTTCACGATCTCCCAGGGGTCGCGCAGCGGCCGTGGCGGGATGGGATGCTAGGCGCGGTGCGCAGTTGATAGCCCCGCTATCAACAAGCGCCGCAACGCCGCAAACCGCCCGCCAAGGCCACTGCCCTTCGGGTTGGAGCGAAATCGGGCGATTGGACGCCCCGGCTGCTTGCATGGGCATGAGCCCATGCGGCGCCCCCGAAGCATCCACTCATCCCGATTGCGCTCCAACGCGATCCCCTGCGAGATCGTGAACAGGTTCTTCACCGCAATGGGATAATCCCCCTATGACGATCAACATCAAAAGTGCACAGGACATCGAGGGCATGCGCGTGGCGTGCCGCCTGGCGTCTGAAGTGCTGGACTACATCGCCCCCCACATCAAACCCGGCATCACCACGAACGAGATCGACCGGCTGGCCGCCGAATGCATGGCCCAGCAGGGCACCATCTCGGCCACGGTGGGCTACCAGCCCCCGGGCTACCCGCCCTACCCCGCGTCGCTGTGCACCTCGGTGAACCATGTGGTGTGCCATGGCATCCCCAACGACAAGCCCCTGAAGAAGGGCGACATCGTGAACGTGGACGTCACCGTGATCACCAAGGACGGCTGGTACGGCGACAACAGCCGCATGTACCTCATCGGCGAGGCATCCATCGCCGCCAAGCGCCTGTGCGCCATGACTTTCGATGCCATGTGGCACGGCATCGTGCAGGTCAAGCCCGGCGCCCACCTGGGCGACATCGGCCACGCGATCCAGAAGTTTGCCGAGGGCCACGGTTTTTCCGTCGTGCGCGAGTTCTGCGGTCACGGCATCGGCCAGCGCTTCCACGAAGAGCCCCAGGTGCTGCACTACGGCAAGCCCGGCACGCTCGAAGAGCTCAAGCCCGGCATGGTGTTCACCATCGAGCCCATGATAAACGCCGGCCGCCGCGAGGTGAAGGAACACGGCAACGACGGCTGGACCATCGTGACCAAGGACCACAGCCTCTCGGCCCAGTGGGAGCACACGGTGCTGGTCACCGAAACCGGCTACGAGGTGATGACCATCTCGGCCGGCTCGCCGCCACTGCCGTCCTTTGTGACTTCCACAAAGACATAAAAAGCCAGCGGGAAACCCGCTGCGCACGACTTTTGCGTGGAACACTGCATGGCCACATCGACTGCATCGCTCTCTCCGTCCATGACCGAAATCCACGCCCTGCGGGACGCCTACCGCCGCGACAAGGCGGCCCTGATGGCCTCCATCCAGGCCACGGGTGCGTCCACGCGCGGCATCCGGGTGCTGCTGCGCAAGCTTTCCACCCTCGCGGGCGAATTGCTGCAGCAGCTGTGGCAGCGCGCCGAGCTGCCGCCCGACCTGGCGCTGGTGGCCGTGGGCGGCTTCGGCCGCGACCAGCTGTTTCCCTACTCCGACGTGGACGTGCTGCTGCTGCTGCCCGACGACCGCGCGGCCGACGGCTGCAGCGTGCTGCGCGCGCAGCTCGAAGGCTTCATCGGCAGCTGCTGGGACGCGGGGCTGGAGATCGGCTCCAGCGTGCGCACCATTGCCGAATGCCTGGCCGAGGCGGCCGCCGACGTGACGGTACAGACCTCGCTGCTCGAAGCAAGGCAAATCTGCGGCAGCACCGAACTTTTCGCCCGGTTCCAGGAACAGTACCGCGCGCAGATGGACCCGCAGGCCTTCCTGGTCGCCAAGACGTTGGAGATGCGCCAGCGCCACAACAAGTACGAGAACACGCCCTATTCGCTGGAGCCCAACTGCAAGGAGTCGCCCGGCGGCCTGCGCGACCTGCAGATGATCCTGTGGGTGGCCCGCGCCGCCGGCCTGGGCAGCACCTGGAAGGAGCTGGCCGCCAACGGCATGGCCACGGCCTTCGAGGTGCGCCAGATCGAGCGCAACGAGGCCGTGCTGTGCCTGATCCGCGCGCGCCTGCACGCGGCGGCCGGCCGCCATGAAGACCGGCTGGTGTTCGACCAGCAGACCGCCGTGGCCGAGTCCTTTGGCTACCGCTCGCAGGCGCCCGACGGCTCACGCCTGCCCATGCGCGCCAGCGAGGCCATGATGCGCCTCTACTACTGGGCTGCCAAGGCGGTCTCGCAGCTCAGCCAGATCCTGCTGCTCAACATCGAGGAAGCACTCAACCCCTCGGCGCACGAGCCCCGCCCCATCAACGAGCGCTTCTTCGAGAAATCCGGCCTGATCGAGGTGGCCAGCGACGACCTGTATCTCAAGGACCCGCACGCCATCCTGGAGACCTTTCTGCTCTACCAGACCACGGTGGGGCTCAAGGACCTGTCGGCGCGCACGCTGCGGGCGCTGTACAACGCCCGCAGCGTGATGGACGGGGCCTTCCGCAGCGACCCGGTGAACCGCGCCGCCTTCATGCGCATCCTGCAGCAGCCGGCCGGCATCACCCATGCCATGCGGCTCATGAACCAGACCTCGGTGCTGGGGCGCTACTTGTGGGCGTTCCGCGGCATCGTGGGGCAGATGCAGCACGACCTGTTCCACGTCTACACGGTGGACCAGCACATCCTGATGGTGCTGCGCAATGTGCGCCGCTTCTTCATGGCCGAGCATGCGCACGAGTACCCCTTCTGCTCGCAGTTGGCCGGCGGCTGGGACAAGCCCTGGCTCCTGTACCTGGCGGCACTGTTCCACGACATCGGCAAGGGCCGGGGCGGCGACCATTCGCAGATCGGCGCCATGGAAGTGCGGCGTTTTTGCCGCCAGCACAAGGTGGAGCGCGAGGACGCCGCACTCGTCGAATTCCTGGTGACCGAGCACCTGGCCATGAGCCGCATCGCGCAGAAGGAAGACCTGAGCGACCCCGACGTGATCGCCGCCTTCGCCAGGCGCGTGGGCAACGAGCGCTACCTGACGGCTCTGTACCTGCTGACGGTGGCCGACATCCGCGGCACCAGCCCCAAGGTGTGGAACGCCTGGAAAGGCAAGCTGCTGGAAGACCTGTACCGCGCCACGCTGCGCGCCCTGGGCGGGCGGGCACCCGATGCCGCGGCCGAGGTCGAGGCCAGGAAGCGCGAGGCACTGGTGCTGCTGGCCCTGAGCGCCCTGCCCTTCGAAGCCCACAAGGCACTGTGGGCCACGCTGGACGTGAGCTACTTCATGCGCCACGAGGCGGCCGACATCGCCTGGCACACGCGCCACCTGTCGCGCCACGTGGGCGCACCGAAGCCCGTGGTGCGCGCGCGCCAGTCACTGGCCGGCGATGGCCTGCAGGTGATGGTCTACGCCCCCGATCAGGAAGACCTGTTCGCACGCATCTGCGGCTATTTCGACCGCGCAGGCTTCAGCATCCTGGACGCGCGCGTGCACACGGCCAACAACCAGCATGCGCTCGACACCTTCCAGATCGTGGCCGATGACCAGGCCGGCCACTACCGCGAGCTGACCCACATGGTGGAGAGCGACCTGGTGCGCGTGATCGAGGAAGGCGGCCCCCTGCCCGAGCCCACGCGCAAGCGGGTCTCGCGGCGGGTCAAGAGCTTCCCGTTTGCGCCGCGCGTCACCCTGCGCCCGGACGAAAAGGCCCAGCGCTGGCTGCTGGCGATCTCGGCCAGCGACCGCGCCGGCCTGCTCTACCTGGTGGCCCGCGTGCTGGCCCAGCACCATCTGAGCGTGCAACTGGCCAAGGTCAGCACCCTGGGTGAGCGGGTGGAGGACACCTTTCTGGTGCAGGGACCCGAGCTGCAAAACAACGCGCGGCAGATCCAGATCGAGACAGAACTCCTCAAAGAACTCTCGTCATGACGGTCAAGCCATGGGCGGCAGCTTGTCGAGCAGCTTGTCCAGCGTGATCGGATAGTCGCGCACGCGCGCGCCTGTGGCGTTGAACACGGCGTTGGCAATGGCCGCGCCCACGCCGCACAGACCCAACTCGCCCACGCCCTTGGCCTTCATGGGCGAGGAAGTGGGATCGGTCTCGTCCAGGAAGACCACCTCCTGGTGCGGAATGTCGGCATGCACCGGCACCTCGTAGCTGGCCAGGTCGTGGTTCACGAAGAAGCCTTGGCGCTTATCCACGGCCAGATCTTCCATGAGCGCGGCGCCCACCCCCATGGTCATGGCGCCGATGACCTGGCTGCGCGCCGTCTTGGGGTTGAGGATGCGGCCCGCCGCGCACACGGCCAGCATGCGGCGCACGCGGATCTCGCCCGTGGCCAAGTCCACCCCCACCTCGACGAAGTGGGCACCGAAGGTGGACTGCTGGAATTTCTTCTGCAGGTCGCCATACTCCATGGTGTCTTCCACCACCAGTTCGCCCTCGGCGGCCGCCTCTGCCAGAGGCACGGAGCGCTCGCCCGCGCGCACCATGCCACCGGCGAATTGGGCTGTTTCGGACGGCAGGCCCAGCTTCTGGGCGATGGCTTCGCGCAGCTTCACGCAGGCTGCATACACACCCGCGGTGGACGAATTGCCGCCCCACTGCCCGCCCGAGCCGGCCGACACGGGAAAGGCCGAATCCCCCAGGCGCACCATGACCTTGTTGACGGCCACACCCAGCATCTCAGCCGCGGTCTGGGCGATGATGGTGTACGAACCGGTGCCGATGTCGGTCATGTCGGTCTCCACCGTGACCGTGCCGCGCTGGCTGAGCCGCACGCGCGCGCCCGACTTCATCACCAAGTTGTTGCGAAACGCCGCCGCCACGCCCATGCCCACGAGCCAGCGGCCATCGCGCACCTGGCCGGGCTCCGCCCGGCGCCGGCCCCAGCCAAAGCGCTCGGCTCCGGTGCGCAGGCATTCCACCAGTTGCCTTTGCGAAAACCGGCGCTCGGGATTTTCGGGGTCGACCTGGGTGTCGTTGATCACGCGGAACTCCACCGGGTCGATGCCCAGTTTGATCGCCATCTCGTCCATAGCGATCTCCAGCGCCATCATGCCGGGCGCCTCGCCCGGGGCGCGCATGGCATTGCCCTCGGGCAGGTCGAGCACGGCCAGGCGCGTGGCGGTCAGGCGGTGGGCACCGCCGTAGAGCAGTCGCGTCTGGTTCACGGCCGTCTCGGGCTTGCCCTCGGGCAGGTCGCCCGACCAGCTTTCGTGCGCAATGGCGCTGATCCGGCCGTTCTTCGCGGCACCAATGCGGATGCGCTGGATGGTCGCGGGCCGGTGCGTGGTGTTGTTGGCAATCAAAGGCCGCTGCACCGCCACCTTCACGGGCTGGCGCGCCGCCTTGGCCCCCAACGCGGCCAGCCGCACGTCGGCCCGGATGAAGAGTTAGCCGCCAAGCCACCGCCCACGACGCGCGA
>NZ_JBKDTZ010000368.1:0-17872 GCF_046339755.1 Acidovorax sp. | reverse complement strand
GGCAGTCGGGGGCGGCGCCGGCCAGGTCGCGGCACTGACCGTTCTGCCAGAGCCAGCCGCGGAAATCGCGCACCGGGCGGGCACGGACGTCCAGCGTGTCGCCGCCCGTGTCCACAAAGCCGGTGAGCCGCCCGCGTGCGCCGGGCAGGGTGCCCGCGGCCGTGCCCGGCGTCGGTGCCATGGCCTCGAACGGCGCGACCCAGCGGCTGGTGGTGCCGCGCATGTTCAGGGTCACGCGGGCGCGGTGCACGGCCGCCAGGTCCAGCGCGCCGCGTTCGCGGCCTGCCAGCTCACCGGCATAGAAGCTGCCCACGAGGTAGATGAAGCCGCCCGCATACGGGTTGTTGCCGATGGCCGCGCAGACCGATGAGCCATCGGGGTACTGCACCGAGCAGCCCGCCATCTCCACCGCCTGCTGGGCCTTGTTCTGGTCGTCGAAATCGATGGCCGAGTAGGGCAGCAGCAGCGGGGCCAGCGGCGTGGCGCCCTGGCCCAGGCTCGCGGAATTGAGCAGCGCCAGCTGGCCCGAGGGGTGGCGCAGCCGCGCCATCACCTCGGCCTGGCTGCGCTGAAAGCCGTGCTGGTAGCTCTGCCAGGCGCGCTCCTTCTCCTCGCGCAGCAGCACCACGCTGAGTGCCACGGTGGCCACGGCCAGCAGGATGAACACGCTGCGCACGAGGATGCGCGAGCGAAAGGCCGGCAGGCCCAGGCGCGGCATTTCGAGCCGGGGCATCTCCAGGCCGGGGCGCAGCAGGCGCTTGATCATGTCTTCAAGCGGCCCTGCGCCAGCGGCGAGCCGACCCAGCGGAAACCGCGCATGGGCACGTTCTCGATGCCCTCGAACGCCGGGTCCACCTCGCGCAGCGCTTCGCGGATGGTGCTCACGTGCTTGCGCACGTTGTCGCGGTTGCGCCCGCTCTTGACCACCTCGAACAGCTCGTCGTAGGACACCACCTCGCCGCTGCGCTGGTGCAGCGTGGCCAGGATGCGCTGCGCCGTGAGCGGCAGGTTGATGCGCTCGCCGCGCCAGGTGGGGCTGCGCTGCCACAGCGGGTCCAGCACCAGCGCATCGCCGGGTATCGTGGCGGCAGCGGCCGGCGTGGCCGCCTGCGTGGTGCGCAGGATGTCGAGGAAGGTCTCGATGAAATCGGCCTCCTCGAAGGTCGTCTTCTGCAGGTAGTCCCAGGCGTCCAGCGCCTTCATGATGCTGCGGTAGATGGCCGCCGGCATGGCCGACACCACCAGCACCGGCGTGCCCTGGCGCAGCTTGTTGATGGCGTTGATGAGGGCCACGCCGGCATGGCGCTCGCGGCCGAGCTCGATGTCCAGCACCACCGCGTCGTAGTGCTCGCGCGCCAGCGCGGCCTCGGCCTCGTCGCGGGTGAACCACTGGTCGATCACGATGCCGCTGCGCGCACTGCGGATCCAGCCGGCCAACTGGTTGCTGGTGGGCAGGTCGTCTTCGATCACGGCGATGCGGGTCATGGCAGGGGGGCAAGAGTGGTCCTGCGCCAATTATCCGGGGCCCCCGCCGCAGCCGGTGTGAGTTTTTCTTCCGGGGGCGGAGCGTTTGCACGGTGGCCGTGAGCGCTTTGGCGCGGCCGCCGCATTGTTGCTTCCGGGGGGAATGCGAAGAATTGCTCACCAATGCGGCACGGAAGTCCGGCACCGCAGAACAGCCACCAACCGCACCGAATTGAAGAGGGAAACACCATGAAAGCCACCTGGAACCGCATCATCCGCGCCCTGCGCCGCAACGCCGCCCCGGTCGGGCCCACCGATCCCACCCTGGATGCTGCCGTGGACGCATCCACCGCTCCTGCCGCCACCGCCCCGCGCCGCCTGGCCGCCCCTTCGGGCCGCACCCTGGCCTGCCTGGCCATCGGCGCAGCCGTGGTGGCCGCCGGCGCCATGGTCTACAAGAACCCGCCCGTGCAGCACCTGGAGCAGGGCGAGCTGGGTGTGCGCATGAACCAGGTCACGGGCTCGGTCACCCAGTGGCGCGATGGCAGCGTGTGGGTGCTGCCCGGCCTGCACAGCGTGCGCGTGTTTTCGCTGCGCGACCAGACCTACCGCCCTGAGCAGATGCGCCAGGCCAATGGCGGCGCCCCGCTCCAGTCGGTCGAAGGCCTGTCCTTCGGCCTGGACCTGGGCGTGCGCTACGCCCTTGATCCCGCCACGGTCGCTTCCCGCTCGGGCAGCCTGCCCGACAACGTGGGCGCCGAGATCGTCGAGCCCGCTGTGCAGGGCCTGATCTACACGGGCTTTGCCCGCTACACGGTGCGCGAGATCTTCTCCACCAAGCGCGCCGAGATCCAGCAGATCATCGAGACCGAACTGCGCACCCGCCTGGCCGCAGACGGCGTGCTGCTGCGCCACGTGCAGATCGGCAAGGTCGACCTGCCCGCCGAATACCGCCGCGGCATGGACAGCCTGCTGGCCGAGGAACTGGCCTCCGAGAAGATGCGCTACACGCTGGAGCTCAAGGACAAGCGCGTCAAGGAAACCGAACTCGACGCCAGCGCCGACAAGGTGCGCCGCGAGGTCGCCGCCGAAGCCGCCGCGCGCGAGCAGGTCATCGCCGCCCGTGCCCAGGAAGAGGCCATGAAGCATGTGCTGCCCTTCAAGCAGCGCCAGATCGAGCAGCGCCAGCTCGAAGCCGAGGCCGAGAAGGTCTCGCGCATCAAGGCCGCCGAGGGCGCCGCCCAGGCACGTCGCATCGAAGCCAACGGCGAGGCCGATGCGCGCCAGAAGCTGGCCGAGGCCGAGGCCTTCCGCATGGACCGCATCGGCAAGGTCAACGCCGAGCAGATGGCGCGCGAAGGCGCCCTGGTCACCCGCCACCCACTGCTGATCCAGAAGACGCTGGCCGACAAGCTCTCGGACAAGATCCAGGTCATCATCGCGCCCCCACCGACCAATGGCGACTTCATCGGTGCCGCGCTGCTGGGCGGCAACCGCAATGCCCAGGCCGTCGCTGCCCAGGCCAACGCTGGCGCCGACGACACCACCGCCGCCCAAGCCACGGAGCAATGAACATGAACCGCACCACCCTCACCCTTGTCGCGGCCATCGCTTCTGCCGCCACCATGGTCGCCACCGCCGCCGTGCAGCCCGCGCACGCCAGCAGCCTGGGCAATGCCATCGTCGTGCAGGACCAGGCCGTGCTGCGCGCCGCCCCCCGCGAATCGGCCCAGCAGCAGTCCGCCCTGTGGCAGGGCGAAGTGCTCGAAGTGCGCGGCGAGCGCCTCGATTACCTGCAGGTCTGGGACCACAAGCGCGAGCGCGGCGGCTTCATCCGCGCCAGCGAAGTGCGCCGCGTGGCCGAGGGCGAGGCCCAAGCGCCGGCCCTGCTCTCTGTGCTGCGCTTTGTGCGCGACACCCCCGGTGCCGAGGCCCTGGGCATTGGCATCACCGCCGCCTACCTGCAGGCCGCTCCCGGTAGCGTGCTGGCGGGCGAGCAGGGCGCCCAGGCCTTCGATGCGCTGGGCACGCTGGCCGACCGGCTGGCGCGCCGCGCCTCGGCCGCCGCGCCTGGCAAGGCCTCGGGCGCCACGCTGTCGGCCCACCTCGATGTGGCCAACGGCTACGGCGTGCGCTTCACCACCTACGAGGTCGAAGGCCGCATGCAGGTCTGCTACGACGGCGAGGCCTTCCGCCGCGTGCTGGCCATGCCTGTGGCCGATGCCGAGCAGCGCGCCCGCGCCGCCCTGGCACTGACGCGGCCCGAGTGCGTGAACCCCGACCTGCCGGCCCAGGAGCGCGCCCGCGTGCAGGAATGGCAGTCCGAGGTGCTCGAACGCGTGGACGTGGCCGGCCTGCCGTCCTATGTGCGCAACCGCATCCAGATGCGCCGCGCCAGTGTCTGGAGCGCCCTGGCCTTCCAGCAGGCGCGCAAGGACGCCGCCGGTCCCGCGACAGCGGCCGCCGCCTCGCGTGCCCTGGCCGAGTTCGCTGGCGTCAGCAAGAACGACCTGCCCGACGAAGACCAGCCTGCCTACAACGACGCCGCCATGCGGGTCGGTGCCGTGCGCTGGGCCCTGGTGCCCGCCAGCCTGCCCCCGGCCCAGGGCAACCGCCCCGGCATCGTGACCGAAGCCGGCGCCCCGGGCGAGACCTGTGTGCTGCTGGTGGACACGCAAAAGGGCGCCAAGGCCCCGCTGGTGCGCCGCTGCACCTACGGCGTGGTCTGGGCCGGCTCGGCCAGCATCAACCGCGAAGGCAATGCCGTCGCCCTGGCCGTGCAGCCCCTGGAAGGCTGGCGCGAACTGTGGGTGATGCGCAAGACCGCCGAAGGCTGGCTGGTCGACGTGCTGCCTCCGGCCGCCACCGCGCCCGAGACCGGCGTGGCCGAATGGGCCGGCTGGGTGCCCGGCGGCCAGCAGATGCTGGTGGCGCGCGAGGCCCGCGGCCAGGGCCGCTACCGCCGCAGCTTTGAGATCGTGCGCCTGGAAGGCCTGGCCACCGAGCGCGTGACGGGCGACGTGGCCACGCTGCCCCTGTTCCAACGCTGGCAGGACCCTTCTTGGAAGCGCCAGACTCTGAGCTTGAGATAAGGCACCCTCTAAAATCCAGTCAGGCTGGGCACGATGCCCGGCCTTTTTTGTTCGCCTGTTGAGGAGCCTTCCCCCATGTCTGCAACACCCGCCCTGTCCGCCCTGCTGTCCCGCGTGGACGCTGCCATCGTGGACCTGGATGGCACCATGGTCGACACCCTGGGGGATTTCGCGGAGGCGCTCAATCGCATGCTGCGCGAGCTGGCGCTGCCGGCCATCGGCGCCCAGCACATCGAGCACATGGTGGGCAAGGGTTCGGAGCATCTGCTGCGCTCGGTGCTGGCCCATGTGCTGGCATCAGAGGGCCAGCCGGTCGATGCGGCGCAGGTCGAATCGCTGTACCCCGCCGCCTGGGCCAGCTACCAGAAGCACTACCTCGCCATCAACGGCCAGTACGCGCAGGTCTACCCCGGCGTGGTGGCGGGCCTGCAGGCACTGCAGGCCGCGGGCCTGCGCCTGGCCTGCCTGACCAACAAGCCCACAGACTTCGCCGTGCCGCTGCTCGAAGCCAAGGGGCTCGATGGTTATTTTTCGCAGGTCTTCGGCGGCGACAGCTTCGCCCGCAAGAAGCCCGACCCCTTGCCCCTGCTCAAGACCTGCGAGGCCCTGGGCACGGCGCCCGCGCGCACGCTGATGCTGGGCGATTCAAGCAACGATGCGCAGGCGGCACGCGCCGCAGGTTGCCCGGTGGTACTGGTGACCTACGGCTACAACCACGGCCAGCCCGTGCGGGCCGTGGATGCCGATGGCTTTGTGGACGCGCTCGCGGAATTCGCTGCCGCTGCCTGAACCTGGCTCAGGCCGCGATGCGACGCTGACCGTTCGCCGGCAGCAGACGTGAGGCCTTGCTGGCTGCGTGGGGCGCAGCGATCGGTATGGCCTGGGCGGCGCCGGCATGGCCCGCGCCGAGGCGGAACACGGCCACCGCCTCCACCAACTGGCCGGCCTGGGTCTTGAGGCTGTCGGCTGCGGCGGCGCTTTGTTCCACCAGCGCCGCGTTCTGCTGTGTGGCCTGGTCCATCTGCGTTATCGCCTCCCCCACCTGGCCCACGCCCGAACTCTGTTCGCTGCTGGCGGCGCTGATCTCGCCCATGATGTCGGTCACGCGGCGGATCGAGGCCACCACCTCGTTCATGGTGGCGCCGGCCTTGTCCACCAGGGCGCTGCCGCGCTCCACGCGCTCCACGCTGGTGCCGATCAGGCCCTTGATCTCCTTGGCGGCCTCGGCACTGCGCTGGGCCAGGCTGCGCACCTCGCCGGCCACCACGGCACAGCCGCGGCCCTGCTCGCCCGCGCGGGCGGCTTCCCCCGCCGCATTGAGCGCCAGGATGTTGGTCTGGAAGGCGATCCCGTCGATCACCGAGATGATGTCGGCGATCTTCCTGCTGCTGTCGTTGATGCCCTTCATGGTGTCCACCACCTCGGCCACCACCTGCCCGCCCTGGATGGCCACGGTCGATGCGCTCATGGCCAACTGGTTGGCCTGGCGCGCGTTGTCGGCGTTCTGGCGCACGGTGGAGCCCAGTTCCTCCATCGAGGCGGCGGTCTCTTCGAGCGCGCTGGCCTGTTGTTCGGTGCGGGCACTCAGGTCGTTGTTGCCCGAGGCGATCTCGGCGCTGGCCGTGGCCACGCCCTCGGCGCTGTGGCGCACATTGCCCACGATGCTGGCCAGGCGCGCCTGCATCGTGGCCAGAGCCTGCAGCAACTGGCCGGTTTCGTCGTCGCGTGTGGCCGCTATGGGGTGGGTCAGGTCGCCATCGGCAATGCTTTCGGCAGCCTGTTTGCCCAACTGAACGGGACGCACGATGGAGCGTGTGACCGTGAAGGCCAGCAACGCGCCCAGCGCCACGGCGATCAGCGTGCCCACGCCCAGCAGCACCTGGCTGGCCTGGGCCAGCGCGCCGGTGTCGCTCTGGCTCGCGGCCAGCTGCGTGGCCATGGCCGTGCGCAGGTCGTCCAGGGTCTTGAGGTACTGGTCCGCCAGGGGGCGCAGGTCCTTGTCCACCAGCGTGGGCACGTTGGGCTCGCCACCGCGGTGCAGCTCGCGGATTTCGGCCAGCTTGTCGTTGTAGGCCTTGCTGGCTGTGGCAATGGTGGCCAACTGCGTGCGGTTCTTTTCACCCTGCACCAGGCCTTCGATGCGCTTCACCTTGGATTCGATGCCCTGCGCCGTGGCCTGGGTGTCGGCCGTGAGCTTGTCCATGTAGTCGCGGTCGATGGCCTTGAGGAAGGCCTCGGTACGCACCCAGTTCAGGCGGATGTCGGCCGCCCAGTTCTCCACCAGGGTCTGTTGCTCGATCTCCTGCGTGGCCACGCGCTCGCTGGCGCTGCTCAGGCTGGCAATGCGCCACATGCCGGTGGCCGCGATCAGTGCCGTGATGAACAGGATGGCGCCGAAGGAAAGGCCCAGGCGCAGGCCGATGGAAAGCTTGGCTTGTTTCATGGTGTGGTCAGGCGCGCGAACAAAGATGCAAGGTCAAAGGGCCAGGGGATGGACGGATCGCTCCTGTGCGCGGTGGCGCGGAGAAGGCCCCGAAGCGGTTGCGGCGGATGGCGCACGCACGCGCGGCCGGGGCTTTGAAGGTTACGCCCGCGGGTTGCGGGCGCCGTGTCTGCCGGGCGACAGAAACGGCTAGGGCTTTCCCGGAAGGGAAAAAGGCGGATGTGGGTTCAGGCGGCGGGTTTGCCCAGAAGCGCATCCTTGAGCTTCCAGTCCGCGGGCGCATTGCCCAGCCAGATACCCATCAGTGCGTTGAAGAACTCGGGCTCCTTGAAGGGCTCGCCTTGGGGCTTGCCCTTGACGGTGATCACGGTGCCCGTGCCGGGAATCCAGTCGATCTGGAACTGGTCGCCCGCCACCAGCTTCTTGTGGTCGGAGAAGATCTGGCTCATGCGCATCACGCCGGGGATCAGCTTGGAGAAGGCCGCACGGTCCATGTTGTCCTCCATGCCGCGCGAGAACAGCTTGCCCAGCTCGGTCGAGTCGATCTCGCGCAGCATGGTGATGCTCATGCGCTTGGGGCCCTTGAGCGCTGCGATCTCCTGCGGCGTGCCGGCCTTCTTTTCAAGGTAGAGCCCGGCGGTGTAGACCTTGAACACGGCCTTGTAGCGCACGCCGGCTCCGTTGAGCTGCAGCGTGCTGTCGGCCAACTGCTGGGTTTCGTCGTACTTCACGTTGGATACGGTGATCGGCTGGGCCGCAGCAGCCCCTGCCAGCAGGCATGCGGCGGCGAATGCAGCGCATCGCTCCATCAGGTTCATGCTTGTCTCCTCAGTTCTTAAAATAGAACGGTCGTTCGTTTCCAATTGTTGCAAGATCGGACGGTGGCTGCAACAGGGTTTTCGAGTGGTCCTTCATGGTGATTGCACGGGAAAAACCGAAAGCGCTAAGACCTTTGCTACACTTTGGCCCATGTTCATTCACCACGTGTTCATCACAGGTTGCAGCGACCGGGGAGCCTGGCCCTGGCGTACGCCTGTCTGCCTGAACGCCTGATGGCACCTGGGCGATCCGCCCCAGCGTGCACCCGTGGCCCTTTTCAGGGCCGATTGAATGAACCGCAGCGCCCCCAATGCCCATTGGCGGGGACTACACGCTGCGACAGCTGGGAGCACTCCCCGTGATCACCGAACTCGAATTCAAAAGCCTGGCCGGCGAAGGCTACAACCGCATCCCGCTCATGGCCGAGGCCTTTGCGGACCTGGAAACCCCGCTCTCGCTCTACCTGAAGCTGGCGCGCACCAAGGAGGGCGGCAAGCACAGCTTCCTGCTCGAATCCGTGGTCGGTGGCGAGCGCTTCGGGCGCTACAGCTTCATCGGTCTGCCCGCGCGCACCCTGCTGCGCGCCAGCGGCTTCGGCGCCGCGGCGCGCACCGAGGTCGTCACCGATGGCCAGGTGGTCGAGACCGCCGAAGGCAACCCGCTCGACTTCATCGCCGCCTACCAGAAGCGCTTCAAGGTCGCGCTGCGCCCCGGACTGCCGCGCTTTTGCGGCGGCCTGGCCGGCTACTTCGGCTACGACGCCGTGCGCTATATCGAGAAGAAGCTCGAAAACTCCTGCCCGCCCGACACCCTGGGCTGCCCCGACATCCTGCTGCTGCAGTGCGAAGAGCTGGCCGTCATCGACAACCTCTCGGGCAAGCTCTACCTCATCGTCTACGCCGACCCGGCCACGCCCGAGGCCTATGCCAAGGCCAAGAAGCGCCTGCGCGAGCTGAAAGAGCAGCTCAAGTATTCGGTGAGCGCCCCAGTGGTCAAACCCACCGAAAGCCACCCGGCCCAGCGCGACTTCGCCAAGGCCGACTACCTGGCCGCAGTGGACCGCGCCAAGGAGTTGATCGCCGCGGGCGACTTCATGCAGGTGCAGGTGGGCCAGCGCATCCACAAGCGCTACACCGAAAGCCCGCTGTCGCTGTACCGTGCGCTGCGCTCGCTCAACCCCTCGCCGTACATGTACTTCTATGACTTCGGCGACTTCCACGTGGTGGGCGCCAGCCCCGAGCTCCTGGTGCGCCAGGAGAGCACGCCCGACGGCCAGAAGATCACCATCCGCCCACTGGCCGGCACGCGCCCGCGTGGTGCCACGCCCGAGAAGGACAAGGCGGCCGAGGTCGAACTCATCAACGACCCCAAGGAGCGCGCCGAGCACGTGATGCTGATCGACCTGGCGCGCAACGACATCGGCCGCATCGCCAAGACCGGCACCGTCAAGGTGACCGAAGCCTTCGCGGTGGAACGCTACAGCCACGTGATGCACATCGTGAGCAATGTCGAGGGCATCCTCAACGAGGGCATGACCGCCATCGATGTGCTCCGTGCCACCTTCCCGGCCGGCACGCTCACCGGTGCACCCAAGGTGCACGCCATGGAGCTGATCGACCAGCTCGAACCCACCAAGCGCGGCCTGTACGGCGGCGCCTGCGGCTACCTGAGCTATGCCGGCGATATGGACGTGGCCATCGCCATCCGCACCGGCATCGTCAAGAACGGCACGCTCTATGTGCAGGCCGCGGCCGGCGTGGTGGCCGATTCGGTGCCCGAGCTCGAATGGAAGGAAACCGAGCACAAGGCCCGCGCCCTGCTGCGCGCCGCCGAACTCGTCGAGGAGGGGCTGGAATGACGCGCCGGGCCATCGACCAGGTGCAGCACTGCACCACCATGGCCGACGTGCGCCGCCAGATCGACGCGCTCGACGACATCCTCGTGCCGCTCTTGGTGCAGCGCACGGGCTACATGACCCAGGCCGCACGCATCAAGCAAAGCGACACCCAGGTGCGCGACGAAGCGCGTATCCAGGCCATCGTGGACCGGGTGCGCGAAGGCGCCCTGGCCCAGGGCGGCCAGGCCGACGTGCTGGAAGCCATCTACCGGGGGATCATGGAAGCCTCCATTGCCTATGAACACCGCGAGTTCGCGCGCCTGCGCGCCGGGCACGCCAGCGACGCGGGCGCACAGACCGCAGGGAGCGCAGCATGAAACTCTTGATGGTCGACAACTACGACAGCTTCACCTACAACATCGTGCAGTACTTCGGTGAGCTCGGTGCCGAGGTCGAGGTGCACCGCAACGACGAGATCACGGTGGACGAGATCGCCGCGCGCCTGGCCGCCGGCCAGCTCGACCGCCTAGTGATCTCGCCCGGCCCCTGCTCGCCGGCAGAGGCGGGCATCTCGGTGGCTGCGATCCAGCATTTCGCGGGCAAGCTGCCCATCCTGGGCGTGTGCCTGGGCCACCAGGCGATCGGCGCGGCCTTCGGCGGCACCATCGTGCGCGCGCAGCAACTCATGCACGGCAAGACCAGCGTAATCACCACCACGCAGCAGGGCGTGTTCGCGGGCCTGCCCGAGCAGTTCACGGTCAACCGCTACCACTCCCTGTCCATCGAGCGCGCCACCTGCCCCGAGGTGCTGGCCGTGACCGCCTGGACCGATGACGGCGAAATCATGGGCGTGCGCCACAAGACGCTGGACATCGAGGGCGTGCAGTTCCACCCCGAAAGCATCCTCACCGAGCACGGCCATGCCATGCTCAAGAACTTCCTGGAGCCCCGTCCATGAACATCATCGAGACGCACCAGTTGCTGATGTTCATCGCGGCCGGCTGGCTGCTCAACCTCACGCCGGGGCCGGATGTGCTCTACATCGTCTCCAACGCGCTGCGTTCGGGCACGCGGGCGGGCATCGTGGCGGGCCTGGGCATCACGGCCGGCTGCTTCGTGCACATCTTCGCGGCTGCCGTGGGCGTGGGCGCGCTGCTGGCCGCATCGGCCACGGCCTTCACCGTGCTCAAGTGGGTGGGCGCGGCCTACCTGCTGTGGATGGGCGTGCGCATGCTGTTCGCCAAGGCCTCGGGCGATGGTGGCAGCGGTGCTGCCATCGCGGCCGCGCAGGCGGCACCGGCCACGGCTGTCTCACTGCGCAGTGTGTTCATGGGCGGTTTCTGGACCAATGTGCTCAACCCCAAGGTGGCCATCTTCTTCCTGGCCTTTGTGCCGCAGTTCATCGCGCCGGGCACGGACAGCAAGGCCCTGGCCTTCGTGCTGCTCGGGGTGCTGTTCAACGTCAACGCGATTCCCGTCAACGTGGGCTGGGCCCTGGCCGCCGGCTGGATGGCGCGCCGCGTGGGTGCCGTGCAGCGCAGCATGCACTGGCTCGACCGCATCGCCGGGGCGATGTTCATCGGCTTCGGCCTCAAGCTGGCCTTCTCGGACCGGCCTTCCGCGTAAGAAAAGAACCATTCTGGAGACCGCACCATGTCCATCACCCCCCAGGAAGCGCTGCAGCGCACCATCGAGCACCGCGAAATCTTCCACGACGAGATGCTGCACCTGATGCGCCTGATCATGAGCGGCGAGCTCTCGCCCGTCATGACCGCCGCCATCATCACCGGCCTGCGCGTGAAGAAGGAAACCATCGGCGAGATCACGGCCGCCGCCCAGGTCATGCGCGAGTTCTCCACCAAGGTGCACGTGCCCGACAGCACGCACCTGGTGGACATCGTGGGCACCGGCGGCGACGGGGCCAACACCTTCAACATCTCCACCTGCTCCATGTTCGTGGCCGCCGCGGCCGGCGCCAAGGTCAGCAAGCACGGCGGGCGCGGCGTGTCGAGCAAGAGCGGCAGCGCCGACGTGATGGAGGCCCTTGGCATCCATATCAATCTCACGCCCGAGGCGATTGCCCAGTGCATCGCCGAAGTCGGCATCGGCTTCATGTTCGCGCCCAACCACCACCCGGCCATGAAGAACGTGGCCCCCGTGCGCCGCGAACTCGGCGTGCGCACCATTTTCAACATCCTGGGCCCGCTGACCAACCCGGCCGGCGCGCCCAACATCCTCATGGGCGTGTTCCACCCCGACCTGGTCGGCATCCAGGTGCGCGCGCTGCAGCGCCTGGGCGCCGAGCACGCACTCGTGGTCTACGGCCGTGACGGCATGGACGAGGTCAGCCTGGGCGCCGCCACCCTGGTGGGTGAACTGAAGCACGGCCAGATCACCGAGTACGAGATCCACCCCGAGGACTTCGGCCTGTCCATGTCCAGCAACCGTGCCCTCAAGGTCGACACGCCCGAGCAGTCGCGCGAGATGCTGATCGGCGTGCTCAAGGGCGAGCCCGGCGCCGCACAGGACATCGTCTGCCTGAATGCCGGCGCCGCCCTGTACGCCGCCAACGTGGCCAGCTCGGTTGCCGATGGCCTGCAGAAGGCCCGCGCCGCAATCGCCTCGGGCGCTGCGCTGGCGCGGCTGGAGCAACTGGTGGCGCGCACGCACGCGCTGGCCGTACCCGCCTGACCGGCGGCCTTTCCCTTGCGCTATAGCATGGCCCACCATGTCCGACATCCTCAACAAGATCGGTGCCGTCAAGCACGAAGAAGTCGCCGCTGCCGTCAAGCGCATGCCCCTGGCCGCCATGCGCGCCGATGCCGAGAGCCGCGTGCTCACGCGCGACTTCGAGGGCTCGCTGCGCGCCAAGATCGCCAAAGGCCAGGCGGCCGTGATCGCCGAAGTCAAGAAGGCCAGCCCCAGCAAGGGCGTGCTGCGCGCCGATTTCATTCCGGCCGATATCGCCCAGAGCTATGCCGACGGCGATGGCACGGTGAGCGCGGCCTGCCTCTCGGTGTTGACCGACAAGCAGTTCTTCCAGGGCAGCGTGGATTACCTCAAGCAGGCGCGTGCCAGCTGCCAGCTGCCCGTGCTGCGCAAGGACTTCATGGTCGATGCCTACCAGATCTACGAATCGCGGGCCATGGGCGCCGACGCTATTTTGCTGATCGCCGCCAGCCTCGACGACGCGCAGATGGCCGACTTCGAAGCCATCGCGAAGAGCCTGGACATGGCCGTGCTGGTCGAGGTGCACGATGGCGCCGAGTTGGAGCGTGCGCTCAAGCTCAAGACGCGGCTCGTGGGCATCAACAACCGCAACCTGCGCACCTTCGAGGTCTCGCTGCAGACCACGCTGGACCTGCAGAAGAACGTGCCGGCCGACCGCCTGCTGGTCACCGAGTCGGGCATCCTGTCGCCCGCCGACGTGAAGACCATGCGCGATGCGGGCGTGAACGCATTCCTCGTGGGCGAGGCCTTCATGCGTGCCAAGGAGCCCGGCGAGGCGCTGGCCAAGCTGTTCGGCTGATACACGCTGGCTACCTCGATGACCGACGTCACCCAACTGCAAAGCGCCGACCCGGCCGACTGGCCCGTGGCGCCCGGCTGGCAGCCGCTGGTCGATGCCTTCTTTGCTGGCGCGCGCGGAAAGGCGCTGCTGGCCTACCTGCAACAGCGCCTGGATGCGGGCGCCGCCATCTTTCCTCCGAAGCCGCTGCGTGCGCTGGAACTGACCCCGCCCGAGCAGGTGCGCGTGGTCATCCTCGGCCAGGACCCGTACCACGGCCGAGGCCAGGCCGAGGGGCTGGCGTTCTCCGTAGCGCCGGGCGTGCAGTTGCCGCCCTCGCTGCGCAACATCTTCAAGGAGATGCAGCGCGACCTGGGCACCGCCTTCCCGGCCTGGCCCGAGCCGGGCGGCAGCCTGGTCAAATGGGCGAAGAACGGCGTGCTGCTGCTCAACACCGGCCTCACGGTGGAAGAGGGCCAGGCCGCCAGCCACTCCGGCAAGGGCTGGGAGGAGTTGACCGACGCCGTGATCCGCCACGTGGCCGAGGGCGAGCGCCCCGTGGTGTTCATGCTCTGGGGTTCGCATGCCCAGTCCAAGCGCGCGTGGATCCCGGCCGACCGTGGGCACCTGGTGCTCACTTCCAACCACCCTTCGCCGCTGTCGGCGCTGCGCCCGCCCGTGCCCTTCATCGGCAACGGCCATTTCGGCAAGGCGCGCGAGTTCCGCCAGCAGCACGAAGGGCGGGCCTGACGCCTGCTACCAGGGGCCGGGCAGCCGCTCCTTGAGCAGGTCCAGGAAGGCCTGCGCCGCCACCGGCAGTCTGCGGCCCGCCAGGGTCTGCAGCTCCAGGTCGCGCAGGTCCATGCCCTGGTCGCTGATGGGCAGGGCCACGATGGCACCCGCGGCCACCAGGTGGCGCGCTGCGATCTCGCTGGACACCGACAGCCCGCCCCCGTTCGCCACGAAGTTGAGCATGGTCTTGGCATGGTTGCTCACCAGGACGGGCGCCAGTTGCAGTCCCTGGCGGCTGCAGACGATGTCGACCATCTGGCGGATGGTGGTCTCGGGCGGCGGCAGGGCCAGCGGGTACTGGCCCATGCGGGCCAGGGTCACGCTCGCGGCAGTGGCCAGGGGATGCCCCGGGGGCACCAGGGCCAGCACCGGTGCGGTCTGGCGGTAGGCCACCTCGATGTCCTTGTGCGGGGCCCGGCTGAAGCACAGGCCGATGTCCGCCGCGCCGCTGCGCACCGCATCGGGCACCTGGGCCGTGGGCAGGGACAGCACCTCGAACTGGATGCCCGTGTGCGTGCGCTGGAACTCCACGCACAGCCGCGGCACCAGTTCGTTGGCAAAGGCGTCCGAGGTGGCCAGCCGCACCTGGCCCGCGCGCAGGCCCTGCAGCGCGCCGATCTCGCCCAAGGCCCGTTCCGCGTCCAGCACCGTGCGGCGCGCATGCGTGGCCAGGATCTCGCCCGCCGCCGTGAGCACCATGCCGCGCGGGTGGCGCTCGAACAGCGAAGTGCCCAGCTGCGATTCCAGCCCGGCGATCTGCCGGCTCAGGGCCGAGGCGGCCACATGCAGCCGGGCCGAAGCCTCGGTGAGCGAGCCGCTTTGCGCCACTTCGAGGAAGTAGCGCAGGGCGGTGTCTTGCAGAAGCTGGGCGCGCATGGGAGGGGCTGTGAGGTCGGTTTGCCGTCAATCATCTCAAAAAGCGAAGCGCTTTGCCGTAGCGGCAAAGCCATTTGCTGATTTGGTGGTGGTCATACGACTGCCACATTCCTAAGATGGGGCCTGTTTTGACGGTGTCCCCCTTTCCTTTTTGGAGTGCTTTGTATGCGTCTTTCGTCCCTGCGCCGTGGCCTGTTGGGCCTGGCATGGTTTGCGGCATGGTCGGTGGGCGCGCACGCCCAGGCCCAGTGGCCCGACCGCCCTGTGCGGGTGATCGTGCCCTTCCCGGCCAGCGGCGCCACCGACCTGGTGGCGCGCGTGGTCGCGCAGCGTGTGGCGCAGGACCTGGGCCAGCAGATGGTGGTGGACAACCGCCCCGGTGCCGG
Source organism: Acidovorax sp. (assembly GCF_046339755.1). Classification (GTDB taxonomy): domain Bacteria; phylum Pseudomonadota; class Gammaproteobacteria; order Burkholderiales; family Burkholderiaceae_C; genus Acidovorax. Next base: position 2,655 of record NZ_JBKDTZ010000368.1, on the reverse strand, counting down.
CGGCACCATCGGCTCCGCCGAAGCCGCCAAGGCGCAGCCCGACGGCTACACCTTGCTGCTCACCACCAGCAGCACGCATGCCATTTCGCCGCACCTGATGCCGCGCCTGGCCTATGACGCGCGCAAGGACTTCACGCCCGTCGCCCACCTGGCCGACGCGCCCAGCGTGCTGCTGGTGACCAACTCGCTGCCCGTGAAGACCGTCGGCGAACTCATCACCTACGCCAAGGCCAACCCCGGCAAGCTCAACTACGCCACCAGCGGCAACGGCACCATCGTGCACCTGAACGCGGCCGCCTTCAGCGCCCAGGCGGGTGTGGAGATGACGCATGTGCCCTACAAGGGCACGGCGCTGGCCATCCCCGACCTCGTGGCCGGGCAGACGCATGTGCTGTTCGACTCCCTGCCCACCGGCATGCCGCACGTCAAGAACGGCCGCCTGCGCGCCTTGGCCGTGACCAGCGAAAAACGCAGCGCGCTCGCGCCCGAGCTGCCCACCATGGCCGAATCCGGCCTGCCCGGCTACTCCTCGGTGACCTGGTTCGGCGTCTACCTGCCTGCCGGCGCCAAGCCGGAGCTGGTGGACCGTGTGCACAAGGCCTTTGCCAAGGCCATGCAGTCGGCCGAAGTGGCCGAAGGCCTGGCCAAGCTCGGCGTGGAACCTGCCGCGCCCAGCACCCCCGCCAAGTTCGCGGCCATGGTGCAGGCCGACAGCGCCCGCTGGGCCACGGTGATCCGCCAACACAAGATTGCCCTGGAGTGAGCGCACCGATGATCGACCGTACCAACGACCTGGACTGGACCCTTCCCTACGCATCGAACCGCAGCGCCGTGATGGGCCGCAATGTGGTCTCCACCTCGCAGCCGCTGGCCGCGCAGGCCGGCCTGCGCATGCTGCTGGCCGGCGGCAATGCCGTGGATGCGGCCATCGCCGCCGCCATGGCGCTCGCCGTGGTCGAGCCCACGGGCTGCGGCATCGGCAGCGACGGCTTCGCCATCGTCTGGGATGGCAAGGAGCTGCATGGCCTCAACGCCTCGGGCCGCTCGCCGGCCGCGTGGACTCCTGGCTACTTCGCCGAGCGCGGCGGCCTGCCCGAGCTGGGCTGGAACGCCGTCACCGTGCCTGGCGCGGTTTCGGCCTGGGTGGCACTGTCCAGGCGCATGGGCAAGCTGCCTTTTGCGAAACTGGCCGAACCTGCCATCGACTACGCGCGCAACGGCTTTCCCGTCTCGCCCACCATCGCCCGCCTGTGGGCACTGGGGGCCGCCAAGCTCGGTGCCCAACCGGGCTTTGCCGAATGCTTCATGCCCGGTGGCCGCGCGCCACGGGCCGGCGAGATCTTCCGCAGCGAGGCCCATGCGCGCACGCTGGAGCTGATCGCCCAGACCGAAGGCGAAGCCTTTTACCGCGGCGAACTCGCGCGCCAGATGGTGTCGCATGCCCGCGCCCACGGCGGCGCCATGACCGAGGACGACCTCGCATCGCACCAGGCCGACTGGGTGGGCACCGTGAGCCAGCGCTTCGGCGATTCGGTGGTCCATGAAATTCCGCCCAACGGCCAGGGCATCGCCACGCTGATGGCGCTGGGCATGCTCGAATCCCATGGCATCGGCGGCCAGCCTCTGGACAGCGTGGACACGGTGCACGCCAGCATCGAGGCCATGAAGCTCGCGCTGGCCGATCTGCACGAATACAACGCCGACATGGACGCCATGCAGAAGGTGACGCCGCGCGACCTGCTCGACGAGGCCTATCTTCAGCAGCGCGCGCAACTGATCGACGCCGCCCAGGCCGGCGACCCTGGCCACGGCACGCCGCGCCCCGGCGGCACGGTGTACCTGGCGGCGGCCGATGCCTCGGGCATGATGGTCTCGTTCATCCAGTCCAACTACATGGGCTTCGGTTCGGGCGTGGTCGTGCCGGGCACCGGCATCAGCCTGCAGAACCGTGGCCACGGCTTCACCCTGGCGCCCGGCCATGCCAACGAAGTGGCGCCGCGCAAGCGCCCTTCGCACACCATCATCCCGGCTTTTGCCATGCATGCCGACGGCACGCCGCAGATGGCCTTTGGCGTGATGGGCGGCCCCATGCAGTCCCAGGGCCACCTGCAGATGGCCCTGCGCGTGCTGCGCTACGGCCAGAACCCCCAGGCTGCGGCCGATGCGCCGCGCTGGCGCGTGACGGGCGGCAAGGGCGTGGCGGTGGAACCGGCCTTCGACCCCGCCGTGGTGGCAGCGCTGCGCGCGCGCGGCCATGAGGTCACGGTGGAAGAGGGCAATGGCGTCTTCGCCTTCGGTGGCGCACAGCTCGTACTGCGCCAGGGCGAGAGCTATGTCGCGGGCTCCGACCCGCGCAAGGACGGGCACGCGGTCGCGTTCTGACCGTTTGCCTCCACCACAGGCCAGCCCCCCACACCGGGCTGGCCTGTGTGCTTTTTGATTTCTGTATGGCAGAATATTGTTATTGTTTTACAGAAAACATGAGGCAATCACCATGGCATCCCTCCAGAGCACGTCCTTCCGCCGGCTGTCGCGCGGCCTGCATGCGCTGACCCTGCTGTGCGACCTGGCGGGCGTGTGCTTTTCCGTGGCCCTCTGGCTGGTGCGCGGCCGGGGTGGGTCGGGCGCATTCGCGGAGATGCGGCTGCGTGCGCA
>NZ_JBKDTZ010000367.1:0-8811 GCF_046339755.1 Acidovorax sp. | reverse complement strand
CCCAGGGCAGCTACGACGCCGTGCGCAACCACCCCGAATCGCTCACCGGCAAGTACCTGTCGGGTACGCTGGCCATCGCTGTGCCCAAACGCCGCACGCCCTGGCTGCCGGTGGTGGAGGCGGCCGCACCGGCGCCCGTGCCGGCCAAGGGCAAGTCGCGCTTTCCCGAGACCGAGGCCAGCAAGCGCCGCGCCGAGCGCATGGCCGCCCACCATGCGCGCCAGGGCGCCGTGCAGGCGCTGCGCGTGGCCGGCGCCACCGGCAACAACCTCAAGAACGTGACAGTGGACTTCCCCGTGGGTCTGCTGACCTGCGTGACGGGGGTCTCGGGCTCGGGCAAGAGCACGCTGGTCAACGACACGCTGTACGCCGCGGTGGCGCGCCAGATCTACCGCGCCCACGAAGAGCCGGCCGCGCACGACGAGATCGTGGGCATCGAGTACTTCGACAAGGTCATCAACGTCGACCAGTCGCCCATCGGCCGCACGCCGCGCAGCAACCCTGCTACCTACACGGGGCTGTTCACGCCCATCCGCGAGCTCATGGCCGAGGTCAACACCGCCCGGGAGCGTGGCTACGGTCCGGGGCGCTTTTCCTTCAACGTGGCCGGCGGCCGCTGCGAAGCCTGCCAGGGCGACGGCGTGGTCAAGGTGGAGATGCACTTTCTGCCCGACGTCTACGTGCCCTGCGACGTCTGCCACGGCCAGCGCTACAACCGCGAGACGCTGGAGGTGCTCTGGAAAGGCCGCAACATCGCGCAGATCCTGGAGCTCACCGTGGAGGATGCCTTCGCCTTCTTCAAGGACGTGCCGGCCCTGGCGCGCAAGCTGCAGACCCTGCTGGACGTGGGCCTGTCCTACATCCGCCTGGGCCAGGCTGCCACCACGCTCGCGGGCGGCGAGGCGCAACGCGTGAAGCTGGCGCAGGAACTCTCCAAGCGCGACACCGGCCGCACGCTCTACATCCTGGACGAGCCCACTACCGGCCTGCACTTCGCCGACATCGACCTCTTGCTCAAGGTGCTGCACCAACTGCGCGACGCGGGCAACACCATCGTCATCATCGAGCACAACCTGGACGTCATCAAGACGGCCGACTGGCTCATCGACATGGGTCCCGAAGGGGGGGCCGGCGGCGGCACCGTGGTCGGCGTGGGCACGCCCGAGGACCTGGCGGCCAACCCCGCCAGCCACACGGGCAAGTACCTGGCGCGCTATCTCGCTTAGCGCAGGCGCTGTGCGACGACGGGGTCGAGCGATCCCATAAACGTCTCGACGGCGCGCGTGTAGTCGCTGTCCAGCCCCAGGTTGGCATTGATCTCGCCGTGTGTGAGGTCCTGCGGCAGCACCTCGGCGCGGCCGCCCAGGGCCTGCACATGCGCGGCCATGCCTTGGGCCTGCAGGCAGGGGCGGTCGGGCCGGCTGGTGGAGCACACGAACTGGTAGGGCGGCTGAGCACCCGTCACGGCTTGGTAGGGCGAGATCGCGAGCCAGAAGGCCGGGTCGCTGCCCAGCACCTCGTCGTACAGCGGGTAGTGCGGCAGCGACATCACGACCGGGGCGTTGAGCAGCGCGCTGTCCAGCGACACCGTGCCCAGCCACGGCGTGACGCCCAACTGGCGCAAGAGCGGCGCATGCGCATTGACGAAGGACACCAGGTGTGCCCCGGCCGAGTGGCCCATGAGGATGAACTTGGCGGGGTCGGCGCCCCATTGCGCGGCCTGCTTCTGCGCGGTGTCCAGCGCCAGGGCCACGTCGATGGCCTCCTGCAGCACGTTCACGGCCGGGTGCAGCCGGTAGTTGACCGAGATGAAGACAAAGCCGCGCGGTACCCAGCGCGCGGCCTTTTCCTGCACCACGCGGCTCATGGCCTTGTCGCCGGTGCGCCAGCCGCCGCCGTGCACCATGAAGATGACCGGGGCCGGCCCCTCCACGCTGCTGCGCGGGGCGGCGGGCAGGTACACGTCCATGCGCTGCAGCGGGTCGGTCCCATAGGGCACGTCGGCGATGCGCTGCACGCCGGCCGGAAGGGTGGTGACGGTGCCGCCGCCTTCCTCCAGAAAGAGGCCTGGGTCGGTCAACTGGGCCTGGGCCGGTGCCATGGCGACCAGCGATGCCAGGGCCAGGCCCAGGGGGGCGGCAGCACGGCGGGCCCAGGTGCGCAGGCGGGGGGTGATAGGGGTGGTCATGGTCGTTTTCTCCTGTGATGGTAGTGAAATGCGGTTACTGCTGCGGCATGCCCCGGCGGCTGGCCAGCCGGGCCACCATGGCTGCCGTGATCTCGGCCTCGGTCACATAGCCCTTGCGGGCGGTGTCGATCTGGTCGAAGGCGCTGTGCACACGCGGCATGCCGGCCTGGGCCTCGGCGCGCGTGAGCTGGCCGTTGCCGTCCCGGTCGGCGGCCACGAAGCGCTGGTGCAGCTGTTCTCGCGCCTGCTGTATGTGCTGGACACGCTGGGCCGAGGGCGCGGCCTGCGCGCACGCGCCGGCCATGAGGCCCAGGACAAGCCCGCTGGCGAGGGCCAGTGCGCGGGTGTGGGAAGAAGTGGTCATGGAGGGCTCCTGGGTTGGCAAGGCTCCACTTTCGCGCCCAGGTGTGAGCCATGTGTGGCGTGGGCGGCCCGATGTATGACAAAGCATGACGAAGGGACCTGCGGCAGGGCATTGCGCCCTACCATTGCCCCATCCCGTTTGTTTGCATGCACCCTTGCCCATGACCGACGCCCTGGCCCGTATCCTGGTGGCCGATGACGAGCCCGACCTGCGCGCCCTGCTGCAGCGCTACCTGAGCGACCAGGGCTATGCCGTGCGCACGGTGGACGGCGCCGGGCCGCTCGATGCGCTGCTGGCGCGCGAGCGCTTCGACGTGCTGGTGCTCGACGTGATGATGCCGGGCGAGGACGGCCTGTCCATCTGCCGGCGCCTGCGCGCCCAGGGCGAGACCATTCCCATCCTCATGCTCACCGCACGTGGCGACCCGGTGGACCGCATCATCGGCCTGGAAATGGGGGCCGACGACTATCTGCCCAAGCCCTTCAACCCACGTGAGTTGCTGGCGCGCGTGCAGGCCATGGTGCGGCGCCAGCGCATGCTGGGCGCGCACACCGGCCCGCTGCAGACAGGCCCGGGTGCCAGCGTGTGCTTCGGCGCGTTCGAGCTTTTCCTGCAGGAGCGCAGGCTCACCCGCGACGGGCAAGAAGTAGTGCTCACCAGTGGCGAGTTCGCGCTGCTGCGAGTCCTGGCGCAGCAGCCGCGCCGCCCCCTGGGCCGGGACCGGCTGATCGCGCTGGCTTACGGGCCCGATCACGAGGCCACGGACCGCAGCATCGACGTGCAGGTGATGCGCCTGCGCAAGCTCATCGAGGCCGACCCGGCGCAGCCCCGCCACATCCGCACCGTCTGGGGCGTGGGCTATGTCTTCATGCCCGACGGCGCAGCCCCTGCGGGAGGCGCGGCATGAGCGCGTGGCCGCGCAGCCTGCTCGGGCGCAACCTGCTGCTCATCGCCGCGCTGGTGGTGGCGAGCCAGCTGTGTGCCGTGGTGCTGGTGCGCCAGATGGTGCTGCAGCCGCGCGTGGCCCAGGTGGCCGATGGCGTGGCACACAACGTGGCCGCCCTGCGCGCGGGGCTCGATGTGTTGCCGCCGGGTCAGCGGGCGGCCTTTGTGGAGGCCTTCAATCGCCAGGCGGCCGAGGCGGAGCGCGACGCCGACGAGCCCCCACCCCTGCGCTGGCGTGCCCTGCTGTCTCCACTGGAGCGGCGTTTCGTGCAGGCCGTCGCGCGCCGGCTGGACCAGGCGGAGGCCGGCGGCTCCGGCCAGGCGCGCTGGCGCCGCGATGGCGCGGGCATGCTGGCGCTGCGCGTGGCGCACGGCGGCACGGACTACTGGCTCACCCTGCCCAGCGTCTTTCCCACGCGCGAATTCACGGGGGCCTGGCTCATGGCGACCATCGCCGGCGGGTTGCTCGCGCTGCTGGGTGCCTGGTGGTTACAGCGCCACCTGAACCGGCCGCTGGCGCGCGTGGTGGCGGCTGCGCAGCAACTGTCGAGCGGCCGCCAGCCCGAACCCCTGCCCGAGGATGGCCCGCAGGAGATCGCCACCGTGGCGCGCAGCTTCAACCAGATGGCGCGCAGCCTGGCCGAGGCCGAGCAGGAGCGCACCCTGATGCTGGCCGGTGTCTCGCACGACCTGCGCACGCCGCTGACCAAGCTGCGCCTGGGCGTGGAGATCGCCCAGGCGCAGGTGGATGCCCCCCTGGCCGCCAGCATGGCGCGCAGCATCGAGGAGATGGATGCCATCGTCGGCCAGTTCCTCGATTTCGCGCGCCTGGGCGATGGCGAGCCGGCCACCCTGGCCTCGCTCGACGGGCTGGCCCAGGCCATAGCCGAGGCCCAGGCCGACCACGGCCGCGCGGTGCAACTGGAGCTGGGCGCCGTGCCCGAGGTGCCGGTGCATGCCCAGGCCCTGCGGCGTGCGTTGGACAACCTCGTGGAAAACGCCTGGCGCCATGGCGCCGCGCCCGTGGTGCTGCGCACGGGGGCCGATGCGGCCCGGGCCTGGATCGAAGTGGCGGACCATGGCGCAGGCGTGGCGGTGCACGAGCTGGAGCGCCTGCGCCAGCCCTTTGCCCGCGGAGGCGGCGCAGCGCGCTCCGGCACCCCGGGGGCGGGCCTGGGCCTGGCGATTGCCGAGCGTGTGGCGCGTGCCCACGGTGGGACGCTGGAGCTGCACAGTGCCGCAGGCGCCGGGCTGCGCGCGCGGCTGGTGCTGCCGCGCGTCGCCCCAACCCGCCCGCCTGGTGGGTGACGACACGCTCCTACACATCCCGCAGCACGAAATCGGCTATACCCGTGGCAGTACTGAGGAGACCACCGCATGCATTCCATCACCCTGCGTTTTCTGGCGTCGCACACTGCGCCGTCGGCGTCCGGCCGCATCCACGGCGGCACGGTGCTGCGCTGGATGGATGAAGCAGGCTTTGCCTGCGCCAGCGCCTGGGCGGGCGGCACCTGCGTGACGGCGCTCATGGGCGCTACCAGCTTTGACCGCCCCATCCACCCTGGCGATCTGGTGGAGGTGCAAGCCAGCCTGGCGCACACGGGAGAGACCAGCATGCACATGCTGATCGAGGTGCGCAGCGGCGGCATCCAGGCCAAGGAGCTGCCCGGTGTGGCCCATTGCGTGGCCGTCTATGCGGCGCTGGACGAGGGAGGTCAGCCGCTTGCCGTGGACAAGTTCACTCCCGAGACTCCGGGAGACATGGCGCTGGCCGAGCGCGTGAACGCCCAGGTGGAGGCGGCCCGGCCCGTCCAGGCATAGGGCCCGCCAAGTCCCTGGTGCGTGGTTCAGCCCTGCGCGGGAGGCGCCGTGCGGCCGATGCGCTGCGATACCTCCAGTGCGCACTGGCGCAGCGGCGTGGCCACTGAGCCATCCCAGCTGCTGTCGAAGCTGGCCGAGGGGCCCATGGCCAGGATGCCCAGCACCAGGTGGCCGGCCGAGTCGAACACCGGTGCGCACAGCGCGTCGATGCCGGGAATCGGCTGCCCCAGCGAGCGCGACAGGCCGTGCTTGCGCGTCTCGGCCAGGGCGGCATCAAGCTCCTCATGCTCCGGCGCACCCTTGGCGTCCTTGCGCGTGCCCAGGCGCTGCAGTTCATCGTTCAGGATGCGCTCCACCACCTTGGGCGGCATGTAGGCTGCGAATAGCCGGCCCGTGGCGGTATTGGTCAGCGACATCACGGTGCCTGTGCGCAGGTTCACGTGCAGGGGCTCGATGGGCTCCTCCAGCCGCACGATGGTCGGTCCCAGGTTGCCCCACACGGCCACCGCGATGCTCTGCCCCGAGTCATTGGCCAGCGCCTCGATGAGCTGCGAGGCTTCTTTCACCGGGTCCATGCGCTGCAGCCGGGTCAGGCCCAGCTGCAGGGCCAGCGGCCCGAGCTCGTAGTGGCCGGCTTCGGTCTGCGTGACGAAGCCCACCTTGAGAAAACTCACCATGTACGGGTGCGCCTTGCCCGCCGTCATTCCGCTGGCCTTGGCCAGGTCTTTGAGGGCCAGTGGGCGTACGTGCCGGGCCAGCTGCAGCAGCAGCGCACTTCCGATTTCGACCGATTGAATGCCGCGGCGGCTTTTTTCCATGATGGGGATATCCAGACGGGGGGTGGCCAGTGTATCCATAAGGGTTTTCCATGACATAAACAGATTCATTCGACTGAATCACATCATTTGATATTAGCGGATGAATTGACAATGGTCATATGCTCGTTAGAATTCGCCGAAACACTTCGAACGTTGGAGACAATGCAATGACGCAAGACAGCATCTCGGTGGATGTACTGGTGGTGGGCACGGGCGCCTCGGGCATGGCGACGGCCATCACGGCGGCATCCCAGGGGCTGAAGGTGCTGGTGGTGGAGAAGGAAGCGCGCTTTGGCGGCACCACCGCCCGCTCGGGCGGGTGGCTGTGGATTCCGGGCACGCGCCTGGCCAAGAAGCAAGGCATCCACGAGCCCGCGGGCGCCGCACGCGCCTACCTGCAGCACGAGGCCACGACCCATTTCGACGCGGCGCGCGTCGACGCCTTCCTGGAGTACGGCCCCAAGGCCATCGACTTCTTCACCCAGAACACCTGCGTGCAGTTCGACATGCCGGCGGTGTTCCCCGACTACCACGCCGAGGCCACGGGTGGCCAGCCCGGCGGGCGCTCCATGGTCACGCGCCCGTTCGATGGGCGAGAACTCGGCCCGCGCATCAAGCACCTGGCGCCGCCCCTGCCCGAACTGACGGTGTTCGGCATGATGCTGGGCTCGGGCCCCGAGATCAAACACTTCATGCGGGCTTTCAAGTCGCCCACCTCGTTTGCCTATGTGACGCGGCGCCTGAGCAAGCATGCGATGGACGTCATGGGCCATGGCCGCGGCATGACGCTGACCAACGGCAATGCCCTGGCCGGCCGCCTGGCCAAGGCCGCGATGGATCTGGACATCCCCGTGTGGCTGTCCTCCCCGGTCACGAAACTGGTGGTGGAATACGACGGCGTAAGCGGCGCGCTGGTGCAGCATGAAGGCAAGACCGTGAAGGTGACCGCCACGCGCGGCGTGGTGCTGGCCTGCGGCGGGTTCCCGCACGACGTGGAGCGGCGCAAGCAGCTCTTTCCCCACGCGCCCACCGGCAAGGAGCACTACTCGCCTTCGCCCGCATCCAACACCGGCGACGGCCTCAAGCTCGCCGAGGCCGTGGGCGGCCGGGTGGACGGCACCATCCCCCATGCGGCGGCCTGGGTCCCCGCCTCGGTCACCACGCGCGCCGATGGCAGCAAGGGCGTGATGCCCCACTTCATCGACCGCGCCAAGCCCGGCGTGATCGCCGTGACGCCCAAGGGCCAGCGCTTTGCCAACGAGGGCAACTCGTACCACGACTTCGTGCAGGCCATGGTGGCCGCCTGCCAGGGTGAGAAGGAAGTCTCCGCCTGGCTGCTGTGCGACCACAAGGCCCTGCGCTCCTATGGCCTGGGCTGCGTGGCCCCGGCGCCCATGCCCATCGGCCGCCACCTGCGCAGCGGCTACCTGCTGCGCGGCAACAGCGTGGGCGAGCTGGCCGGCCGCATCGGCGTGGAGCCGGCGGTGCTGGAGGCCACGGTGCGCGAGTTCAACGACGCGGCCCGCCGCGGCGAGGACCCGGCCTTCGGCAAGGGCAGCAAGGCCTACAACCGCTACCAGGGCGATGCCCTGGTCACGCCCAATCCGTGCCTGGCACCGCTGGAGTCCGGGCCGTACTACGCGATCAAGCTCGTGATCGGCGACATCGGCACCTTCGCGGGCCTGCAGACCGATGACCGCACCCGTGTGCTCAACGGTGCCGGCCAGCCGATCAAGGGGCTGTACGCCGTGGGTAACGACGCGGCCAGCATCATGGGCGGCAACTACCCCGGCGCCGGCATCACGCTGGGCCCGGCGCTCACCTTCGGCTACGTGGCCGGCATGGAGCTGGCGGGCGCCCTGGTGCCGGTGCGCGAATCGGTGAGCCTGCAGGAGCGTGCCGCCGTCCCCGTGGCCCGCACGGCCTGAGCGAACACGACAACACGAGAAGAAGGAGCGACAAATGCTGTACCCCGAAGCAGTGGCCCCGCGCCTGTTGAACGGCCGGCTCGCGCTGGTGACCGGCGCAGGCCAGGGCAACGGCCGCGCCATCGCGCTGGGCCTGGCGCAGGCTGGCGCACGCGTCGTCGTGACCGACATGAACGCCGCCGCCGTCGAAGAAACCGCTGGGCTGGTGCGCGCCGCCAGCGGCCAGGCCTGGGCCTACACGCTGGACGTGACCGATGCCGAAGCCTGCCATGCGCTGGCCGCGCAGGTGGGCCGCGACGTGGGGGCCATCGACATCCTGGTGAACAACGCGGGCATCATCATCCGCGAGGGCACGGCCAGCGAGCGTGCCGCCGCCAACTGGAAGAAGACCCTGGACGTGAACGTGCACGGCACCTTCAACGTGAGCCTGGCCTGGCTGCCGGCCATCCAGTCCACCAAAGGCTCCATCATCAACATCGCCTCCATCGCCGCGTACGCGGGCCAGGCCGGCAGCCTGGGCTATTCGCCCTCCAAGGGCGCGATCAAGATGTTCACCCAGTCGCTCGCGGCCGAGCAGGCCCCCTGCGGCGTGCGCGTGAACGCGCTGGCCCCCGGCTCGTTCTCGTTCGCGCTGCACGGCTACGACTCGGTGCTGCTGTACGCCGAGGCTGTCAAGCAAGCCAAGACCACGGATGGATCCGCCGTGCGGCTGGCGCTCGAAGACCTCAAAACCCCCGTGCAGGGCGT